>NZ_JBIBHJ010000003.1:0-423631 GCF_042956945.1 Streptomyces sp. NPDC008150 | reverse complement strand
CGTGTTGGGGCGTGCCCCCCCCCCGGGGGGGGCGGCCCCCCCCCCCGGGGGGGGCGCCCCCCCCCCCCGGGGGGGCCCCCGGGGGGGGGGGGGGCGCCCCCCCCCCCCCCCCCCCGCCGCTGCCGTGTCCGCGGGTGCCCGCGCGCTCAGGGCGCCGGGGAGCCGCTCGTGTCGACGATGCGGCGGGCCAGGTCGCGCAGCTTCGTGTTCTCCCGCTGCGAGGCCCGCACCAGGCTCTTGAACGCCTCCGCCGCGTCCGTGTTCAGCCGCTCCATGAGGATGCCGGTGGCCTGGCCGATCAGGTCCCGGGTGTGCATCGCCTCGGTGAGCTGCTCCCGCACGGTCGCCGAGTCGAGCGCGACGTTGACGTGCGCGGTGAACAGGCGGCCCACCCGGGTCGCGTGGTCGTCGAAGGCGCGCGGTTTGCGCGCGTACGCGGTGAGCACGGTCAGCCGGCGGCGGTCGGCGCGCAGCCGCAGCGCGAGGGCGGAGCGCAGGCCGAGACCGGCCAGGGCCAGACCGCCGTCGTCCGCCTCGCTGTCGTCCACGCGCACGACCGGCGCGGTCCACAACTGGTTCCAGTACGGGGAGTGTTCGCGATCGGGGTGCACCGCCTCCGCGCGCGGGACGATCTCGTCGGTCCAGGTGATCTCGGAGCGCCGGTTGCCGTGCTCGATCACGGAGATGCCGGCTTGTTCGGCACCGGGCAGCAGATCCACGGCGAGCCGGACGGCCGCACGCATGGTGTTCTGGGGCGTCACCGTCTCGTGGAGTTGCTGGGCGGCCACGGTCAGCGCCTCGGCCAGCTCGAAACCCGGCGGCTCCGGCAGGGCACGGCCCACCGGAAAAAGGGGCGAATCGGGAAACTCGGACGCGGACACCACGAACCTCTTCGGCATGCACGGCCATTTGGCCATGCGCAGGAGAGCTCCGCAGCACATTCCCGACTGCGAGCACAGGACGAAGAGCACTTTAGCCGTTCCGTTGCCCCGGGGTGACGCCCGCCTGACGGTGGGCCAGCTCCCCCGACGGCAGAGCGCCGTCAGTCCCGTCCGGCCCTCGCCGCCATCGCCTCGATCCCCGTCACCAGCAGTTCCAGGGCGAAGGCGAAGTCCTTCTCGCGCATCTCCACGACGGTGTCCCCGCCCCGCGCCGCGCGCAGGTCGGCGGCCTCCTGGACCGCCTCGGCGGCGTCCGGCGCCTGCTGGACGCTGCTGAGCGCCGCACGGAAGTACTCGTCCTGCGTCATCCCGGCCGTCGCGCTCCGGGCGATGAACTGCCCCTCGATCGTGCCGAACCCGTACACGAACTGGAAGACCGCCGAGATGGCGCCCGCGAGGCCGTGCGCCGGCAGGCCGGTGCGCCGGACCACCCGCTGCACGGCGAGGGAGAACGCCAGCGCGTGCGGCCCGATGTTCAGGAAGATCCCCGTGAGCTGCGACAGCCAGGGGTGCCGCACCAGCAGCGCGCGGTACTCCCGGGCCAGCGCGGCGAGCTGCTCGCGCCAGTCCTCGCCGGCCTCCGGGTCGGGCAGGCGCAGTTCGCCGTACGCGGCGTCCAGGGCGAGTTCGAGCAGGTCGTCCTTGGTGTCGACGTACCAGTACACGGACATCGCGGTGACGTTCAGCTCACCGGCGAGGCGGCGCATGGAGAACCTGGCCATGCCCTCCTCGTCCAGCAGCCGGACGGTGGCCCGGGTGATCCGGTCCCGGTCCAGCCCGGACGGCTGTCCGCCGGAACGCCCGCGCCGGGGCGTGCGCCCCTCCAGCCACACGCTGGCCCGCGCCGGGCGCTCGGCCCGGTCGGCTGCCCTCACCATCGCGTACCTTCCCCGGGCCCGCCGAGGGACCCGTGCCGGGGAGCGGCGGCGTCCGGCACCGGAGTCCGCTCCGGTGCGGTGTGCCGCGTCCCACGTCCTGCCGCCGTGCCCGCGGTACGGCGCCACCCCCGTCTGCCTGGTACCCCGGTCGCGCGGCGGCACAACGCCGCCACCGGCCGGGACATCAGGTCGCGACCACCGCCCGCCACCGTACGGGCGGCGGGCTGCCGATCACCGTACGACGGGAGGCCGGGCCGGGAGAAACCGTGACGACCGGCAGCCGACGGGCACCCCGGGGCGGGCGCGCGGCGCGGGCACGGCGGAAGGCGGCGGCCCGGGGTGCGGGCCACCGCCTTCCTGCCGGGACGGACCGTCAGTTGCCCGTCGTCTTCTGCGTGAGGTCGTAGAAGGTGGCCGAACCGACCGTGACCTTCTTGAAGTTGCTCTCGACCCACGCGCTGATCCGCGAGGACGTGCCGTCGCTGCCGCCGCCCGCGCCGCCACCGGTGCCACTGGCGATGAAGTAGTGGACCTTGCCGTCCGCCACGTACTTCTCGAACTGCGCCAACGTGGGCGACGGGTCGGTGCCGTTGAAGCCGCCGATGGCCATCACCGGCTCCCCGGTGGAGAGTTGGTAGCTCGCCGCGTTCTGGGAGCCGATGGCGGCCGCCGCCCACGTGTACGTGCCGGCGTCCTTCTCCAGCAGTTTCCCGGCCTCGGCGCTGACCGTGGCCCCGTTGAGCAGACCGCCCATGCCGCCACCGGCCATGCCGCCGCCCGTGCCGCCGCCCTCGCCCGCCGACGGGGCGCCGCCGGGGAAGCCGTTGCCCTGGCTCCGGCCGCCGCCCTGGCCCTGCGCGTTGCCGCCGCCCGGGAAGCCGCCACCGCCGGGGAAGCCGTTGCCGCCGGTGCCGTTGCCGTTCTGCTGGTTCTGGCCGGGAGCGCCCCCGCCGAAGCCGCCGCGGCCACCGCCCGCGCCGCCACCGCCGAAGCCCATCGTGCTCGCGCCGGACGGACCGGCCGTGACGATGGAACCGCTGTGCCCCTCGTTCAGGGTGGTGAGGGTGTACGCCGTCGGTCCGGCCAGCGAGGCCGCGATGCCCAGGGCGGCCGTCGCGAACGCGGTGCGCCGGTCGAGCCGGCCCGCGAAGACCAGGCCGAGCGCGGCGAGCAGGCCGCCGAGCAGCACCGGCCACCGCAGCCACGGCAGGTAGTCCGGGGTGCGGTTCAGCAGGACGTAGCCCCAGGCCGCCGACGCCGTGACGGCGGCCGCGAGGGTCAGCGCGACCCAGGTCCGGGACCGCTGCTCCCACAGCGCCCCGGCGCCCATGCCGACCACGGCGGCGAGGTAGGGCGCGAGGGCGACCGTGTAGTACTGGTGGAAGATGCCGGCCATGTAGCTGAAGACCACCATGGTCATCAGCAGCGAACCGCCCCACGCGAGCAGGGAGTTGCGCGCGAGGTCGGTCCGGCCCGCCCGCCGGGTGAGGACGAGGGCGCCCACGAGCAGGATCAGCGCGGCCGGGATCAGCCACGAGATCTGGCCGCCGATCTCGGAGTTGAACATCCGGTCCCAGCCGGTCTCGCCCCACTGGCTGCCGCCGCCCGCGCCGCCACCGCCGCCGACACTGCCGGTCTCGTCGCCGCTCAGGCGGCCGAACCCGTTGTAGCCGAAGGTCAGTTCAAGGAAGCTGTTGTTCTGCGAGCCGCCGATGTACGGCCGCGAGGACGCCGGCCACAGCTCGACGATCGCGGTCCACCAGCCGCCCGCCACGACCATCGCGCCCGTCGCCAGGCCGAGTTGGGCGAAACGCCTGCGCAGCCGCACGGGCGCGCACACCGCGTACACCACCGCGAGCGGCGGCAGCACCAGGAACGCCTGGAGCGTCTTCGTCAGGAACGCGAACCCGATCGCGACCCCGGCCCACACCAGCCACTTGGTGCGGCCGTCCTCCAGGGCGCGGACCACGAAGTAGACGGTGAGCGACATCAGCAGGGCGAGCAGCGCGTCCGGGTTGTTGAACCGGAACATCAGCGCCGCGACCGGCGTCAGCGCCAGCACCGCGCCCGCGAGCAGCCCGGCCCCGGGACCGAACCGGCGCCGCACGGCCGCGTACACGACGGCGACCGTGAGGACGGCCATGATCACCTCGGGCACGAGGATCGCCCACGAGCCGAGGCCGAAGATCCGTACCGACAGCTCCATCGGCCACAGGGAGGCCGGCGGCTTGTCGACGGTGATGGCGTTGCCGGCGTCCAGCGAGCCGAAGAAGAACGCCTTCCACGACCTGCTGCCCGCCTGGACGGCCGCCGAGTAGAAGGAGTTGGCCCACCCGGACGCGCTCAGTTTGTAGAGGTAGGCGAGCCCGGTGACGAGCAGCAGCGCGAGGAACGCGGGGCGCGCCCAGCGCGGGTCCTCGGGCCGGCCGCGCCACAGCCGCCGCACGAACGGCGGCCTCGGCTCGTCGCCCTCCGGCCCGGCCTCACCGTTCGGTGGAGCCAACGGGGCGTCACCGGAGGGGAGTTCGGGGGGCGCGGCGGGCCGCGGCGGGACCGCGACCCCACCGCCCGGCGGCACCGAGGGGGGCGGCCCCCCGGAGGCGGTGCCCGCGTCCCCGGGCCGTCCGGCCGTCCCGTCGTAGTGCGTGGTCATCACATGTCCCTCGTGTCGGTTTCGTGCGGGAGCACCGGCTGCGTGCGCGGGACGGCGTCCCCGTACGTGATGTCCCGGTAGGCGGTGTCCCCGTAGGCGGTGTCCCCGGACGGGAGGTGCGCGGCGTCACCGGCGCGCGCACCGGTCGTGTCGTGCGGGGCCCCGGGCGTCGGTGCCGGGGCCCACGGAGTACCGGCGGCGCGGCCCGGAGTCACGGGCCGGGGCGCGGAGCCGGGGGTCACCGGGCGGCGGGGCAGCGGGGCGGGGGCCGGGGCGGGCCCGTCCGCGTTCCCGCCGAACCAGGCGCCGTCGCGCGGGACTTGGCCGGAGTGACCGCCGCCGGCGCCGAACTCCCCGCCGTCCTCGTGCCGTTCGTCCGCGTCGTCGTCGCGCTCCGGGAACACCCAGGCCCGGAAGAGCAGGAACCGCAGTACCGTCGCCGCGAGGTTGGCCGCGACCAGGACCGCCAGTTCCGTCGAGTGCGCCGGGTCGTCCGTCGCCGCGTTGAGGGCGGCGAGCGAACCGCTGGTCAGCGCGAGGCCGATGGCGAAGACCACCAGCCCCTGCGCCTGGTGCCGCACCGCGCCGCCGCGCCCCCGCACGCCGAAGGTCAGCCGGCGGTTGGCGGCCGTGTTGGCGACGGCGGAGACCAGCAGGGCCAGCGCGTTGGCGATCTGCGAACCGCTGAACGACCTGAACGCGCTGTAGAGCAGCAGGTAGAACAGCGTGGACAGGCCGCCCACCACGCAGAAGCCGAGCAACTGCCGTGCCAGGCCGCGCGGTACGTCCTTGATGTCGCGGTCGCGCGGGTCGTCGCCGAACGGCCGGGTCAGCCGGTCCAGCGGCAGCGAACCGGTGCCGAGAGCCTTGCCCACGCGCCACACCCCCTTGAGGTCCTCGGTCGCCGTCCGGACGATGTGGACCGTCGAGTCCGGGTCGTCGACCCAGTCGACCGGCACCTCGTGGATGCGCAGCCCCGCCCGTTCGGCGACGACGAGCATCTCCGTGTCGAAGAACCAGCCGGTGTCCTGCACCAGCGGCAGCAGCACCTGGGCGACGTCACGGCGTATCGCCTTGAAGCCGCACTGCGCGTCGGAGAACCGGGCCTGGAGCGAACCGCGCAGGATCAGGTTGTACGAGCGGCTGATGAACTCGCGCTTCGCCCCGCGCACCACCCGCGAACTGCGCGCCAGGCGCGAGCCGATGGCGAGGTCGGAGTGGCCCGAGATCAGCGGCGCGACCAGCGGGAGCAGGGCGTTCAGGTCGGTGGAGAGGTCGACGTCCATGTACGCGAGGACCGGGGCGTCGGACGCCGACCACACGGTGCGCAGCGCCCGGCCGCGCCCCTTCTGCTCCAGCCGGAACGCCGTCACCTCGGGCAGCTCCGCCGCCAGCCGCGCCGCCACCCGCGGGGTGGTGTCCGTGGACGCGTTGTCCGCGATCGTGATGCGGAACGCGTACGGGAAGGTGCGGGTGAGGTGCTCGCGCAGTCTGAGGACGCACGGCTGGAGGTCCTTCTCTTCGTTGTAGACGGGAATCACGACGTCCAGGACGGGAGTCCCTGCCCCTGCGGCCGGGAGGTGCTCCCGCGCCGGCAGGGTGCCGGGAGAAGAGTCGGTTCGCATGGAAACGACTTTCGTCAGGCGCGCTGTCGCACCCATGTGGCGGCGCTGTGGCCGGCCTGTGAGTGCTGTTGCCACTTCGTTTCTTCCAGCGCGGAAAGAGTGTCCGGGCCGCCCGTGCGGGGCGCGAGCGCCGGCAGGTGCACGGTGAAGACCGTGCGCCCGGGGACGCTGTCGACGGTGACGGCGCCTCCGTGCGCGGCGGCGACCGCCTGCACGATGGCGAGCCCGAGGCCGGTGGACCCGGTGGCCCGGGAGCGCGCGGAGTCACCGCGGGCGAAGCGTTCGAAGACGCGCGGGAGCAGCTCCGGCGGGATGCCCTGGCCGTCGTCCTCGACGTCCACGCACAGCCATTCGCCGTTCGGTCTGACCCGGGCCGTGACGGTGGTCCCGGGCGCCGTGTGGGTGCGCGCGTTCGCGAACAGGTTGACCAGCACCTGCTGGAGCCGGGCCGCGTCGGCGGAGACCGGGGCCGGCTCGTCGGGCAGGTCCAGGCGCCAGTTGTGGTCGCGCCCGGCGGCGCGGGCGTCGCTCACGGTGTCCACGACGAGCGGTACGAGGTCGGTCTGCTCGAACTGGAGCGGCCGGCCCGCGTCCAGCCGGGCCAGCAGCAGCAGGTCCTCGACGAGCAGGGTCATCCGCCCGGCCTCGGACTCGATGCGGCCGAGCGCGTGGCGGGTGTCGGGGCCCACCGACTCCCGTCCGCGGCGCGTGAGTTCGGCGTAGCCGCGGATGGAGGCGAGCGGGGTGCGCAGCTCGTGGCTGGCGTCGGCGACGAACTGCCGCACCCGCGTCTCGCTCTGCTGGCGCGAGTGCAGCGCCCCGTGCACGTGGTCGAGCATCCGGTTGAGCGCGGCGCCCACCTGCCCGACCTCGGTGTGCGGGTCGGTCTCGGACTCGGGCACGCGCTCGCGCAGGTGCACCTCGCCGCTGTGCAGGGGGAGTTCGGAGACCCGGGTGGCGGTCGACGCGACCCGGCGCAGGGGGCGCAGCGCCACGGAGACGATGACGGTGCCGGCCAGGGACGCGGCGACCAGACCGGCGACGGTGACGCTGATCTCCACCACGATCAGGGTGTTGACGGTGTTGGTGACGTCGGTGGTGGGGACGGCCACGTAGTAGTCGCCGTTGAGACCCTCCCGGTACTCGACGCGGTACTGCCCGAGCCCGGGGACGTCCACGGTGTGCGGCTTCTGGTCGTGGGGCACGGACCCGAGCACCGAGGTCTGGGCGGCCGTCAGCTTGTGCGCGGCCGTGCGGGGGGCGCCGTTGTCGTCCGTGGTCTTCTTGCCGACCATCGCGGACGTGATCGTGCCCTTCTCCACCTCGGCGGCGATGGAGTTGGCCGGCTGCGGGCCCTCCGTGACGAGGCTCTTGAGGGACTGGGGCGTCTTGCCCGCGGTGCCGGTCTGCTTGTCCGGGAGGGTGCCCGCACCCCGGCCGTCGGGCGGGGTGCCGCCCTTGAGGGCGCCCGCCGGGAAGCCGCCCACCGCGCGGGCCGCCACCTCGCCGAGCTGCGCGTCGAGCTGCTCGTAGAGGTGGGAGCGCAGCGCGAGCGTCGTCACCGAGCCGATCACCGCGCAGACCACGGCGATCAGCAGCACGGACGCGACGACGAGCCGGGTCCGCAGGGTGCGCGGCTGTCGTCCCCGCCTCTGCTTCCGCGACCGCCGCCGGGCGGTCATGACACCGCGGGCTTGATCAGGTAACCGGCGCCGCGCCGCGTGTGGATCATGGGCTCGCGCCCGGCGTCTATCTTGCGCCGCAGGTACGAGATGTAGAGCTCCACGACGTTGGCCTGGCCGCCGAAGTCGTAGGACCAGACGCGGTCGAGTATCTGCGCCTTGCTGAGCACGCGCCGCGGGTTGCGCATCAGGAAGCGCAGCAGCTCGAACTCGGTGGCGGTCAGATGGATGTTGTCGCCGCCCCGCGACACCTCGTGGCTGTCCTCGTCGAGGGTCAGGTCGCCGACGACGAGCGTCGACTCGGAACGCCGGTCGGCGGCACCGGAGCGGCGGATGAGCCCGCGCAGCCGGGCCACGACCTCCTCCAGGCTGAAGGGCTTGGTGACGTAGTCGTCGCCGCCCGCGGTGAGTCCCGCGATGCGGTCCTCGACGGCGTCCTTGGCGGTCAGGAAGAGCACGGGCACGTCGGGCAGCTCACGGCGCAGCCGCCCCAGAACGGTGAGCCCGTCCATGTCGGGCAGCATCATGTCGAGAACGACGGCGTCCGGCCGGAACTCGCGCGCGGTCTGGATCGCGCCCTGGCCGTCACCCGCGCTGCGGATCTGCCAGCCCTCGTACCTGAGGGCCATCGACAGCAGTTCGGTGATCGACATCTCGTCGTCCACAACAAGCACCCGGACGGGGCTCCCGTCCGGCCTCAGCAGTTCGGTGCGCCCCTGGGGCGAGGTCGTGGTCATGGTGGACACCATGTCGGGGTGCTCTGAGAGCACTCTTTCGCGAAGCTGTGATTTCTCTGAGAAACCCCCAGGGCCCCCGCAGCCCCACCCAGGAGCCGTCCGGGCACTCCCCGAGCGCCCCCGGCCGCACCGCTACGGGCGCCGCGCCACCGTCCCGGCGGGCCCGAGCCCGAACAGCCGGGCCCCGTTGTCGTGGCACACGGCACGCAGCCACTCCTCCCCGAACCCGAGGCGCTCCAGCACCTCCAGCTGATGGACGTAGGAGTACGGGATGTTCGGGAAGTCCGTGCCGAGCAGCACCCGGTCGCCGAGCGCGGCGAGCCGGGGCAGCGCGCGGCGCGGGAAGGGCGCCATCCGTTCCGAGAAGTCGGTGAACGCCATCGTGGTGTCCAGCCGGACCTCCGGGTACCGCTCGGCGAGGGCGAGGAAGTCCTCGTACTCGTGCATGCCGAGGTGCGCGACGACCAGCCGCAGCCGGGGGTGTCGGGCCAGCACCTGTCCGACGGGACCGGGCCCGGTGTGCTTGCCGGGCGCGGGCCCGGACCCGCAGTGCGTCACCACCGGGATGCCCGCCTCCGCCAGCAGCCCCCACACCGGGTCGAGTTCGGGGTCCGCCGGGTCGTACGCCCCGACCTGGAGGTGCGCCTTGAAGACCCGGGTGCCGGCCTCGACCGCCTCGCGCACGTACCGCGTGACGCCGTCCTCGGGGAAGAACGTGGACGTGTGCAGGCAGTCGGGAGTGCGCCGGGCGAACCCGACGGCCCACTCGTTGAGCCACTGCGCCATCCCCGGCTTGTGCGGGTAGAGCATGGCGGTGAAGGCCCGCACCCCGAACTCCCGCAGCAGGGCGGCCCGTTCCTCCTCGTCCTGCCGGTAGGTGATGGGCCACTCGACACCGCCGGTGAGCGGCCCGAGAGCGTCGAAGTACGCCCAGACCTTGCGCAGGACGCGCTCGGGCATGAAGTGCGTGTGCACGTCGACGAGTCCCGGGAGCCCGTTGCGCCGCTGGAACTCCCGGACCCGGGCGGCCTCGGCGGGCGCGTGGAGGTGATCACTCATGACGCCCACGATCCGTCTCCGCCGCGGCCCCTGTCCAGAAGGGGGCCGCGAGGGGTCAGAACAACTCGTCCTGCACTCCGGCGGCGGCCTGCGCCGCACCCTTGAACGGCCTTACGGGAAAGCTGAGTTCACCGGAGCCGGGACCGGCGGCGGGGGTCACCAGCTCCCAGCCGGTCATCAGGCGCGTGTCGAGCACGACCACCCCGGCCGGGGTGAGCAGGTGCAGGTCCGGCCCCGCGGCGGCGAGGAGTTCACCGTCGACCGCGCCGCCCGCGACGAGTTCGCCGACCTGCCCGACGGCCGGGGGCAGCCCGGCGAGCCCGAACACGTCCACGTGGTCCACGGGCACGCACGGCTCGCGCGTCAGCGACTCGGGCCAGCCGCCGAGCGCGACCGCCCGCGCGTGCAACTCGCGTACCTCGGCGGCCCGTTCGTCCGCCGAGGCGGGCAGCGCGGACCGCACCGCCCGCTTCTCGGCGTACGGAATCCGGTCGGGCACCCGCAGCGCGGCCCGCAGCAGTTCCTCCGTGCGCCGGGCGGCCATCAGCGGCCCGGCACCGAGCAGGCCGAAGCAGACGGCGCCCTGCTCCAGCAGCCGCGCGGAGCCGCGCTCGACGGCCGTGATGCCGACCTTGAGCATGCCGGGACCGAACCAGGCGAGGTACACGTGGTACGGACGCGGGTCGTCCGCGATCGTGTCGGCGGCCACGGAATGCGCCCGGTCCAGACGCGCGCACTCCTCGCACCGGCCCCCGGTACCGCGCGCGGAGACCGCCGCCCGCACCGGGCACGGGTTGCCGCGGGCCCCGACGCAGATCCGGACCCCGTCGGCCGGCACCGCGAAGGCCACGCGCTTGCCCCGGGGCAGCGCGCTGCGGCGCCCGCCGTCCCACCGCAGCTCGGGGCCGTCGGACGACCAGCGCAGTC
This sequence comes from Streptomyces sp. NPDC008150, assembly GCF_042956945.1. Classification (NCBI taxonomy): domain Bacteria; kingdom Bacillati; phylum Actinomycetota; class Actinomycetes; order Kitasatosporales; family Streptomycetaceae; genus Streptomyces; species Streptomyces sp. NPDC008150. Next base: position 413,129 of record NZ_JBIBHJ010000003.1, on the reverse strand, counting down.
CCGCGCACTTCCAGACCTGTGCCATCACCCGAGGGTAGAGGGAGCGACCGACACGGCCGGCCCACGGCGGCCCGGGGCGGGCGCCCGGCGCACGCGGGCGCACCCCGCGCCCGCACCGCCGCCTGCTCCCCGGGCGGTCGCGGCGAATCCGGCCGTATGGCCACATCGCGCCCTTGTGACCGTCCGGTGCCCCTGCTGCCATGGATGCGGGGACGGCACCGACTTGGGCGGACGCGTGAGTGATCTCAGCGTGAACGTGTGGAACGAGAGCGGCAAGCACCGCGTCTACGTGAATCTGCCGGACCGTACGGTGGTGGCGTGGGCGGACCTCCTGACCGGCACGGTGGAGGTCCGGATCGCGCGGTACCGCAGCGAGGCCCTGCGCCTCCTGGTCCCGCACCTGCGCCCACCGGCTCCGCCGGAGCCACCGGCACCCTCCGCGCGCACGGCACCGGCGGCACCCTCCGCGCCCCCGGGACAACCGGCACCGCCCGCGCGGCCGGCACCGCCGGGCCCCTCCGGCGCCCCCGGACCGTCCGCGCCGGCCGACCCGCCGACGGCCTCCGCGCCCTCCGTACCGGCGGCCCCGCCCGCGCCCCCGGCGCCCACCGCGCCGCCGCCCCCGGCAGCCCGGCCGCCGTTGCCGCCGCGGGCCGCGGGGCTGCCGCCGCTGACCCCCGAGACCGACCTGGCGCGCAACGGCCCGGGGGCGACACTCGTCGAACGGCTCGCCCGTGCGGGCCACCGGCCCACACCCGGCTTCCTCGCCCGCCTGCGCGAACAGCACGACGAGTGGGCCGCCTGGCAGTCGGCCGTGATCGGCGAGCGCAAGGTCGGCAGGGAACTGGAACGCCTCGGCCGGCACGGCTGGAAGGTCCTGCACTCGCTGCCGGACGGCAGGGGCGGCGACATCGACCACCTGCTCGTCGGTCCGGGCGGCGTCCTCACCTTCACGACAGAACGCCACCCGGGGGCCGTGGTGCAGGTCGGCGACAAGACGGTCCGTATCAACCACGGCGAACCGCGACCGTACGCGGCGCCGGCACACAGCGAGGCACGCCGCGTCCGGGCGGTCCTGGAACTCCACGCGGGTTTCGAGGTCCCGGTGGAACCGGTCCTGGTCTTCGTCGACGCGGCGGAGATCCAGCGGGCGCCGACCCAGTACACCGTCCGTGTCTACGACCCGGCGGCGACGGCGTCCCTGGCCCCGCTCACGGGCCGGCTCACCCCGGCCCGGATCACGACCCTGTACGACATCGCGCGACGGCGGGGAGTGTGGACGGAAGACGGCTGACACCCGGACCGCCGGGCAACGGCAGAGGCCCCGTGGATTCCTCCACGGGGCCTCTGACCTGATGTGCACTCGGCAGGATTCGAACCTGCAACCTTCTGATCCGTAGTCAGATGCTCTATCCGTTAAGCTACGAGTGCTTGTTCTGTTTTTGTCTCCGTTCCGGGCCTTTCCGGGCCGTTCGCGGCGACAGGAAGAACATTACATGACTGCCGCCGCCATGTGAAATCCGTTTGCCTCACCCCTTGTGACCTGCGGAAATGACCTACGGGGCCGACTCCTGCGCAGACCTGGGCCCCGCTCGGCGATCACGGTCCTAGGCTTCCGGCCCATGGAGCCCAACGACTACCTGCGCGCCGCCGTCGCCCTGCTCACCGAGGGCACCGAGCTGATGCGCCGGCGCGATCAGGACCAGAGCCCCCTCACCCCCGCGGCCGTCAGCATCGCCCCGTACGTCGCCCAGCAGTTGGTCCCCGGCCCCGTCGACGTCGATCCCGGGGCCACCGCCGAGGAGGCGGTGCGGGCGGCGCTGCGGCAGATCGAACCGCGCACCGGGCAGATGGTCGGCGCGTTCATCGCCGCGTACGCCGAGCTGGCCCGCGTGCACGACAGCGGCGACACCGGCCGGTCCTCGGCGGACATCCTGCGCGCGTACGCGCTGCGTCTCGGCGACCACGACGAGCGGGACGAGCGGGACGAGCAGTAGGGGAGCAGTGGCGGGGCAGCCGACGGGCCCGGAAACGAACCAGGGCGCCCGTCCTTGAAGGACGGGCGCCCTGGTCGAGGTGCGGAGGCGGAGGGATTTGAACCCTCGATGGGCTTGAAGGCCCAAACCGCATTAGCAGTGCGGCGCCATAGACCGGACTAGGCGACGCCTCCAGCACAACCGCCCGCGCCAGCGCGCGAGTGGTGCGTGCAGATGATGACACAGACGAGCGCGGTGTCACCAATCGCGCCCCACGGTACTAGGCATGCAGGCCACAGGGCAAAGCCCTTTGTCCCGGCGGGCCGTCCGCGACGACGCCTGCAACGTCCCGGCGCCGGACGCGTTAGTCAGGGCATGCACCTGACGATGACCCCCGCCGCGTCACCTCGTACCGCCGCGCGCCGCACCCCCTTGCACCGGCTGCGCCGCCACCTCCTTCTCCTCACCGCCGTCGCGTCCGCGTCCGCCGGCGTCGTCGCCGGGCCGCTCGCCCTCGGCTCCGCCGCCGCCCCGGCCGCGCCGGTTCGGGCCCCGCTCCCCCCGCCGGCCACCGGCCCCGCCGACCACCTCACCGTCACCGTCGAGCACGCGGGCGACGGCACCGACGGAACGGCCGAGCTGTCCTGCCACCCGGCCGGCGGCAGCCACCCCGCCCCGCAGGACGCCTGCGACGCCCTCGACCGCAACACCCGTTGGGGAACCGACCCCTTCGCGCCCGTACCGCCCGACAGCATCTGCACCGCCCTGTACGGCGGCCCCGCCACCGCCCACGTCACCGGGGTGTGGGCCGGACGGCCGGTCGACGCGGAGTTCGACCGGCGCAACGGCTGCCAGATCGAGCGCTGGAACAGGTTCGTACCGCTGCTGCCCGCCCTCACCCCCTGACGCGGGCCGCCCGGGAACCGCGGCGGCCGAAACCCGTACGTTCCCCGTGGCGCGAACCGGTCGGGCCGCCGGGGCGCACGGCCGTGCCCGTCGCGGACGGGCGGTCCGCCGTCGCGCAAACCCCACGGTCACAGCTTCTGCGTGACTTCGTCGTGCGACCTCCCTCTCATCCGGCTCCGCCCGCACAACCCGTGCCCGTAGACTCCCTCGCGTGACACGTCGCGGGCTGGTTGGCAAGATGGCCTCCGCGGTCGGCAAGGTGCGGTAACAGGGAGGAAGCGCTCGTGAGCAGCAGGCCATCCCGAGGCGCTGCTCGCCTCGCAGCCATACTCGACGCACTGCCCGACGCGTTGGTGCTGGTCAACGCGAACGGCACCGTCGTCAACGCCAACACCATCGCCCTGGAGGCCTTCGAGGCACCGGGGACGGCCCTGGTGGGGCGCGGACTGCTCGACCTGCTGCCCGAGTTCGACTCGAAGCTGATCCCCGGCTCCATGCGGGCCCCCGACCACGTCGACCCGCAGGCCAGGACCAAGCCGACCCGGATGACGGCCCGCCGCACCGACGGCAGCGAGTTCCCCGTCGAGGTCACCAGCGCCAATCTGGAGAACCCCCAGCAGGCGTACGACGGTTACGGCTCGGGTTACTCCCCGGGCGGCGACGAACTGCTGATGCTCGTCGTGCGCGACCTCTCCGGCACCGTCGACACCGAGGCCGAACTCGCGCGCTCCCAGCGGCAGACCGAGATGATCCTGCGTGCCGCGTCCGAGGGCGTCATCGGCACGGACACCGACGGACGGATCGTCCTCGTCAATCCGGCCGCCGCCCAGATACTCGGTTACCGCGCCAGCGACCTCGGCGGGCGCGAGCTGCACACCCTGATCCTGTCGACCCGTTCCGACGGTTCCCCCTTCCCGTACGCCGAGTCGCCGCTCGCCGACACCCTGCGCTCCGGGCGCAAGCACCGGGTGCGCGGGCAGGTGCTCTGGTCCAAGAGCGGCGACAAGGTGCCCGTCGACCTGACGACCGCGCCGGTCCGCGACGGTGACCAACTCGTCGGCGCCGTCATGACGTTCGCCGACCGGCGGCCGTACGACGCGCTCGCCGAGGAGAAGGAGACCGAGGCCGAGCGGCACGAGGCGGAACTCGAACGTCTCTCGGAGGAGCGGGCGTCCGAGCTGACCGCCCTGCGCCAGCAGCACGTCCGGGAGATCGAGGAGCTGACCGAGCGGCACGAGGAGGAACTCGCCGCCAACGAGGAGCGCTACGCGGCCCTCGGCGAGCGCGAGAAGGACCGGTACGAGGCGCTGTCGGCCCGGCACGAGCAGCTTCTGACCCTGCTGGGGCGTTCGCTGCGCGGGCCGCTGGACGAGCTGCGCCGCGACCTGTCCGCCCTCGCGGCGGACGACGCCGGGCAGTTGTGGCCGGAGGCCAACCAGGTGCTGCACCACCTGTCGGCCGGCTACTCCCGCATCACCACCCTCATCGACAACGTCCTCGGCTTCCAGCAGCTCGACGTCGCGGGCCCGGCCGGCATCACGCGGACGAAGTCCATGCTCGACGCGGTCGTCGCCGCGGGCGTCGAGGGCGCGGTGGACCTGATCGGCCCCGGCCGCGTGCAGTTCGCCGTGCACGCGCCGCCCATCGAGGCCGAGGTCGACCCGCAGTTGCTCGCGACGGCCATCGCGCACCTCGTCGCGGACGTGGCCGGCGTGGACGCCACCGGCAACACCCCCGTCTCCACGGGCGGTTACCTCGACAACACGGTCGTCGTGGCCGCCGCGCAGCGCGGCGAGGTCGTGCGCATCGAGGTGCGCGGCCCGTACGCCGGGGGCGACCCGGTGCACGAGCCCGTCGTACGCGGCATCGTGCGCGCGCACGGCGGCGTGCTCCAGACGCACGAGGTGCCGGGCATGAGCGGCAGCGCGTACGTGCTCGAAGTACCGATCGGCAGCGGCGCGGGGGCGGTCGCGGCCCCGCCGCAGATGTCGCTGGAGGCCGGCCCCGGGGACACCGGCACCGGTCAGCACGGCCAGCACGGCCAGACGCAGGGCGGACGGCGGCGGGCGCGGCGGTCCTCCGTGGACGCCTTCCTGGACGGTGACGCCGAGGGCGACGGCGGTGACGACGGCGGTGAGTCCGCCGCCGGTACGGCCGCCGCCCCGACCGGACGGCGCCGACGGCGCGCGGCGGAGGAGTCCGCGCAGCCCGCGATCGAGGCACCCGCCGCGTCCAGCGGCACGGGCAGGCGGCGCGGCCGGGCGGCCGACGGCGCCGACGCCGCCCTCCCGCAGGGCAACGCGCTTCCCCCCGGCAACGCCCTCGGCCGGGGCACCGGCGAGGCCGCCGGCGGCGGCATCGTCACCGCCCGCGAACAGGCCGCGGGCGCCGCGGCGTCGGGCAACAACCTGGGCGGCACGGTTCCGCCGCGGGGCGTGCCCGAGCAGGGCGGCGGACGGCAGGGCGGCAACCCGAACGGGGGCGGCGAGCGGCACGCGCTGCCCGCGGCCCTCCCGGCGGCGACCGGCACGGACGCCCCCGCCCAGGGCGGCCCGTACGCGCTGGGCAGCGGATCCGGGGCGGCGGAGGGCACCGGTACCGGTGCCGCCGACTCCGGTGGCCAGTCGACCGGGCGCAGGCGGCGCGCGCTCGCCGCGGCGCAGGAGCGGGCGGCGGCCCAGGAGGCCGGTCCGCGTACCGTCTTCGCCCTTCCGCCCGCCGAGGCGGACCGGCCGGCGGACGAGGACAACGGCGTCGGCGGCGGAGTCGCCGGGCAGGGTGCCGCCGGTCCCGGTGTCGCCGGTGCCGGTGTCGCGGGGCAGTACCCCGGGCAGCAGCAGTACCAGGTTCCCGCGCAGGGGCAGGCTCCCGGCCAGGGCCAGGCACCCGTCCAGGCGCAGGGTCTCGCGCGGGTCCGGACGCAGCAGCCGGCGCAGGCTCCGGGGGCCGGGCAGCAGGCGCAGGCCGCGCCGCGGTCCGCCCCGCCGGTTCCCGGTGAGGTGCCGGGGGCGTTCCCGGCGGCCGGTGTGCCCGGCGCGATGCCCGCCGGTGACGACGGGCGGCACGACCCGGCCGCCTATGGCCAGGACGACGACCGCACCCCGCCCCAGCCCCACCCGGCGAGCGGCCCCACCGGGCGCCGGCGCCGTGCTGTCGCCGCCCCGGCGGACGCCGCCGGTACGGCGGTGCCCCCGCAGACCGGGCAGGTTCCGCGGCAGAACCCCGAGCAGGGCGTGCCGCAGGGCCTGCCGGGCGGTCCGCCGAACCCGCAGGCCGCGCAGAGCGGTTCGCAGATCCCGCGGGTCCCGTCGGTGCCGCAGGCTTCCGTACCCCCGCAGGGCGTGCGGCCCCCGCAGGGGCCCGGCGGTCCGGCCGCACCGCACTGGCCCCAGCCCGCCGAGGGCACCCGCGCGGGCAACGCGCAGCGCCAGACCCCGCCGACGGCCGGACAGAACGCCCTCCGCCCGGCGGCACCCGGGGCCGGCGTGCCCGGTGCCGCGCCCGCCGCCGAGCAGGGCGCCACCTCGGGCCGGCCGCTGCCGATGGAGAGCCCCGCCGCCCCGCACGGCGCCAACGGCACGGCGAACGGCGGCGGTTCGGCGACCGCGGGCCCCGTCGCGCCGAACCCGGCGCACGACCCGGGCGCGACGCAGGGGCGGGCCGCGCAGCCGTTGCCCGCCGAGGCGTCGATGCCGGTCGACCCCAACTCCACGCAGGGGCGCGCCATAAGCGTGCGCACCCTCGGCCAGGGCGTCCCGTTCAGCAGGCAGGCCGCACAGGTCCAGCAGCCGACGGCCACCCCGCCGCCGCACCAGCCGGGCGGCGCCGGACGCCGGCGCAAGCTCGGCACCCCGCCCGACCCGAACGCCCGTCCCGACCAGGCACCCGCGCAGCCCTCCCTGTCGGGACAGGTGCCGCGCATGGTCCAACTGCCGGACGGGGCGGGGCGGTCGTACGCCATAGGGGCTCCGGACGAGAACGCCGACGAGGGGCCCGAGCCGCTCGACGGTCCCGGCGGTGCCGTCGAGGTGGCCGACCCGCCGCGCCCGCAGCCGATGGACGACGAACTCCCGCCCGAGCCGCTGGACAACCCGCGCCGGCTGCTGGTGTGGCCCGCGCCCGACGTGACCACGCAGCAGGCGCTGAGCGACCGCGGCTACCGTCCCGTCGTCGTGCACTCGCGCGAAGAGGTCGACGCGCAGATCGCCGCGTTCCCCGCGGCCCTGTTCGTCGACCCGCTGACCGGGCCCATCACGCGCACCGCGCTCCAGTCGCTGCGCCAGGCCGCGGTCGCGGCCGAGGTCCCGGTCCTGGTGACGGCGGGCCTCGGGCAGGCGACACGGGAAGCGGCGTACGGCGCCGACCCTGCCGTCCTGCTGAAGGCACTCGCGCCGCGCGACAGCGAGCAGCACCCGCCGCGCGTCCTGCTCGTCGAGGAGCACGCCGAGATCGCGCTGGCGCTGACCGCGACGCTGGAGCGGCGCGGCATGCAGGTGGCGCGGGCGGCGAGCGACGCGGACGCGGTGACGCTGGCGGCCCAACTGCGCCCGAACCTGGTCGTGATGGACCTGATGCAGGTGCACCGGCGGCAGACCGGCATCGTCGACTGGCTGCGCGCCAACGGGCAGTTGAACCGCACGCCGCTGGTCGTCTACACCGCCGCCGTCGACCAGGCCGACCTGCCGCGCCTCGCGTCGGGCGAGACGGTGCTGTTCCTGGCGGAGCGGTCCACCAGCGGCGAGGTGCAGGACCGGATCGTGGACCTGCTGGCACGTATCGGTACCAACTAGGCCGGTGTGAGGGGCACTTGACGGTTCCCGTCGGTACCCCTCCCGCCGCGCCCGGTCACAGTCGCGTGACGTCCAGGTCCCCGGCCGCGTACTGGCGGCGCAGCACCTTCTTGTCGAACTTGCCGACGCTCGTCTTCGGCACCGCGGTGACGATCGTCCAGCGTTCCGGGAGCTGCCACTTGGCGACGCCGCCCTCGTCGGCGAGGAAGGCGCGCAGCGAGGCGAAGTCGGCGGTGGCGCCCTCGCGCAGGACGACCGTGGCGAGCGGGCGTTCGCCCCACTTCTCGTCGGGCACGGCGACGACGGCCGCCTCCGCGACGTCCGGGTGCGCCATCAGCGCGTTCTCCAGGTCGACGGAGGAGATCCACTCGCCGCCCGACTTGATGACGTCCTTCGCGCGGTCCGTGAGGGTGAGGTATCCGTCGGCGCTGATGGTGCCGACGTCGCCGGTCTTGAGCCAGCCGTCCTCGCTGAACTTGTCGACGGGGCGCAGGGGTTCGGCGTCCGGGCCGTTGTAGTAGGCGCCCGCGATCCACGGTCCGCGCACCTCCAGCTCACCGGCCGACTCGCCGTCCCAGGGCAGGCGTTCACCGCCGGGCCCGGTGAGACGCGCCTCCACACCGGCCGGGAACCGGCCCTGCGTGATGCGGTACGCGAACTCCTCGTCGGTGCCGATCGCGTGGGCCGGCGGCCGGGCGACCGTGCCGAGGGGCGAGGTCTCGGTCATGCCCCAGGCGTGGCAGACGCGCACGCCGAGCTTGTCGAAGTCCTCCATCATCGAGGGCGGACAGGCGGAACCGCCGATGGTGACCTGCGCGAGGCTGGAGATGTCCCGCGGGCGGGCGGTCAGTTCGGCCAGCAGGCCCTGCCAGATGGTGGGGACGGCGGCGGCGTGCGTGGGGCGCACCCGCTCGATCATCTCGGCGAGCGGCACCGGCTGGAGGAACCGGTCCGGCATGAGGAGGTTGATGCCGGTCATGAAGCTGGCGTGCGGCAATCCCCAGGCGTTGACGTGGAATTGGGGCACCACGACCAGGGAGGTGTCCCGGTCGGTGAGCCCCATGGACTCGGTCGCGTTGGCCTGGAGCGAGTGCAGGTAGATCGAACGGTGGCTGAAGACAACGCCCTTGGGGTCGCCGGTGGTGCCGGAGGTGTAGCACATGGCGGCGGCCCGGCGTTCGTCCAGCTCGGGCCAGTCGTACGTGGTGGGCCGGTCCGCGATCAGCTCCTCGTAGTCGTGCACGCGCACGGCGGAGCCGTCGAGGGCGGACCGGTCGCCCGGCCCGGACACGACGACGTGCTCGACCGTCGTCAGGTGCGGCAGCAGCGGTGCGAGCAGCGGGAGCAGCGAGCCGTTGACGATGATCACGCGGTCGGCGGCATGGTTGACGATCCAGGTGAGCTGGGCGGCGGGCAGCCGCAGGTTGAGGGTGTGCAGCACCGCGCCCATGGAGGGGATCGCGAAGTACGCCTCGACGTGCTCGGCGTTGTTCCACATCAGGGTCGCCACACGGTCGTCGTCGCGGACGCCGAGTTCGTCACGCAGCGCGTTCGCGAGGCGCACCGCGCGGGCACCGGTCTCGGCGAAGGTGCGCACCTGCGGTTCGTCCTCGCCGGTCCAGGTGGTGATCCGGGACCGCCCGTGCACCAGCGTCCCGTGGACGAGAAGGCGGGTGACGGTCAGCGGTACGTCCTGCATGGTGCTCAGCACGGCGTCCTCCCGGGGCGGGCGGCATTGCCCGCGCGGTAGTGGCGGTAGTAACGGCTGTGCCGATTCTGCGCACATACCGCACGGTACGTCACTAGCGAGAACGATCGATCATGCGGCACCGGCGGAGGTGGGGGCGGTGACCGGGGCGCCGGCGAGGGCGGTGACCGGGTCGGCCCGGGGCCCCTGGGCGGGGCGGCCGGTCAGCGGGCCAGGACCAGCTCGGGGTCCTCGCGGAGCTTGCCGAGCGCGCGGGAGACCGCCGACTTGACCGTGCCCACCGAGACCCCGAGCACCTCGGCGGTCTGGGCCTCGCTCAGGTCCTCGTAGTACCGCAGGACGACCATGGCCCGCTGCCGGGCGGGAAGCTTCACTATCGCCCGCCACATCGCGTCGTGCAGGGCCTGCCGTTCCGCCGGGTCCTCCTGGCCGGACTGGCCGGGACGGCCGGGGGCGGCCTCGAGTTCGGGCAACTCGTCGCAGGCGAACTCGTCGACCTTCCGCTTGCGCCACTGGGACGTCCGCGTGTTCACCAGGGCCCGGCGGACGTAGCCGTCGACCGCGCGCGGGTCCTCGATCCGCTCCCAGGCGACGTACGTCTTGGCGAGCGCGGTCTGCAGCAGGTCCTCGGCGTCGCTCGGGTTGGCGGTGAGCGAACGGGCGGTCCGCAGCAGCGCGGGCTGGCGGGCACGCATGTAGGCGGCGAACGTGGGGTGGACGACGGTGTGCGGGGTCCGCGGCGCGGCGTTCGAGGCGCTGGTGCAGACGGGTGTGGTCATGACTCCACGCTAGGAGCGGCGGGGGTGGTGGCGGATCGGCCGCAGGTGCCTAAGCAGGATCCGCCTCAGGTTGTAGGGGTGGGGCGGGCCCCACCTCCTGGAGGTGGAGGAGCGGTCCGGGCGGTGTGCGGGTTGTCCCGGGGGCGGTGAACCGGAATCCCCCCGCGAACGCCTCTGCGCGGCGGTGCCCAGGGCACCGCCGCGCAGGGATGGCCGTCAGGGTCGGCCGGAACCGGAGGCAGGCCGTCCCGGCCCGGCGCGGGTCACCAGAGGTTCACGAAATGGACGGCCACGTTCTCGTTCCCCTGGTTGATGGACGTGAAGGCCGAGCCGTCGACCTGGGCGGTGTTGCTCTGGTTGGAGGCGCCCGCCCCCACCGCCTGCTGCTGTGTCGTCGAGGAGTTCCCGGAGTTGTCGTGCCCGACTCCGCTGCCGCTGACGGTCGCCACTCCCGCGTTCGATCCGCTGTCCGCTACGGCGCCGTTGTCCGCCGCCGCGACGCCGGCGAAGAGGGCCACCGCGAGCGGGAGGGCCGAGACGGCGGCGATGACGCGGGCGGTACGGATGCTTGCCATGTTGTTCCTCCAGAACGGTACGCACCCGGCTTCGGTGCCGACGGTGCGTGAAATGCGGCTGACTACGGCTGTTACCAAGGCAGTTGGCCGACCGCCCCGGTGCTGGTCTCGACGTCGCACATCCAGAGTCACCCACCGGAACCCCGGCGAACCAGGCCTGAAGGTGTTATTCGCCCTCAAGCGTGAGGACAAGTCGATAAACCCCCATCCCGCCCTTAAACCCATCCAGGAGCGCCCCCGGCCACCCGTCGCCGGGCGGTGCAAGAGGGGAAGCGTTCCGCCACTTTTGCGGCCCGCCCGCCTCCCTCGGCGCGTCGGTCCCCGGTCCCGGTCGCCCCCTCTTCCTTTTTTCGAACGTACGTACGAACATGAAGTCATGGCCACCTTCGACCGGCAGGCCACGACGCTGGCCCTCGCCCACGCCCTGTCAGCCGCCGAACGCGGACTGGCCGTCATCCCGCTGTCCCGGATGAAACTCCCGGCCCTCGCCTCCCCGCACCGCACCGACGACACCCCCGACCCCGCCCCGGCCCCGTGCCACGGCGAGTGCGGCCGCCTCGGCCACGGCGTGTACGACGCGAGCACCGACCCGGTCCGCATCCGCGCGATGTTCGCCGCGGCACCCCACGCCACCGGCTACGGCATCGCGTGCGGGCTGCCTCCGCACCACCTGATCGGCGTGGACCTGGACACCAAGTCGGGCACCGACTCCTCGGCCGCGCTGCGCGAACTGGCCCTGCGCCACCTGTTCACCCTCCCCGAGACGATCGTCGTCCTGACGCCCAGCGGAGGCCGGCACCTGTGGCTGAGCGGCCCGCCCCACGTGGTCGTCCCCAACTCCGCCGGCCGCCTCGCCCCCGGCATCGACATCAGGGGCGCGGGCGGCTACCTGGTGGGCCCCGGCTCCCGCACCGTGCACGGCGTCTACGGCATCGCCCCGGGCACGGCCCACCTGCCCCCGGCCCCGTGCCCGCAGGCGCTGCTGACCCTGCTCCTCCCGCCGCCGCGCCGCACACGGGCCCCGCGCCCGGTGGGAGGGCACGGCGACGGCCTGGTGCAGTTCGTGCTGGCGGCACACGAGGGCCAGCGCAACACCCGCCTCTTCTGGGCGGCCTGCCGCGCCTACGAGGACGGCATCGGCCCCGACCTCGCCCCGGCCCTGGCGACGGCGGCGGTGACGACGGGCCTGACGGACCAGGAGGCCCGCGCCACGATCGCCTCGGCGGCCCGCATGACGGGCCACCGCCCGTGAGCGCCGGGCCGGACCCCCCGGCCGGAAACCCGCGGGATGGACTTCCCGTCTCCAACAACCGCCCTGTTGACCGGCGTTGAACAGCGCTGTCGTACACTCCGCCGACCAATGGGTGATCGTGACTCGGTACACCGATCCCCCAACCCACTCCAGGGAACAGGGGATCTCATGCGCGCGTCCGCCCTGATCACCGCCGTCGGTACGCTGACCCTGTCGGCACTGGTCGCACCCACCGCCCAGGCGACCGTGAGCGGCAGTGGCGACATCAGGATCCTGAACGCGACGGTCAATGGCGGCAAGGACGTCGTCATCGGTACCACGACGAAGACGATCGCCGTCACGGTGACGGCGACCGCTCCGTCCAACATCAAGAACGTCTCATTGGTGCTCTTTCACGGAACCCACCTGAACACCGACGAGTACGACGGGGTCCTGAACCCGACCTCCAACCAGGCCGCCTGCCGGGCGGTCAGCGACGCGACCTCCACGTGCAGGCTCACCATCAGCGGAAACCCCACCTTGCTGAAGAACGCGACGGCGGGGACGTGGAAGGCCTACATCTCCGTCGTGGCGAAGAACGGCGACTGGACGTCCACCGACCCCTACTCCAGCCTCCGGATCCAGCGAAAGTCCCTTCTGACGGTCAACGCGTCACCGGAGCCGGTCGCCAGGGGCAGGACGATCACCGTCGCCGGCAAGCTGAGCCGCGCGAGCTGGTGGGACGACCTGGCCTACCACGGTTATGCCGACCAGCCGGTGAAGCTCCAGTTCCGCAAGGCCGGCACAACCACCTACACCACGGTGAAGACGATCCGCAGCAGTTCCACCGGCACCCTGAGAACCACCGTCAAGGCGGCCGCGGACGGTTACTGGCGCTACTGGTTCCCCGGCACGAAGACCACAGCCGCGACCACGGTCGCCGGTGACTACGTCGACGTCCACTGACGACACGGCACCCCGCATCCCTATTAGCGGGAATTGCCGAGTTCGGTCCGCCAGTTGCGGCGCCCAGTGAGGACGAGGATGACGATGATGTAGATGACCGCCTTCACGGGGTGCTCATTGACTGGCGGAATAAGGGTCAGCGTGATGTCGTAGAACATCCGATACCTCTCAACGGTCTTCGGAGACGGGTCCCTGTCGACTTTGGTAGGGAGGCAGGGCCCGTCCTGACCTTTCAAGGATCTCGGTTCGACTTCGCTGAGTCATGGGCTCCGACAGCACAAATACTCAGCGCGTCAACCTCATCACTCTGAGAATTCCAGGCGATTGCGACACTTGCTCCATAACACCCACGATTGAGCGCACGGGGCGAGACCGCCGGTACGCAGAGTAATAATCGCGCCAACCGGCTTGGCCAAGCTACTTGGCACCGCGAGGCTCACTCCGCGTCAGCTTCCGCAAGGTCTCTCTGCTCCACCCGGAGATTCGAGCGACATGCGATTGCCGAACACCGACGGTGATCGCGTCCCTGATGGACGACTGGAGCGCTTCGGTTGCCGCGTCCAGTCGACGCAGAGCATCCCGCCGTCGGTCGACGTCAGTACGCACCTTGTGCTCCATAACGCTCTGCAAGGTGAAAATCGCGTGCCGGGCGCTGCTCCCCTGGACCCGCACCAGAATGCGCAACTCGTGGGCACCGGAGGCGACCAGAGAGCCGACGGTTCGGTCATAGAGACTCAGGTATCGATCCAACGCCTGTACCGCGGCCTCAGCCGCCGTACGACCGTAGAACCAGCTGGGCGTGATTCCTTGCCCGTACCAGTCCTCTGCCCCGCGTCGTTGCACTTCGACGGCGAACGCCGTCCGCTGCGGCTGTGAGCCCTCCACGCTCCCCCTCAACAACCATCGAGCCCCGGCATCCTTCACGGCCGGGGCAAGGGTGCTTCAACTCTGCCCAGTCCGGCCGGCTATGGACATCCTCACGGCCGGGCTGATCGTCTACGAGTCCCGATCGACCAGTAGGTAGTTGAGGGTGAGGGCAGACCAGGTGGACGAGCCGGTGTCCTGTCCGGAGTGCGGCCACGTACTGGCGTGGGCCGGGATGGTGCTCGTGGGACGCGAGGGCGGTGGGCGTGCGTGCCGGGCGCTGTCGAAGTGTGCCCGGGGGCACGTCTGGTGGCAGTGGGCGGACGAGCCGGATGCGGTCTTGGAAGTCTGCCCGGTACCGGAGCTCTTCCGGCGCGCGTGAGCGTCGCGGACGCCGACACGGACCGACCGCGCGTGCCCGGGGTCGGGTCCCTTCCGTGCCCGGTCGGGCGGGACAGCGCAGGCACGACGGTTTCGGCGGGCCGCCGGCAAGGCAACGACCCCCGACCGTCAAGCCTGGTCGGGGGCCATTCACCTGCGGTGGGTGTGGGATTTGAACCCACGGTGACATCGCTGCCACGACGGTTTTCAAGACCGTTCCCTTAGGCCGCTCGGGCAACCCACCCTGCCCCGGCCCACCAGGGCCGGAGCGGGTACAGCGTACCGGCCCCCCGGGGTGTGCGGGGTTCCTGGTCCGGGCGGGGCGTCGGGGGTGGCCGGTGGGCCGGCGGGCGGTGGGGTCTCCGCGCGCGGAGGATCGTCGGGGCCGGATCAACGGGGCTGTCGCTGCGCCGACTTGATGATGCCGGGTCCGCGGCGGATCGTGGGGGCGGGCCGTTCGGCCCGATCGATTCCGACAACTCCCGAGGCAGGCACATGAGTTCCGCGCAATCAGTCCTTCGCGTCAAGGCGTTCGACCACCTCGTCCTCGTCGTCGCCGACGTCGAGCGCGCCCTGGAGTTCTACACCGGGCTGCTCGGCCTGGCGCCGGTTCGCGTCGCCGAGTGGCGGGAGGGGGCCGTGCCGTTCCCGTCCGTGCGGGTCACCCCGGAGACCGTCGTCGACCTGGTCGCGGGGGAGCGGGACGGGTCGAACGTCGACCACATCTGCCTCACCGTGGAGCCGCTGGACTGGGACGCTTTCGTCGCGGCCGGGGACTTCACCGTGCTCGAAGGGCCGGTCGACCGCTTCGGCGCCCGCGGCACCGCCACCTCGGTCTACGTGCGGGACCCGGACGGCAACACCGTCGAGCTGCGCTGGTATCCGCAGGACCTCGCCGGGGACGGCTCCCCCGCTGCGGGATGAGCCGCACACGGGGACGGAGCCCGTGCCCGGCCGGCGCCCTCTCCGGGGCCGGTCGCGCACGGGCTCCGTCCCGTTGGCCGCGCTCGGTCAGCTGTCGCCCTCGCGCGAGCCCAGGGTCAGGTCGACCGTGTGCTCCTGGCCGTCCCGCTTGTACGTGATCTTCACCTTGTCGCCCGGCTGGTGCGTCCAGATCTCGCCGATCAGGGTCGGGCCGCTGTCGATGACGTGGTTGTCGAGCTTGGTGATGACGTCGCCCGACTTGAGGCCCGCCGCGGCCGCCGGGCCGCCCGCCTCGACGGCCGCGGAGCCGCCCGCGCCCTGGTCGGTGATCTTCGCGCCGGCCGTGCTGTCCTCCAGCGAGACGGACGCGCCGATCTTCGCGTAGACCGGCTTGCCGGTCTTGATCAGCTGCTGGGCGACGTACTTCGCCTGGTTGATCGGGATGGCGAAGCCCAGGCCGATCGAGCCGGACTGGGTGGTGCCGCCCGCGCTGGAGTCGCTGGTCGACTGGATCGCGGAGTTGATGCCGATGACCGCGCCCTGCGCGTCGATGAGCGGGCCGCCGGAGTTGCCCGGGTTGATCGAGGCGTCCGTCTGGAGCGCGCTCATGTAGGACGCGTTGCTGCCGGTGCCGTCGCTGGAGGCGACCGGGCGGTCCTTGGCGCTGATGATGCCGGTGGTCACCGTGTTCGACAGGCCGAAGGGGGCGCCGATGGCGATCGTCTCGTCGCCGACGGCCACCTTGTCGGAGTCGCCCAGGGTGAGGGGCTTGAGGTTCGACGGGGCGTTCTTCAGCTTGATGACCGCGACGTCGTAGCCCTCGGCGCGGCCGACGATCTCCGCGTCGTACTTCTTGCCGTTCGGGAAGGTCGCGGTGAGCTTGCCGCCGTCCGCCGCGTCGGCCACCACGTGGTTGTTGGTGATGATGTGGCCCTGCGTGTCGAAGACGAACCCGGTGCCGGTGCCGCCCTCGCCGTTGGTGCCCTCGGACTCGATCGTGACCGTGCTCGGCAGCGCCTTCGCGGACACCCCGGCGACCGAGCCGGCGTCCCGCTTGAACGATCCTCCGCTCTGGGAGGTCGAGACCGTCGTCGAGCCGCTGGAGCCGTCGTTGTCCTTGGCGAGCGTGTAGCCGATGCCGCCGCCGATGCCTCCCGCGACCAGCGCGGCGACCAGGATGCCCGCGACCAGTCCGCCGCGGCGTCCGGCCGGCTTCGGGGCGGGCTGGAGCGGCTCGGGCGAACCCCAGCCGGAGCCCCAGCCGCCGGCACCGCCGGTCGCACCCGTGCCGTCGGCACCGGCGGCGTTGTTCGTCGCGTACGCGGGCGTGGCCGGCGCCGGGGGCGGCCAGGCGCCCGGGTCGCCGGCGGGCGCACCCGGCACCGTCCCGTCGGCCGGGGCGCCGGTGGCCGCATGGGCCCGCGCGGGCGCGTCGTACGGGCCCGGGGCGGGCGTGCCGTACGCGGGAGGCTGCTGGGGCGCGGCCGGGGCGCCCGCGGGCGCGGCGTGGGCCGGGTGGTGCGGCGGGGTGTTCCCGGCAGGCGCGGGGGACTGCGGGGAGGCGCCGGGAGATGCCACTGGCACAGGGGGCGCAGACGGGGCCGGGGGTACCGGGGTGCCCTCGTTCTCGGTGCTCACAGCTCTTCTCCTCGCTCCACGGCTGTTGTGTCTGGGACCGCGCCGGGTCCCCGCCCGCTCACGCTTGGCGAAGGTCCGGCGCGCATCAGCTGTGCATGTGCATCTCTGTACGTATGCCGTCAGCTTTTCCCACGGGACGTCAGAGCGCCATAAGCGGCCGCTGTGGGTCCGCGGCCATTATTTACATACAAATCTGAGACTGGTATTTACTTACGCCCCCGGGACCGCCCGGGGCACTGCCGTCCCGGACTCCCCACGCGTACCCCGTCGTGGTGGCACCATGACGCGGTGACCCACGCACGGCAGCCCCACACTCGAGTCGTCGCCCACCGCGGAGCCTCCGAAGACGCTCCCGAGCACACCCTGGCGGCCTACCGGAAAGCCGTCGAGGACGGGGCGGACGCCCTGGAGTGCGACGTACGCCTGACCGCCGACGGCCACCTGGTGTGTGTGCACGACCGGCGCGTGAACCGCACGTCCAACGGGCGCGGGGCGGTCTCCGCCCTGGAACTCGCCGACCTCGCGGCGCTGGACTTCGGCGCCTGGCGCTCGCGGCAGTCCTGGCGCTCGCGCGACGAGGAACCGGAGTGGGAGTACCGGCCGGAGGACCCCGCGGACACCTCGGTGCTCACCCTGGAGCGGCTGCTGGAACTCGTCGCCGACGCGGGCCGCCGGGTGGAACTCGCCATCGAGACCAAACACCCGACCCGCTGGGCCGGACAGGTGGAGGAGCGCCTGCTGGTGCTCCTGAAGCGCTTCGGCCTGGACGCGCCGGCCGCCCCCGAGGAGTCGCCCGTACGGGTCATGAGCTTCTCGGCGCGCTCGCTGCACCGGGTGCGCGCGGTGTCGCCGACGCTGCCGACGGTCTACCTGATGCAGTTCGTGTCCCCCCGGCTGCGCGACGGGCGGCTGCCCGCGGGCGTGCGGATCGCGGGCCCGTCGCTGCGGATCGTGCGCAGCCACCCGTCGTACGTGGAGCGGCTGAAACAGGCCGGTCACCAGGTGCACGTGTGGACCGTGAACGAGCCGGAGGACGTCGATCTCTGCGTGGGCCTCGGCGTCGACGCCATCATCACGAACCGCCCCGCCGACGTGCTGCGTCGCCTGGGGCGCTGACCGGGAACGGGCGCCCGCTCCGACCGCGGCGGCGGCCCGTACGCGCGCGTGCGCCGATTCCGCGCCGCATTCCGCGCAGCCCCTCTTGACTCCGCGGGCCGACCGGCGCATCCTCCGAGGCCGGTCGACAGTCGAGAATCAGCCACACGGCGACGGGGTGTGGCCCGGCGCGTCCGGAGCGTGGTCGGTTTCCGCGAGTGCGTCCCGTGAAGGCCGACCTGCCGGTTTCCGGTACAGGCCAATGGGGCATTGACACCGTGGCGTGGGGCGAAGGAGGTCTCGGGGGTGGCGTTTTTGGTGGCACAGCAGGTGCCCACGTCGTCGAGCATGACCGTTCCCCATGGTCCTGCGGGCGTGGGGCGAGCAAGGCACCGCATGCGCGATCAGCTGCGCAGCGGCGGTGTGACGGAATCGGTCATCGACGATGCCGTACTGATCCTTTCGGAGCTGTTGAGCAACGCGTGCAAGCACGGCCGCCCGCTGGGGGACGCGCTCGCGGGGGACGGCGACGTCCGGGCCGCGTGGCGCGTCGACGGCGGCGGCAGACTCGTCGTCGAGGTGACGGACGGCGGCGGCCCGACCCGCCCCGCACCGGCCAGCCCCTCGGTCAGCGCGCACGGCGGACGCGGGCTCAGCATCATCACCGCCCTGGCCGAGGACTGGGGGGTCCGCGACGACGCCCGGGGCGAGGTCACGGTGTGGGTGGTCGTCCACGACGACGTGCACGATCCGGACGCCCGCTGCCGCCGCGAGGACTTCACCGCGCGCGTCACGGCACCGGCCGTTCCCGCACTGCGCGGTCTCGACGGCTTCGACGGGCTGGACGGCTTCGGCGGTCCGGCCGGACGCGGCTGACCCGGGGAGCGGAACCGGCCCGGCGGGCGGTCGCCCGCGGCGGCCCCACCGGTCCGCCGTCGCTCGCGGCACGGCGGCCGGACGGCCCTGCTGCCGGGCGGCTGTCAACAGGCGCCCCGCGGAAGGCGGTTCGGGCCGACCCGGGCAGCGGACGCGGGTGGCCGGAAGACCGCCCCGGCGACAGCATCGCGGTCGGACAGGGGTTCGTACGGCGGCCCGGCCGTCCCGGCCCGGCGGCGGTGGCCGTCCTCGTGACCGTCACCGTTGTCCACAGGCTCCCGTGGTTCCCGGCGCGAGCGGCTAGGCTCCGGCCCGTACGAGACAAGCCGTAACCGGGAGACACGCAGATGGCCAAGAAGCGACCCCAGACGAAGGCCAAGCGCCCCCAGACCGCGGGCGGCGACGACGGCGCCGTCGCGGTCGTCGGCGCCCGGGAGCCCTGCCCCTGCGGCAGTGGCCGCCGCTACAAGGCCTGTCACGGCCGGGCCGCCGCGCACGCCGCGACCGAGCTGGTGCAGCGCCCGTTCGAGGGTCTGGCCGGCGAGGGCGACTGGGTCGCGCTGCGCGAGCTGGTGCCCGCGGCGACGGTCGAACTGACGCTGAAGGACGGGCTGCCCGAGGGCGTCCCCTCCGTCACCCTCGCCACCGTGCTGCCGATGGCCTGGCCCGCGCTGCGCCGCGAGGACGGTTCGGTGCTGCTGGGCCTCCAGAACGACACCGCGTCCGGCGACATCAGCCGCGACCTCGCCGACACCCTGCTGCGCGCGCTGGAGAACCCGGCCGGTTCACCGGTGCAGGGCCGTCGCGCCCCCGCCGACGGACCGCGGCTCCAGGACCTGCTGGACCCCGACGCGGCGTTCGAGCCCGTGGTGCACGCGGGCTTCGAGTTCTGGGTGCCGGACGCGGAGAACGTGTCCGCCGAGGTCAGCGCCTCCCTGGAGCGGGCCAACGCCGCCGCCATCCCGACCGTGAAGCTCCCGGGCGTCGACGGCGCCTACTGGTGCGAGACGCCGGAGAAGAACCACCTGCGCTGGGTCATGCCGTACGAGGAGGAGCGTCTTCTGGACGCTCTGGCGCGGCTGCACGCGGCGGGCACTTCCGGACTCGGCGAGGGCACCCGGCTCGTGGGGTCCTTCCGGGCCCACGGGCTCACCGTCCCGGTGTGGGACCTGCCCAGCGGGACCGGTGCGCAGGACGTGGAGAAGCCGGCCGCCGAGTTCGCCGAGCGGCTGACCGCGGCCCTGGCCGAGCAGGCGCCGCTCACCCCGGACGAGCGCCGCGCGCGCGGCGGTCTCACCAACCGGCAGGTCACTCTCAGCTGACGCGCCCGGGGCGGGTCCGCGGGACTCCCGCGGACCTCTTCCGGACGTGCTGCGGAGGTGGTCCCACGGCGGGTTCCGGGAGGTCGGCGGCCCTGTCCGGGGGCCCACCGGCTCCGGCCGCCGGGGCTCTCGCGGATTCGCAAAGTCGGTGTCCAGAAAGCCGACTTCGAATTTGCTAACCGCCGATCTCTTGTTACCGTTCGAGTAGCCCGGTTGCTGGTGCATCCCCCGTCGCCAGCAGCCGGGTCTTTTCATGCGCGGGTTTCCTCACGCAGCGCGATCGGTCGTCAACTACCGGTTCCCGCAGGGGAGTTGGCTTCCGCGCCGGCGTCCTCGCCGGCCCCCGCACCGCTCCCGGAGCGCAGCAGCAACGGGCCCGTCTCCCCCGCCGCGAACTCGGCCACGGCGGTGTAGTCGGCCGGCCTGCCGCGGTGCGGCTCACGGGGTGTCTCGCACATCGCCGGCTCGTCCCCGGCACCCGCCGCGCACCGCATCCGTACGGTGCGGTCGCCCGGTCCCATGAGGGTGAGCGCGGCGTCCAGCGGAGCGCCGGTGGTGTTGCGGTAGTAGGCGCGCCCCCAGGTGTCCTCCCCCTGGGTCAGCACGCAGGTCTGCGCCTCGACCCCCTCGGGCGAGGCGACCTCGGGACCGCAGCGCGCCGCGGTGGCGAGTCCGAGCCCCAGCGCGAGCGGTGAGCGCCCGGCGGACGGCGCCCGGTCGTCGACGGGCCCGGAGTCGGCGGGGGCGGGGCCGGAGGAGCGGGGAACGGAGTAGCGGGAGTCGCCGGGGGCGGGGGCCGCGGCGCCGGGGCGTGCGGCGCCGCCCTCCCGGCCGTTCCCCTCGCCGTGCGCGGCGGAACCGCCGGCCGGACGGGACCCGCCGTCGCCGACGGGTCCGGCGGAGGCCATGGCGAGCGGCAGCGCGAGCGCGCACACCACCGCCCCGGTGAGGGCCAGCAGTCGGAGACGTCCTGAGTCCGGGGCGTCCGGGGATCGCCCCCCGGAGGGAAGGTGCATGGAACGGAACATAACGATGCCGGGCGGGCGCCCGGCCCGGCGCGCGCCCGACACCCCTACAACTCGGGCGTGCTCACACCCGTACGAGTGAGGACCTCGACCACGGTGGCCGTCACGGCCTCGACGTCCGGCAGCCACGGCGAGGCGGAGCCGGGCAGTGGCGCGCGGGCCCAGTCGATCCGGCCGCGGGCCGTGCCGGACGGCGGGAGGGCGAGGTAGCCGCCGTCGCCGTGGAAGCGCAGGGAGTGCGGCACGCAGTCCTGGGCGTAGAGCAGCTCGCCGAGCTGTTCCAGGGAGTAGGGGCGCACCAGCAGCGCCCAGCGGTCGGGGGTGGCGACGACGGGGCCGACGCGGATGTCACGCCGGTCGAGTGCTTCGAGGGCGCGGGCCGCCGCGAGGGGCGGCAGGCTGACCGCG
Source organism: Streptomyces sp. NPDC008150 (assembly GCF_042956945.1). Classification (NCBI taxonomy): domain Bacteria; kingdom Bacillati; phylum Actinomycetota; class Actinomycetes; order Kitasatosporales; family Streptomycetaceae; genus Streptomyces; species Streptomyces sp. NPDC008150. The sequence goes on along the minus strand of NZ_JBIBHJ010000003.1, from coordinate 391,665 downwards.
CAGGGGGCGCCGCCGCCGGTGGCGAGGACGATCGGCGCGTCGGGCCGGTTGCCCCACCACCAGCGCACCATGCGCGCGTCGGTGGTGGCCGCGAGCAGGCCCGGGTCGAAGGGGTGTGCGCCGGGCACCGTGCACTCCGGGTCGGGGCAGCCGCAGCGGCCGTTCCCCCGGGGATCGGGTGCCACACCCGGGAGTACGGGCCAGCGCCATTCGGTCGCGAAGGTCAGGGCGGCACCGAGCATCTCGGACCTCCCCTCGTTCCGCCGGGACAGGAGCATGCGTCGCCTTCCGAGGATCTCGCGCATGAGCGCTCGTTCCTTTCCGTTGCACGCCTGGCAACACCGTGGACTCACACCATGTGTCGATCTCTTCGCTGTGCGTACCTGTTGGCGCATCACACCCCTGTCGCGGACAGGGGGAACCCCATGGGCCGTACGGGCCGTGCGTGGGCGGCGTCCGCGTCCGTGCCGCGTCGAGCGTTACGAGCACGAGCGTGGGCGTGGCGCGGGGTGGCGGAGTCTGGCGTTTTACGGTCCCGCGTGGTTCTCTCCGCCTCCGCCACGGGAGGATGGGGCACGGCCGTCAAAGATGAGGACGCCCGGGTCAGTCGCCAGGTTCCGGGAGGTCCCCGACACCCCTGGCCTTCACCGGGTAGGTACCCACAACGACCGCTGTGACGCTCCGTCGAGCCCGCCCAGTCGACCGCAACAGGTCGCCACCTACGTCAGTTTCAAGCCAACTTGGCCATTCCGCAAGAGAATCGGCGAAACCGCACCACAGGCTCCTGGACACCAGGAATCCCACCAGGACAATGCTGGACATCTCCTCACGAGTGCGTGTACATGTGGAGACACTGCTAGCGGCGCAGAATGACATGGGGGTTTGCGATGCTTTTCAGCAGTACGCACCGGCCGGAAAGCCGGACACCATGAACGCCCCGCATCCTTCGAAAGTGGCCGGAATCGATTCCACCGTTCCGGCGCCCGCACACACTGTCGCGCCCGTGGCCACGCCTCCGGCGCCCCCGGCGTCCGCGCCGGTCACCGCGCCGCCCGGCGCCGCCCCCGTGCCCTCCCCGCCCGGTGCCCTCATCCAGGACCGGCTGGCCGGCTGGGTCTCGGACCTCACCACCCTCCACGAACTCACCGAACGCCTGGCCCGCACCGCCTGCCTCGACGACGCCCTGCGGGAGGTGCTGGACGCGGGCGCGTGCCTGGTCGGCGCGCGGCGCGGCCTGGTCGTCCTGGAGCCCGCCGACGGGCTCGGCCCGGACACGACCGTCGGCCTCGGGCTGAACCGCGGCGACCTCGGGCACCTGGAGACCGTGCCGCGCGCCTCCGCGTCGTGCGGGCGGCTGCTGGACGGGGCGCCGGACGCGGACCGGGAGCTGGTCCGCGCCGACCTGCTCGCCGAGGACGGTCTCGCCGCCCCGCACCGCGACACGGCCCTGCGGCTCGGCTTCGGCGCCGGGTACGCGCTCGCGCTCTGCCCCGGTTCCGGCGAGCGGCTCGGCGCCGTGGAGTGGCTGTACGACGAGCCCGCCGAACCCGACGCGCGCCGCCGCCACCTGGCCCGGCTGTACACCGGGTACGCGGCCGAGCACCTGGCCCGGCTGCTGGAGACCGAGCGCACGCGTGCCCGCATGGCGACCCTCGCCGAGGAGCTGCTGCCCGCGCGGCTGCCCAGGGTGGCCGGGGTGCGACTCGCCGCACGGCACCGCACGGGACCGCGCGGCGGCGGCGACTGGTACGACGCGCTGCCCCTGCCGGACGCCGCGCTCGGGCTCGCCGTCGGGTCGGTGACCGGGTCGGGGCCGGGTGCGACGGCCGCCATGGGGCGGCTGCGCGCCTCCCTGCGCGCGTACGCCGTGATGGAGGGCGAGGACCCGGTCGCCGTGCTGTCCGACCTCGAACTGCTGATGCGGCTGACCGAACCCGCCAGGTCCGCCACGGCCCTGTTCGCGTTCTGCGAGCCCGCGTCCCGCAAGGTGACGCTCGCGGGCGCCGGGCACTGTCCGCCGCTGCTGGTGGGCGAGCGGCGCACGGAGTTCGTCGAGACCACCGTGTCCGCGCCGCTCGGCATGCTGTCGTGCTGGGAGGCGCCGGGCGTCGAGCTGGAGGCCGAGCCGGGCGAGACCCTGCTGCTGTACACCGACGGGCTGCTGCGCCGCACCGGGGACGCCACCGACCGCGCGTTCGCGCGCCTGCACGCCGCCGCCGCGGGCGTGCCGAGGGCGGCCCGCACCGACCCGGGCGCGGTCGCCGACCACGTGCTGCGCTGCGTGCTGCCCGAGGGGCTCGACGACGCGGAGAGCGACGAGGACGTGGTGCTGCTCGCGGTGCGGTTCGACTGAGCGCGGCGGCCCCCGGAAGGGTCCCGTTCTCCGAACACCCGCGGCGCACAAGGCCGTTGGGACCGAGCGGGGCGAGCCGGGCGCACCGGACGATCCGGACGCGCGTCGTGTCCGGCCCGCTGCCCTCGGTGACCGGGCCTTCCACCCCCTGGTCAGCGATCCGTACGACCGTACGATGGAGGCGGTCAACGCAGTAACGAGGAGGATGACCGTGTCCGACGAGCTCACCCCGGAGACCCCGGAAGCCGAGTCCGAAGAGCAGATCAAGCCGCGCAAGAACGGCCTGTACCCGGGCGTGTCCGACGAGCTCGCCGACAGCATGAAGTCCGGCTGGGCCGACACCGAGCTGCACGACCTGCAGCCGGTCGAGCAGGCCGGGCGGACCGCCGAGCGGCGCGCCGCGCTCTCCGCGCGCTTCCCCGGCGAGCGCCTGGTCGTGCCCGCGGGCAACCTGAAGACGCGCTCGAACGACACGGAGTACCCCTTCCGCGCGTCCGTCGAGTACGCGTACCTCACCGGCAACCTCACCGAGGACGGCGTCCTCGTGCTGGAGCCGACCACCGACGGCCACACCGCGACGCTCTACCTGCTGCCGCGTTCCGACCGCGAGAACGGCGAGTTCTGGCTGTCCGGCCAGGGCGAGCTGTGGGTCGGCCGCCGCCACTCCCTCACCGAGGCCGGGAAGCTGTACGGCATCCCCGCCTCCGACGTGCGCGAGCTGGCCGCCACGCTCCGCGAGGCCACCGGCCCGGTGCGCGTCGTGCGCGGCCACGACGCCGGCATCGAGGCGGCCCTGGCCGACAAGGTCACCGCCGAGCGCGACGAGGAACTGCGTGTCTTCCTCTCCGAGGCCCGTCTCGTCAAGGACGAGTTCGAGGTCGGCGAGCTGCAGAAGGCCGTCGACTCGACCGTGCGCGGTTTCGAGGACGTCGTGAAGGTCCTCGACAAGGCGCAGGCCACCTCCGAGCGCTACATCGAGGGCACGTTCTTCCTGCGCGCCCGCGTGGAGGGCAACGACGTCGGCTACGGCTCGATCTGCGCCTCCGGCCCGCACGCCTGCACGCTCCACTGGGTGCGCAACGACGGCCCGGTCCGCTCCGGCGACCTGCTGCTGCTCGACGCCGGCGTGGAGACGAACACCCTCTACACCGCCGACGTCACGCGCACCCTGCCGGTCGACGGCACGTACACCGAGATCCAGAAGAAGATCTACGACGCCGTGTACGAGGCCCAGGAGGCCGGCATCGCGGCGGTGAAGCCCGGCGCCAAGTACCGCGACTTCCACGACGCCGCGCAGCGCGTGCTCGCCGAGCGGCTCGTCGAGTGGGGCCTGGCCGAGGGTCCGGTCGAGCGGGTCCTGGAGCTCGGCCTCCAGCGTCGCTGGACCCTGCACGGCACCGGTCACATGCTCGGCATGGACGTCCACGACTGCGCCGTCGCGCGCACCGAGACGTACGCGGAGGGCACGCTGGAGCCCGGCATGGTGCTCACCGTCGAGCCCGGCCTGTACTTCCAGGCCGACGACCTGACCGTGCCCGCGGAGTACCGCGGCATCGGCGTCCGGATCGAGGACGACATCCTGGTCACCGAGGACGGCAACCGGAACCTGTCGGACGGCCTGCCGCGCCGCTCCGACGAGGTCGAGGCGTGGATGGCGGCCCTGAAGGGCTGACGCCCGCCGCGCCCCACCCGCGCACACCGCGTCACGTACGGCCGGGCATCCCGCGGAGGATGCCCGGCCGTTCGCGTACCCGCGGCGCCGCCTCCTCCGGGCGTGCGGTCCCCGGTGGTTGGCCGGATCATGGGTCTGACGGCTGCCCGTGGCGGCGAGCGGCCAGGAGCGCGTGAGGAGGTGGCCGTGGCACCGGACCCCGAACCGCCGCGCTCGATGCTCTCCGCCGACCTGGACGCCCTGCTCACCGCCGTCGGCGCCGCCGCGGCCACGTCCGACCTGGGCCGCGAGTACCGGATGCTGCGCCAGATCGTCGACGGGGCGGCGGCCGCCGTGGCCATCCTCGACCCCGACCTGCGCTACCGGTACGTGAACCCGTACATGGCCCGGATGAACGGCCTGCCCGCCGCCTCCCACATCGGGCACACCATGGACGAGGTGCTGCCCGGCCTGCACCGCTCCGAGGAGGTCCTGCGGCAGGTGCTGCGCGACGGGGAGCCCCGCGAGCTGATCGCCACCGGCTACCGGTGGGCGCGCTCGCCCCACGCGCGCCGCGAGTGGCGGGCCACCTACCACCGGCTGGTCAGTGAGCGGGGCGAGGTCGTCGGGGTGGCCGGCATCGGCCTGGAGATCGCCGAGCCGCGCCGCTACCTGCACGAACTGGAGTACGCGCACCAGCGCATGACGCTCCTGGACACGGCGGCGAACCAGATCGGCACCACCCTCGACGTCGACACCACGTGCGGCGAACTGACCGGCTTCGTCGTGCCGTCGCTGGCCGACGCCGCGTGCGTGGAGCTGTTCTCCTCCGAGCGCGCCGGACGGCAGCGCCTCGACGCCGGCCGTCCGACGGGACTGCGCCGCGTCGCCTTCCGCGCCGCGGCGCCGCTGACGGAGCGGCTGGGCGATCTCGCCACACCGGGCGCCTTCGAGGAGTACGTACGTGCCGCGCCGCTGCGGCGGCGGCTGGAGCAGGGCCGGTTCTGGCTCTACGACCTGCGCGGCCCCGACGCCGGTGACGGCGGTCCCGGCTGCATCGACCGGGTCGCGCGCTGCCGGGCCGCGGGCATCCGCTCCGCGGTCGTGGTGCCGCTGGCCAGCGACGCGCGGCTGCTGGGCGCGCTGACCCTGGTGCGCGGTGACAGCTCACCGGTGTTCACCCGGCAGGACGCCGTGGTCGCGCAGGACCTGGCCGCGCGCGCCGCCCGCGCCCTGTCCCGCGCGGTGCACTACGACCGCGAGCACACCATGGCGCTGGAGCTGCAACGGGCGCTGCTGAGCGAGCCGTCCGTGCCGCACCCGAACCTGGAGACCGCCTCGCGCTACCTGCCCGCCGACGACAGCACGCTGGTCGGCGGCGACTGGTTCGACTCGCTGGCACTGCCCGGCAACCGCAACATGCTGGTCATCGGCGACGTGATGGGGCACGGCGTGGAGGCCGCCGTGGCGATGAGCCACTACCGGTCGATGCTGCGCGCCATGGCCATCAACGGGCTGCCCCCGCACCAAGTGCTGTCCCGCGCCGACCAGTTGGTGTCCGAGTCGGGGTTCGGCCGGGTCGCCACCTGCCTGCTGGCGCTCGGCGACCCGCGCACCGGCACCCTCACCTACGCGAACGCCGGGCACCTGCCGCCGCTGCGGCTGTCGACCGAGGGGGTCGCCGAGATCGTGCCCGTGCCGGTCGGCCCGCCGCTGGGCACCGGCTATGGCCGCTACGGCAGCGTCGTCCGCCCGGGAGTGCCCGGGGCGGTCCTGCTGATGTACACCGACGGGCTGGTGGAACGGCGGGGCGAGGACATCGACGTCTCGCTGGACCGGCTGACCCGGCTGCGGCTGAACCCGCGCGACCCGCTGGAGACGATCCTGGACGAGGCCCTCGCCCAGCTCACCGGCGGGCGGGCGGCCGAGGACGACATCGCGCTGCTCGCGGTCCGCACGAAGGGACCGCGGCCGTTGCCCGACGACGGCAGCGAACCGGCCTGACGGGTCGTCAGACCGCCATCAACGGGGCTGTTCCGGAGCGCCACTTGAGGACCTTGTCGAAGCTCACCACCGCACCGCCCCGGCCCGGGTCGTTGCCGATGTGCACGTGGTCGGCGAGTTCCTGGATGAGACAGAGACCGCGGCCGTTCTCCGCCTCCGGGTGGGCGGTGCGGGCCGTGAAGGCGTACGCGCGCGTGCCGTCGTCCACGAACGCCCCGGCGGTCCTGGACGGGAAGCCGGGGCCCGAGTCGGCCACCTCGATACGGCACTTCTCCCCGTCGAGATAGGCGGTGACCCGGTACGCGCCAGAGGGTCCGCCCTGGTCGCCGCCGCGGTCGCCCCCGTGCTCGACGGCGTTCGCACAGGCCTCGCTGAGGGCGAGGGACAGGTCGTAGGAGATGTCGGGGTCGACGCCCGCGGTCTCCATCGTGCCGATCAGCAGACGCCGGGCGAGGGGCACGCTGGCAGCGTCGCGCCGCAGATGGAGAGACCACCAGATGCTCATGCTCCAGCCTCCAGGCCGCGGCTCGACATACCGTTACGTATTGCCGCCCGTCCCCCTGCGTAAGCGTGAAGTTGACGTGATGCCGCCCGGACGGGGGATGCGCCGGAGGTGGCGGTCGGTGTATGCGCGGGCGCACCGGCCCGGCCCGAGGGGCGCTCAAGAGGCGCACAAGAGCCGCCTTTCCGGCGTTACGGAATCTTGCGGACCTGACGTACGGCGCTCGGGGGGCGAATGGGATGATGAGCCCGCCATGACTGCCCGATCCCCGCGCACCGCGCGCTCCGGAAGCGACCTACGGCTCCTGCGGGCCGCGGTGTTCGCCGCCGTCTGCGTGGCGCTGGCCGCGGCCGGGCACACCCTCGGGGCCGGTATGACGGTCCCGCCGTGGACGCTGGGCGTCGGGTTCCTCGCGGTTCTCGCGGTCGTCGTCCCGCTCGCCGGGCGCAGCCGTTCGCTGCCGGGGATCGTGGTCCTTCTGGCCGTCGGCCAGACGGTCCTGCACACGCTGTTCGGGCTCGGCCAGGTTCTGGCCGGGACGATGTCCATGGGCGCCATGTCCATGAATACGACGGCGACGGGTTCGGCCGGTTCCGTGCCGACGGGCTCGCTGTCGGCCGGTGCCACCGCCGCCGCCGCCGGGGGCTCGGCGCACGCGCTGGGCTCGCTGAGCGACGCCTCCCTCGTGGAGCAGGCCGCGCGGCTCATGTGCGGCGCCTCCGCCGCGGCCATCAGTCCCGCCGAGGCGCAGCGGATCCTCCTCGACGCGCGGATCTACCGGAGTTCCGGCGGCACGGGTGCCGGCACGGACGCGGTGAGCACCGTGCACCAGCAGGCGGACGCCGTGGCGGGCGGCTCGGTGTCGTCGACGGACTGGCTCTCGCTGCTGCCGTCCCTGCCCATGCTGCTCGGCCACCTGCTCGCGGCGCTGGCCGCCGGGTGGCTGCTGCGCCGCGGCGACACCGCGCTGCTGCGGCTGATCGCGCTGTCCGCGCACGGGGTCGCCGAGACCGCGCTCGTCCGGTCCCTGCGCGCGGCGCTCGCCCTGGTGCGCGCCCTGGGCGCCGGGCTGCCGGGTGCCCCCTCGACGGGACCTCGGCTGTGGCGGCGCACCGCGCCGCCCACCCTTCCGGCGCCGCGCACCGAGGCGCTCCAGCACACCGTGATCAGGCGCGGGCCTCCGGCCGTGGGCGCGCTCAGCGCCTTCGTCCTCGCTGCCTGACGCGACGCGACCACCTCCGCCCGGATTTCCGCCGGGAGGGCCCGGCCGCCGTCGCGCGGTACGCGCGCGTGCCCGTGACAGGCACGCCCTCAGCGTTCCCGGTTCCGCCGCGGCGGTTCCGTGTGCGCGTGCCCCGGGTCGTGAACCCGCGGGCCGGGGCGCCGTCGCGCGCACGCACCCCTCCTGATCACCGGAACGTCATCCGAAACGGAGTGCTCCTGCCATGAAGGCTTCCCGTCTCGCCGCCACCGGCGCGATCGCCGGCGCGACCGTCCTTGTCCTGTCGTCGCCCGCCTTCGCCCACGTCACCGTGTCCCCCGAGGGGACGGCCGCCAAGGGCGGTTACGCGGTCATCGACTTCAAGGTGCCGAACGAGCGCGACGACGCCTCGACCACCAAGGTCGAGGTCAACTTCCCGACCGACCACCCGCTGGCGTCCGTGATGCCGCAGGCCATCGACGGCTGGTCGGTCAAGATCACCAAGTCCACGTTGGACAAGCCCGTCGAGCTGGAGGGCGAGAAGATCACCCAGGCCGTCACCAAGGTCACCTGGACCGCCGACGGCAAGGGCATCGCGCCCGGCTACTTCGAGAAGTTCCCGGTCTCCGTGGGCGCCCTGCCCACCAACACCGACGAGCTCACGTTCAAGGCCCTCCAGACGTACTCCGACAAGGAGGTCGTCCGCTGGATCGAGGTCCAGCAGAAGGGCCAGGAGGAGCCGGACAACCCGGCGCCGGTGCTCGAACTGTCCGCCGCCGACTCCTCCGACGAGCACGGCGCGAGCGGCTCGGACTCCGACGCCACCGGTTCGCCGGCCTCCCCCGCCGCGTCCACCGACGACGGCGGGTCGGCCTCGTCGGCCGCCGCCTCCGCCGACGACAGCGACACCACCGCGCGCGTGCTGGGCGTCGTGGGCATCGTCGTCGGCGTCGCCGGCCTCGCCTACGGCGTCCTCGCCGGACGCCGCCGCAGCAACGCCTGATCCGACCGACCCTCGGTACGCGCCGGGGCCCGCACGGCACCGCCGTGGGCGCCCGGCCCGGACCCGGGCGGGGGGGGGGGGGGGCCCCCCCCCGGGGGGGGGGGCCGGGGGGCGCCCCCCCCCCCCCGGGGCGGGGGGGGCCCCCCCCCCCCCCGGGCCCCCGCCCCCGCCCGCGGGCCCGCGGGCGCCCCCCCCCCCCCCCCGGGGGCCGCCCCCCCCCCCCCCGCCGCCCCGGCCCCCCCCCCCCCCCCCGGCCCCCGCCCCCCCCCCCCGGCCCCCGGCCTTCCGGGTCCGGGTTCTCACCCACCTGCCGGACGGCCCCGCGCGTGCCGGAGTTCTCACATCTGGGACATTTTCGTATGCGCAAGAAGACGTACGCCGTGGCCGCGCTGCTGACCGCCGCCACCCTCTCCCTCACCCTCACCGCCTGCGGCGGCGACAGCGGTGACAGCTCCAAGTCCGTCGCCGTGGTCTCCGGCGGCGACAGTTCGCAGGGCGCCGCCACCGTCCTCGACCAGCCGTTCACCAAGCCCGACCTGAAGCTGACGGACACCGGGGGCGACACCTACGACTTCCGCAAGGAGACGGCGGGGCACCCCACGCTGATCTACTTCGGCTACACCAACTGCCCCGACGTCTGCCCCCTGACGATGAACAACATCGCCGTGGCCAAGAAGTCGCTGCCGAAGGCCGAGCAGGACGAGCTGCGGATCGTGTTCGTCACGACCGACCCGGACCGCGACACCCCCGAGGCACTCGGCACGTGGCTCAAGGGCATCGACCCGCAGATCGTCGGCCTCACCGGTGACTTCGACACCATCCAGGCCGCCGCCCGCACCCTCGGCATCTCCGTCGAGGCGCCGCACAAGGACAAGAACGGCAAGATCGTCTCGACCCACGGCGCCCAGGTCATCGCGTTCTCCCCGAAGACCGACGGCGGCTACCTGCTCTACGGCGAGGACGCCACCGTCGACACGTACACCAAGGACCTGCCGAAGATCGTCAAGGGGCAGCGGCCGTGAGGCGCCCGGCCGCCGGCACGCGGCGCCCCGCCCGCGGCGCGCGGCGTCTCGCGGGCGCGCCCGCCGCCGTGCTGCTCGGTGCCGTCGTCCTGGCGGGCTGCGGCGACAGCGGTTCCGGGTCCGGCGCTGCGGGTTCGGGCGGACCCGCCGAACTGTCCGTCGGCGGTGCCTACATGCCGCGGCCCGTCTCGGCCACCATGGCCGCCGGGTTCCTGACCATCACCAACACCGGCGGCACCAAGGACGAGCTGACCTCCGTCACCAGCCCCGCCGCGAGCAGCGTCACCCTGCACGTGACCACCGACTCCGCCGCGATGGAGCAGGTCTCCGAGCTGACCGTGCCCGCGCACGGACGGCTCGTCTTCCGCAGCGGCGGCGACCACCTGATGTTCGACGGCATGAAGAAGCGGCCCGCGGAGGGCGACAAGGTGAGCGTGAGGCTGCACTTCGCGTCCTCCCGCCCCGTCACCGTCGAGATCCCGGTGAAGTCCGCCACGTACAACCCGTCGACCGGACACTGACGGACCGAGGGAGCTGGAAACCGTGACAGGGACGACCGTCGCACCCCGCATACGCAACCTGGTGCTGCTGCTCCTGGCAGTCGCCGGGGCGCTGCTGGCCGGAGCCGGGCCCGCCTCGGCGCACGCCGCGCTGACCGGCAGCGACCCCCAGCAGGGCGTGGTGGTCGCCCAGGCGCCGGACCACGTCTCGCTGACCTTCTCCGAGAAGGTCGCGATGTCGGACGACTCGCTGCGCGTGCTCGACCCCAAGGGCAAGCACGTCGAGAGCGGCAAGCCCGTCAACGTCAGCGGCACCACGTACTCGGTGCGGCTGCTCGCCGGCCTCGCCGACGGCACGTACACGGTGACCTACCAGGTGGTGTCGGCGGACAGCCATCCCGTCGCGGGCGGCTACACCTTCTCCGTCGGCGCCCCCTCGAAGACCACCGTCTCGGCCGCCGGGCAGGAGGTCGGCGGCGGGGTCGTCGGCGGGCTGTACGGCTTCGGGCGGTACATGTCCTACGCCGGGTTCATCGTCATGGCCGGCGGCGCGGCCTTCGTGCTGGGCTGCTGGCGGCGCGGGGCCGGGGTGCGGGCCGTTCAGCGGCTCGTGGTGTCCGGCTGGCTGACGCTGACCGCCTCGACACTCGGACTGCTGCTCCTGCGCGGCTCCTACACGAGCACCGGCAAGGTCGGCGACATCTTCGACCTGGACCTGCTCGGGCAGGTGCTCCAGACCAAGACGGGCGCGGCCCTGGTGTCGCGGCTGCTGCTGCTCGCGGCGAGCGCCCTGTTCATCGCCGTGCTCTTCGGCGCCTACGACAAGCGCGAGGACGACGAGAAGCAGGACCTGACCTTCGGGCTCGCGATCGGCGGCACGGTGGTCGCCGCCGGGCTCGCGGCGAGCTGGGCCATGGCCGAGCACGCGTCCACGGGGCTCCAGCCCGGCATCGCCATGCCGGTCGACGTGCTGCACCTGCTGGCGGTCGCCACCTGGCTCGGCGGGCTCACCGCGCTGCTGGTGGCGCTGTACCGGGCGCCCGCCCGCACGCCCGTCGACGTCGCGGCCGTGCGCCGCTTCTCCACCGTCGCGTTCGTGTCGGTGGTGGTGCTGGTCGCGACCGGCACCTACCAGGCCTGGCGTCAGCTCGGCACCTGGTCGGCGCTCACCGGCACCGCCTACGGGCAGTTGCTGATGGTCAAGGTGGGGCTCGTCGCCGTGCTCGTCGGCATCGCGTCCATCTCCCGGCGCTGGACCGGACGGCTCGCCGGAACGGCGTCGGCCTCCGTGGTCCGGCAGGGGCGGGGCGGCGCCGCCGCGGGTGCGGCGGGACCCGCGGGCGCGAAGGCGAAGGAACCGGCGGCGGCCCGCAAGGGAGCCTCGGGCGCCGGGAGTTCGGGCGCCGGGAGTTCGGGCGCCGGGGGAGTGACCGCCCCGGCGGACGGGGCGACGGGCGGCGGGAGCGGTGACGGCACGGGGGCCGGAACCGGGGCCGACGAGGCCGCGGACGCCGGGGGCGCGGGCGCCGGGGCCGCGGACGCCCGGACCGCGGGCGCCGGGGCCGATGCCGGCGGGACGGCCGGGGCCGGCGGTGGCAAGCGGGCCGCGCAGTTGGCCCGGCAGCGCGCGGCCGTCGACGCCGCGCGGCAGAAGAGGCAGCGCGACGCCGACCCGAACCGCTTCGGTCTGCGCCGCTCGGTGCTCGCCGAGGCGGGCGTCGCCGTGGTGCTGCTGGCCGTCACCACCGTGCTGACGACCACCGAACCCGGCCGCACCGAGCAGGAGGCCGCCGCCGCGAAGTCGTCGGCGTCGTCCAGTGCCGCCACGGCGGTCGCCGGTGCGCTGACGCTCGACATGCCGTTCGACACCGGCGGCGAGAACGGCAAGGGTGTCGTCGGCCTCGACATCGACCCCGCGCGCGTGGGCGGCAACGAGCTCCACCTCTACGTCGAGAACGCGGCGGGCAAGCCGTACGACGTCCCCGAGGTGAAGGTCGCGCTGACCCTCACCGCCAAGCAGATCGGCCCGCTCCCCGTGGCACCGGACCACATCGCCACCGGCCACTGGGCGGCCGACGGAGTGCAGATCCCGATGGCCGGCACCTGGAAGATCGCGGTGACCGTGCGGACGTCCGCCATCGACGAAGTGACCGTCTACAAGAACGCGCAGATCGGCTGACCCACCATGGCTGACCAGTCCACCCCCGAACCGGCACGCACGGCCCCCGCGAGGAAGCCACGCGCGAAGAGTGGCCGCCCCGCCGCGGAGTCCCCCGCCGTCGTGGCCCCCCGCGCGGGCGGCGCCGACGCCGGAAGCGGTGCGCAGACCGGCCCCGCCGCCCCCGGGCTGTCCCGGCGGCGGCTGCTCGGTACCGCCGGTGCCACCGGTGTCGTGCTCGGCGCGGCGGGCGGTGCCGCGGGGTACGCGGCGGCACCCGCCGAGGCCACACCGTTGACCTCGCTGGGCGCGGACATGGCAATGTTTCACGGGAAACATCAGCCCGGGATCACCCAGGGCCTTCAGGCCCGCGGCCATCTCGTCGCCTTCGACCTCGCGGCCGGTGCCGGGCGCAAGGAGGCCACCGCGCTGCTGCGACGCTGGTCGGCGACGGCCGAGCGGCTGATGGCGGGCGAGCCCACCGCACACGACGACACGGACGTGGCGCGCGACGCGGGGCCGTCGTCCCTCACCGTCACCTTCGGTTTCGGCAACAGCTTCTTCGCGAGGACCGGGCTCTCCGCACAACGCCCGAGCGCCCTCGACCCGCTGCCCGACTTCTCCTCCGACCACCTGGACAAGGCGCGCAGCAACGGCGACCTGTGGGTGCAGATCGGCGCCGACGACGCACTCGTCGCCTTCCACGCGCTGCGCGCACTGCAAAAGGACGCGGGGAGCGCGGCCCGGCTGCGCTGGCAGATGAACGGCTTCAACCGCTCGCCGGGCGCCACCGCCCACCCCATGACCATGCGCAACCTGATGGGCCAGGTCGACGGCACGCGCAACCCCAAGCCGTCGGAGCCGACGTTCGACGAGCGGATCTTCGTGCCGGCCTCCGGCGACCCGGCCTGGATGGCGAACGGTTCCTACGTCGTCGTACGGCGCATCCGGATGCTGCTCGACGACTGGGAGAAGCTCTCGGTCACGGCCCAGGAGAACGTCATCGGGCGCCGCAAGTCGACCGGGGCGGCGCTGACCGGCGGCGGCGAGACGGCCGCGATGAAACTGGACGCCACCGACAAGAACGGTGACCTGGTCGTCCCGCTCAACGCGCACGCCCGGATCACCCGGCCCGACCAAAACGGGGGCGCTGCCATGCTCCGCCGCCCGTTCTCCTTCCACGACGGCTTCGACGCGGACGGGACGCCCGACGCGGGCCTGCTGTTCGTGTGCTGGCAGGCGGACCCGCTGCGCGGCTTCGTCACCGTGCAGCGCAAGCTCGACCGGGGGGACGCGCTGTCGCCGTTCATCCGGCACGAGGCGAGCGGTCTCTTCGCGGTGCCGGGCGGCGCGGCGAAGGGTGAGTACGTGGGGCAGCGCCTGCTGGAGGGGTGACGCGGCGCCGGTCGCCCCGGAGGTGAGGCGGTGGGGAGGACGGGGGGTGGAAGCCGGCAAGGCCGCAGGCCGGGGCCCCGGTTGGCTCCCCGGCCCGAAAGTCGTACCGCCCCGGGCGGGGCCCCTTAGGGTGAGGTCATGCCTGCCAGTTACGCGTATCTCGGCCCCGAGGGCACGTTCACCGAAGTCGCCCTGCGCACCCTTCCCGAGACGGCCACCCGGGAGCTGGTCCCGATGGTGTCCGTGCCCGCGGCACTGGACGCGGTGCGAGCGGGCGAGGCCGAGGCGGCGTTCGTGCCGATCGAGAACTCCGTCGAGGGCGGCATCACCACCACGCTGGACGGGTTGGTCGCGGGCGAGCCGCTGATGATCTACCGCGAGGTGCTGCTGTCGATCTCCTTCGCGCTGCTGGTCAGGCCCGGGACCGCGCTGTCGGACATCAAGTCGGTCTCCGCGCATCCGGCCGCCCAGCCCCAGGTCCGCAACTGGCTCAAGGGCCACCTGCCGGACGCCGTGTGGGAGTCGGCCGCCTCCAACGCCGACGCCGCCCGATTGGTGCGGGAGGGCCGCTACGACGCCGCCTTCGCGGGCGAGTTCGCGGCGGCGCGCTACGGGCTCACGGCACTGGAGACCGGCATCCACGACGCCGAGAACGCGCAGACCCGGTTCGTCCTGGTCGGCAGGCCGGCCCGCCCGGCGGCACCCACCGGCGCCGACAAGACCTCCGTGGTCGTCTGGCAGCGCGACGACCACCCCGGTGGACTGCGCGACCTGCTCAGCGAGTTCGCGACGCGCGGCGTCAACCTGATGCTGCTCCAGTCCCGGCCGACCGGCGAGGGCATCGGCAACTACTGCTTCTGCTTCGACGCGGAGGGCCACATCTCCGACCGCCGTGTCGCCGACGCGCTGACGGGGCTGCGGCGCGCGTCCCTCGAAGTGCGTTTCCTCGGTTCGTACCCGCGGGCCGACCGCATGGCGGCCGAGGTCTCCCCACCGCTGCCGGGGACGTCCGACGCGGCGTTCGTCGCGGCCGCGGACTGGGTGGCCCGCTGCCAGGACGGGCGGTTCTGAGGACCCGTTCCGCCCGACGTACCCGGGGTCTCTTTCCGGCCGGTGCCGCCGTTTCCGCCGGTCCTACCTGCTGATTTTCGTTATCCACAGAAGTTGTCCACAGTCCGCTTCTCGACCTGGGGACAAGTCGACACCGAACTGCCACTCAGTCGACAAATCGGCCCACAGTCCACAACCCGGACCACAACCCCTCACGTCACTCTTCGTCCACTTGTTTCCTTTGATCAATCCTTTGGGGCGACCCCTTTCCACCCGAAAGTGGTCCTAAAGCGAGTTTGAACATGGAATCCTTCGCACCGCTTCGAGTTTCGGAACGATCAATTCCGAAATCCACAGTTCTTCCACACAGCCTGTGGATAACTCGTTCCGGGGGTCGGATTCCTGTGGACAACAAGACCGCGGCCCCTCCCCAAGTGCCGCCTCCAGCAAGGGAATCGAGTCAACCGCCCGCGCTCCCGCTGCCCCGTACCGGGGAGCCGGCGTCCGCAATTGACACACGGCGCAATTGCCGCATAACAGAACGTAAGCCGCTCCCCCCAATAGTGAGTCGTGAGGGACAACCCCGCACCGGTAGCCTTGACCACGTGATTGACCTTCGCCTGCTCCGTGAGGACCCCGACCGTGTGCGTGCTTCGCAGCGCGCCCGTGGAGAGGACGTCGACCTCGTCGACGCTCTCCTGTCCGCCGACGAACGGCGCAGGTCGTCCGGCGTCCGCTTCGACGAGCTGCGCGCCGAGCAGAAGTCGCTCGGCAAGCTGATCCCGAAGGCCTCCGCCGACGAGAAGGCGGAGCTGCTCAAGAAGGCCGAGCAGCTCAAGGCGGACGTCAAGACCGCCGACGTCGAGCGCGACGCGGCCGACACCGAGACCCAGGAGCTGCTCCAGCGCCTCGGCAACCTCGTCCACCCCGACGTCCCGGTCGGCGGCGAGGAGGACTTCGTCACGCTGGAGACGCACGGCACCATCCGCGACTTCGGCGCCGAGGGCTTCGAGCCCCGCGACCACCTCGACCTCGGCCAGCGCCTCGGCGCGATCGACGTCGAGCGCGGCGCCAAGGTCTCCGGCTCGCGCTTCTACTTCCTCACCGGCGTCGGCGCCCTGCTCGAACTGGCGCTGGTCAACGCGGCCATCGCACAGGCGACCGAGGCCGGCTTCACGCCGATGCTGACGCCCGCCCTGGTCCGCCCCCAGTCGATGGCCGGCACCGGCTTCCTCGGGCAGGCCGCCCAGGACGTCTACCACCTCGACAAGGACGACCTCTACCTCGTCGGCACGTCCGAGGTGCCCCTCGCGGCGTACCACATGGACGAGATCATCGAGGCCGACCGGCTGCCGCTGCGCTACGCGGGCTTCTCGCCCTGCTTCCGCCGCGAGGCCGGTTCGCACGGCAAGGACACCCGCGGCATCTTCCGCGTGCACCAGTTCGACAAGGTCGAGATGTTCTCGTACGTGCACCCGGACGACTCGGAGGCCGAGCACCGCCGCCTGCTCGACTGGGAGAAGCAGTGGCTGACCTCGCTCGAACTGCCGTTCCGCGTGATCGACGTCGCCACCGGTGACCTGGGCTCCTCGGCCGCCCGCAAGTTCGACTGCGAGGCCTGGATCCCGACCCAGGGCAAGTACCGCGAGCTGACCTCGACCTCGGACTGCACCGAGTTCCAGTCCCGCCGCCTGTCGATCCGCATGCGCGACGGCAAGCAGGTCCGCCCGCTGGCCACGCTCAACGGCACCCTGTGCGCCGTGCCGCGCACCATCGTCGCCATCCTGGAGAACCACCAGCAGGCCGACGGTTCGGTGTGGGTGCCCGAGGTGCTCCGCCCCTACCTGGGCGGGCGAGAGGTTCTCGAACCGGTGGCCAAGTGAGCCAGGCCGCCGCCGAGCAGCGGGCCGCCGGAGACTTCCCGTACCGGCTGGTCGCGACCGACCTCGACGGCACGCTGCTGCGCTCCGACGACTCCGTCTCGGCCCGCACGCGGGACGCCCTCGCGGCGGCCACCGCGGCGGGTGCCGCGCACATCGTGGTCACCGGCCGCGCCGTCCCCTGGACCCGGCACATCCTGGAGGACCTCGACTACCGGGGCCTCGCCGTCTGCGGCCAGGGCGCGCAGGTCTACCACGCCGGTGAGCGCCGCCTGCTCACCTCGGTGACCCTGGACCGGCAGCTCGCGGGCGTCGCCCTCGCCAAGATCGAGGCCGAGACGGGCCCGCTGTTCCTCGCGGCCAGCCGCGACGGCCTGGACGGCGAGGTGCTGGTGGGCCCCGGCTACGAGATCCAGGGCAGCCTGCCCGGGACCCCGTTCACGGACGCCTCCGACCTGTGGACCGCGCCGCTGAACAAGATCTACATACAGCACCCGACCCTGACCGACGACGAGCTGGCCGAGGTCGCGCTGCGCACCGCGGGCGGTTTCGTCGGCGTCACCATGGCGGGCGCCGGCATCGTCGAACTGCTCCCCCTGGGCCTGACGAAGGCCACGGGGCTGTCGATCGCGGCCCGGCGGCTCGGGGTGAAGGCCGCGGAGACCATCGCGTTCGGCGACATGCCCAACGACATCCCGATGTTCGGGTGGGCCGCGCACGGGGTGGCCATGGCCAACGCCCACGCGGAGCTGAAGGCCGTCGCCGACGAGGTCACCGCGTCCCACGACGAGGACGGCATCGCGGTCGTCCTGGAACGGCTGCTGGGCTAGGCCCCTAGGACGCGCCGCCGCCGTGTCCGCGGCGAAGTCCCGTCCACCGGCGCCGTGCACGTCGCCGGGGCCTGCTGAAGAACCAGCCCGCGGGCGGCTCGTCCGAGCGCCAGGGCTGCGGTCCGGGGTCCTCGCGGCGCCGGCGCGCCGCGAGCATCCGGGCCCGCGCCGACGGCTCCGCCGCGTCGGCCGCGCGGACGAAGTCCTCGTCGAGGACCAGACCGTCGAAGCCGTCGGGGCCCTCGGGGGCGCCGTCGGGCGCTCCGGGGTCCGTGCCCGCCGTGTCCGCCATGCCGTCCTCCTCCCGCGCCCGGTTCCGGGGTCTCCGGCCGGTCCCCCAGTGTGCACAAACCGGTGTGAAGGCCCTGTCAGTACCGCAGAACCACCGGCACACGGCCGTCACCCGCGCGGCGGACGGGCCCGGAACGCCCGTCCGCCGCCGCCGTCACTCGTCGCCCGTCAGCTTCAGCGAGCGCAGCCGCTGACCGGCGTACCAGGTGGCCAGCACCGTCACCGCGATCAGCAGCACCGTCGCCGTCGTCAGCCCGACGTGCGAGGTGACGAGGTCTCCGCCGGTGACCTTGTGCGCCACCGCGAGGCCCCACTGCTGGACGCTCAGGGTGCGCGCGCCCGGCACCAGCGAGCCGAAGAGCGCCTCCCAGATCAGCGCGTAGACGAGCCCGAAGACCACGGCGTGCCGGGAGACCGTGCCGAGGAGCAGGAAGAGCGCGGCGTACGCGATCGAGGCGACCAGTGCCGCCACCGTGTAGGCCACGGCGAGCTGCTGGCCGTTGCCGTTGAGGATCAGGCCCGCCAGGAAGGTGGGAACCGCTGAGAAGACCATGGTCACGGCGATCGCGACGATCAGCTTGGTGAAGATGATCGTCGGCCGCTTCAGAGGCTTGGACAGCAGGTACACGACCGAGCCGTCGTCGATCTCCGGGCCGATGGCGCCGGTGCCCGCGATGACGCCGATGATCGGCACCATCGTGGCGATCGCGAGGCCGCCGAGGACGTCGGACGTCGTCTGGTCGTCGGCTCCCGCGAGGGCGCGCACGACGACGGCGATCACGAGGAGCAGCAGGGGCAGCGCGCCGAGGATCAGGGCCCGGCGCCGGCCGAGCAGCGCGCGGTAGGTGAGCCGGGCGACTGTGGGGTCGTACATGGTGGCCTCCTACGCCGCGACCAGATAAGAGAACACGGATTCGAGGGACTCGTCGGACGGCGAGACCGTGAGCAGCCGGATGCCATGGTCCCTGGCGACCCGGGGCAACAGGGCGGTGAACCGGCCGAAGTCGACGGCCTGCACGCGCAACGCGCCCTCCGCCAGGTCGACTTCGATGCCGGCCGTGGACGGGTCGGCGATCAGTGCCGCCGCGAGCGCGCGGTCGTCGCTGGAGCGCACCAGATAGCGGTGCGGCCGGTCGGTCATGAGACGGCGGATCCGCCGGAAGTCGCCGCTGGCGGCGTGCCGGCCGGCGACCACCACCTCGATGTGGCGGGCCAGTTGCTCGACCTCTTCGAGGATGTGGGACGAGAACAGGACGGTCCGGCCGTCGTCGCCCATGCGCCGCAGCAGTTCCATCAACTGCATGCGCTGGCGCGGGTCCATGCCGTTGAACGGCTCGTCCAGCAGCAGCACCGAGGGGTCGTGGACGAGCGCGGACGCCATCTTCACGCGCTGCCGCATGCCCTTGGAGTACGTGGCGATCCTGCGGTCCTGCGCGTACTCCATCTCCACGGTGGCCAGGGCGCGTTGGGCCGCCTTCTTGCCGAGCCCGTGCAGTTCGGCGTTGGCGACGACGAACTCCCGGCCGGTGAGGAAGTCGTACATCGCCTCGCGTTCGGGGACGATGCCGATGTGCCGGTAGATCTGCTCGTTGCGCCACACCGTCGCGCCGTCCAGGGTGACGGTGCCGGTGGAGGGGGCCAGGAAGCCGCCCATCATGTTGAGGAGCGTGGACTTGCCGGCGCCGTTGGGGCCGAGCAGGCCGGTGACGCCCGGCCCGATGGACATGGTGATGTCGTTGACGGCCACCACGTTGCCGAACCAGCGGGAGACGTGGTCGACGGTGAGCGTGCTCATGGACGCGGCACCTTCCTCGCGAGGCCCGAGCCCGCGGTCGGCGGGACGGCGGTGAGTGAACGGGCGCCTGCGGCGCGGGACTTGGCGGGCACGCAGGGCCCGTCGTACGGACGGTGCGTGCGCCGGGCGGTCACAGTCCCGCCTTCCGGTAGCGGCGGGTCAGCAGCGCGTAGCAGCCGGAGATCACGGCCAGCACGACGAGGACGTAGACGGCGCCCTGCGCCGAGGTGATGTCCCGCGCGCCCGGCAGCGTGGACTCCGCGCCCAGGAAGGCGGACTGCACGCCGTTGACGAGCGTGACCGGTGAGAAGAGGCCGATCCACGGGATGGAGCCCGAGCTGTCCTGGACGTCCGCGATGGCGGCCAGCGTGTTGACGGCGCCGTAGGTGATGGTCAGCACGGCGATGATGGCCGCGATGCCGAAGCCGCGGCGCGGGGTGATCGACGCGACGACGAGACCGATGCCGCCGAACAGCACCGACAGGACCGCCACCGAGACGAGCGCCTGCCCGAACCCCTTGGTCTGGTCGGTGAAGTCGAGTTTCGCGAGCAGCGCGCCCACGTAGAGGACGAGCACCGGCGCTGCGGTCAGCACGAACAGCGCTGAGGCCAGCGCCGCGAACTTCGCGCGTACGTAGTCGGACGCCTCGATCGGCCGCGAGAAGTACAGCGGCACGGTACGGAAGCGCAGGTCGCGCGAGACGGACTGCGGGGCCTGCGCGGCGACGAACAGGCTGGTCACGGCCTGCATGATGATCGCGTAGCGGGTGTAGTCGACGGGCAGGTCGTGCGCCTTGGTGGCCACGGCGACGGCCACCATGATGGCCGCCGGTACGCACATCACGCCGAACAGCAGCATCGGCAGCACCTTGGAGCGGGCCGAGCGGCCGAGCCCGTAGGCGCCGCGCAGCGACTGCGCGTACAGGGAGCGGCGGGCGTACGAGCGGCCGAGGCGGGGGCCGTCGTAGGAGCGGTAACCGATGTCGTGGATACGGGTGCGGTCGGTTCCGCCGGGGGGTGCCGCGAGGGCCGTCGCGGGTGCCGTCGGCCGGGTGCCGCCGGGTCCTGGGGCCTGGTCCGGGACGGGGCCGGGGCCGCCGGTCCGCCGTGTCGGCTGGGGCTCAGTCGCCATGGCCGACCGCCTCCTTGCGCTGGGTGTCGGTGGTCGGGGTGGTTCCGGGGGAGCCCGGTGCGGTGCCTGCCTCGGCGTCGGCGTCGGCGTCGGCGTCGGCGGGGCCCGGTGCCTCGGCCCGCGCGTGTGCCTGGGCCGCCGCCTCCGTGGCCGCCGCCTCCGTGGCCGCCGCCGCGTCCGAGTCGCGGAAGACCTCCGAGATGCGGTGCCGGCGCTGCTCCATCCGCACCAGGCCGAGGCCGAGGTCGGCGATGACGTCGCGCACGACGTCGTTCGTCTCCTCGCCCCGCGCGGTCACCAGCAGGACGTGGCCGCCGCCGGGGAGCCCGCTGCCGACCGCGGCGAAGTCGCCGTCCGCGGCGCCGGGCAGCAACTCCACGCCACGCGAGCGCAGTTCCTCGCGCACCGCCCGCGTGCCGTCCGGATGCGCGTCGCTGTCGGTGACCTCGACGACGAGCGTCGTGGTCGTCTGCGTGAAGTCCGTCGTGGAGCTGGAGCGCAGCAGCTTGCCGCCGTCGATGACGACGACGTGGTCGCAGGTGCGCTCCAACTCGCCCAGCAGGTGCGACGTCACGAGGACCGAGATGCCGAACTCGCTGTGGATGCGCCGGATCAGGCCGAGCATCTCGTCGCGGCCGGCCGGGTCCAGGCCGTTGGTCGGCTCGTCCAGGAACACCAACTGCGGGTCGTGGACGAGCGCCTGGGCCAGTTTCACGCGCTGCTTCATGCCCGTGGAGTAGCCGCCCATGGGGCGGTAGCGCTCCTCGTACAGGCCGACGTGGCGCAGGGTGTCCGCCGTGCGCTCGCGGGCGGCGGTCGGCGGGAGGCCGGACATGCGCGCCATGTGGACGACGAACTCGGTCGCCGACACGTCGGGGGGCAGGCAGTCGTGCTCGGGCATGTAGCCGACGCGCTCCCGGATGGCGGGGCCGTCCACGGCGACATCGTGCCCGAGTACCTGCGCACGGCCCTCGGTGGCGGGGGACAGACCCAGCAGAATCTTGATCAGGGTCGACTTGCCGGCTCCGTTGGCGCCGACGAGCCCGGTGACACCGGGCCCGACGTCCACGGACAGCCGGTCCAGAGCGGTCACCCTCGGGAACCGCTTGCTCAGGCTTTCGGTCGCGATCACAGTCACGTCCTCGACGGTAGTGACGAACGCGGCCCGCGTCGTCAGACCGGGGGTGCGTCATCGCGTCAGACCTCAGGCTTACGGGCCCGTAGGGGTCACCCCGAGAGGCCAGGGGTGCGCGAGGGGCGCGAGGTGGGCGGGAGGTGGGCGTGAGGTCCGGCCGCACTCCCTGTTGACGCCGCGTCTCACAACTGCGAGATTCGTCGGCGACCGGAGGACGACCTGCCGTGAACAGCCGTGCGTGCCCCCGCCGTTCCGCGCCGCGGACGGCCCGGACCGCCGGCCCGCGGCGCTGGGCGGAGGACGAGTGACGCCGAAGGACGCGCGGGAGCCGCAGGAGCCGCAGGCGCGGCCGGGGGAGCAACAGGGGCCCCGGAACAGCACGGTTCGGACGGTGCGGACCGGTGGGGTCGAGCTGTGCGTGACCGAGACCGGGGACCGGGCACGCCCCACGGTCGTCCTGGTGCACGGGTATCCGGACAGCCAGGAGGTCTGGTCGGACGTGGCGGACCGCCTCGCCGACCGCTTCCACGTCGTGACGTACGACGTCCGGGGCCACGGTCGTTCGACGGCACCGCTGCCGCTGCGGGGCGGATTCACCCTGGCCAAACTGACGGACGACTTCCTCGCGGTCGCGGACGCGGTGAGCCCGGACGCCCCGGTGCACGTGGTCGGCCACGACTGGGGTTCGGTGCAGTCCTGGGAGTTCGCCACGGTCGAGCGGACCAGGGGCAGGATCGCCTCGTTCACGTCGATGTCCGGGCCGTCCCTCGACCACTTCGGCCACTGGATCAAGGACCGCCTCCGGCACCGCTCCGCGCGCCGCACGGGCCAACTCCTGGGCCAGGGAGCCAAGTCCTGGTACGTCTACCTGCTGCACACCCCCGTCCTGCCCGAGCGTGCCTGGCGCGGACCGCTCGGGCGGCGCTGGCCGAAGATCCTCGAACGCGCGGAGCATGTCCCTTCCAGCGGCGGCTATCCCACCGCCTCGCTCCCCGAAGACGCCGCGCACGGCGCGTGGTTGTACCGCGACAACGTCCGGACGCGGCTGCGCCGCCCCCGCGCCGACGCCTACGCGCACGTACCGGTGCAGCTCATCACGCCGCTCCAGGACGCCTTCCTGTCGGAGTACCTGTACGACGAACTGGACCGCTGGGCACCGCGGTTGGTGCGGCGCACCCTGCGGGCCCGGCACTGGATCCCGCGCACCCATCCCGACCGGGTGGCCGAGTGGACGGCGGCCTTCGTCACCGAGGTCGAAGGACGGGAGCACGCGGCAACCCCCGCCGAGTAGACCCGCGTTGCCCGTGCGAACGCCGCATCACGTCGCTTTCGCGCGGGTTCGTCCATGACGGGCGGGTGCGGTGCGACGGCGGCGTGTCGAGGAGTCGCCGGGGGCGGCAAATCGGTTCATTGCGTCCGGTGTTGTTGACAGACGGGACCGGGCCGCGTTCGAGGCGGGTCTTGAACAGGAGTTGTGGACAAGTGAGTTGCCGACGCCGTCGTGAACAGGACCGAAAGGAACAGATGTTCACGAACTGGCAGCAACCGCAGGCTAGTTATCCACAGTTTTGCGAAATCCCCTGTGGATAAACGGACTTGGCTGTGGAGCAAACCTGAGCTCCAAAAATTCACCTGCGCGATGTGTGACGCGCGCGCCACCCTGGTCGGATGACCGAACGAAGAGCAGCCGGGTCCGCCGAAGGCGCCGACGCGGCCGACAGACGCACCGTGAAGGTGTCGAAGTACCTGTCGAAGCACCTGCGGCACCAGCCGGAGCGGATCGGGCTCGTCCTCGACGAGGCCGGCTGGGTGGAGATCGACACCCTGCTCGCGGCGACGCGGGCGCACGGCTTCCCCGTCTCCCGCGCGGAGCTCGACCACGTGGTGGCCACGAACGACAAGCGGCGCTTCGCCGTCGAGGGCACCCGGATCCGGGCCAGCCAGGGGCACACCGTCGAGGTCGACCTGGGACTGCCCGCGACGGCACCGCCCGCGTACCTCTACCACGGCACCGTCGCCCGCAACCTGGACGCGATCCGCGCGGAGGGGCTGCGTCCCATGAACCGGCACGACGTGCACCTCTCGGCCGACCGGGAGACGGCGACCCGTGTCGGCGCCCGGCGCGGACGGCCGGTGGTGCTCTCCGTGGACACCGCCGCGATGCACCGCGACGGCCACGAGTTCCGGGTCAGCGCCAACGGCGTCTGGCTGACGGCGGCCGTACCGGCGCGCTACCTGCGCTTCCCGGAGGGCCACTGAGGGAAGGCCGCCCGGCCCGGTTCAGGACGCTGAGGGGTAGCCCGCCGGGCCCGGTTCCCGGCGTGACTCCGTTGGCGGCCGCGGGTGTTGACGTCTGCCGGTCCGGGGAACGCGGTCCGCACGTGCGGCGCGGACGGCGATACGGAACGGCGGCGGGATGACGGAGACGGGCGGGACGGGCGGGGCAGGTGCCGCGGGCGCGGCGGATTCCGTGCGCTCCGCGGGCACGGCGGGCCGGGCGGGCGCGAAGGGCGGCGACGGCACGGCGAACTCGGCGGGCATGGCGAACGCGGCGGACTCGGCCGGGGAGATCAAGGTCGGGACCTGCTCCTGGACCGACAAGGCGCTGGTGGCCTCCGGTTGGTATCCGCGCGGCAGTCGGGACGCCGAGGGGCGGTTGCGGCACTACGCGGAGCAGTTCCCCGTCGTCGAGGTCGACGCCACCTACTACGGCCTGCCCAGCACGCGCAACAGCCTGCTGTGGACCGAGCGCACCCCCGACGGGTTCCGCTTCGACGTGAAGGCGTTCTCCCTGCTCACCGGCCATCCGACCCGGCCGGAGTCGCTCCCCGCCGACCTGCGCCCCGCCCTGGCCGCCGCGCGACGCGGCCGGGACGACACGGACCCCGGCCTCCTCGACGAGGTGTGGCACCGCTTCGCCTCCGCGCTCGAACCGCTGCGCGCCGGCGGCCGGTTGGGCACCGTGCTGTTCCAGTTCCCCCGGCAGTTGGCGCCGGGCGTGCCCGCGGCGGAGTTCCTGCGCCGGTGCCGGGAGCGCGCCGCCGGGTGGCCGATGGCGGTGGAGTTCAGGCACCCGGGGTGGTGGCGCGAGGACCGCGCGGACGGCACCGCCGCGCTGCTGGCCGAACTCGACGCGGCCGCGGTCGCCGTGGACATGGCCCGGGGGCTCCCGTCCTCCGTGCCGCCGGTCGCCCGGATCACCTCGCCCCGGCTGGCGGTGGTCCGCTTCCACGGCCGCAGCGAGGCGTGGGGGACGGGCAGCAAGGAGGACCGGTTCCGGCACACCTACACGGCGGCCGAACTGGCCGAGTGGATCCCGCGCGTCCGCGCCCTGGCCGGGCGGGCGCGCGAGGTGCACGTCCTGTTCAACAACTGCTGCGCCGACGCCGCCGTGCGCGCCGCCCGGACGATGCGCGAAATGCTGGACGCCCCGGACCCGGGGCCCGAACGGGGCGCCCCGGCAACGGACTTGGCGGTCAGCCCAGCCGCGCGGGCGCCTCGGTGACGATCGCTTCGAAGACGCCGGGGTCGATGGCGAACTCCGAGTCGGCGATGGGCCAGTGGACGACGATCTCGGTGAAGCCCAGCTCCGCGTGGCGTCCGGCGAAGTCGACGAACGCCTCCACGGACTCGAAGGGCCGGTTGCGGTCCGGGGTGAAGGCGGTGAGCAGGATCTTGTCCAGCTCGGCGACGTCCCGGCCGGTCTCCTCGCACGCGGCACCGAGTCGCCCGACCTGTCCGGCCAGCGCGGCCCGGGACTGCTCGGGGGTGCCCTCCTCGAACAGCTTCGGGTCCCCCGTCGTCACCCACGCCTGCCCGTACCGCGCGGCCAGCCGCATCCCGCGCGGGCCGGTCGCCGCCACCGCGAAGGGCAGCCGGGGCCGCTGCACGCAGCCCGGGATGTCCCGCGCCTCGTCCGCCGAGTAGAACTCCCCGCGCTGCGAGACCGCGTCCTCGGTCAGCAGCCGGTCCAGCAGCGGCACGAACTCCCCGAACCGGTCGGCCCGTTCACGCGGCGTCCACGGCTCCTGGCCCAGCACGGTGGCGTCGAACCCGTTGCCGCCGGCCCCGATGCCCAGCGTGATCCGGCCGCCGGAGACGTCGTCCAGGGAGATCAGGTCCTTCGCCAGGGTCACCGGGTGACGGAAGTTCGGGCTCGTGACCAGCGTGCCCAGCCGCAGGCGCTCGGTGACGGCCGCGGCGGCGGTCAGCGTCGGCACGGCCCCGAACCACGGGCCGTCACGGAAGGTGCGCCAGGACAGGTGGTCGTAGGTGTACGTGGCATGGAAACCGAGCTCCTCGGCTCGCCGCCACTTGTCCCGGCCGCCCTCGTGCCAGCGGTCGACGGGGAGGATCACGGTGCTCAGGCGCAGGTCGGTCATGCGGGAAGCGTATGCCGTGCGGCCGGCGGCAGCAGGAGGCGGCCGGGGCGCGGCCACCGTGCCCCCGTCCGCGGGCGCACGCCGCTCGGGCCGCGTCCCTCCTGGCCGGGAGCGCTCCCGGCCAACAGCGGAAATCACTCACATGTGCGGACTCCCGCACGGCCGTGCGGGCATATGGGCCAGAATGACCGGGTGACCTCAGCGACTCGACAGCCCCAGCCCCCGGCCGCCGCCGTTCCGCCCCGGCTGATCGCCACGGATCTCGACGGCACCCTGCTGCGCGACGACAGTTCGGTGTCGCCGCGTACGGTCTCGGCGCTCGCCGCCGCAGAGGCTGCCGGTATCGAGGTCTTCTTCGTCACCGGCCGGCCAGCCCGCTGGATGCACGCCGTCAGCGAGCACGTGCACGGGCACGGCCTCGCCATCTGCGGCAACGGCGCCGCGGTCGTCGACCTGCACGGCAGCGCGGGCGCCCACCGGTTCGTCTCGGTGCGCGAGCTGGCGCGGGAGAACGCGCTCGACACCGTGCGGCTGCTGCGCGAGGCCGCCCCCGGCACCCTCTTCGCGGTCGAGCAGACCTACGGCTTCCACCAGGAGCCCGGCTACCCGAAGCTGCTGCGCGAGCGGCCCGACACGGTCGCCGACGCCTTGGAACTGCTCGCCCCGAACGCCCCCGGCACCAGGGAACCGGTGCTCAAGATCCTCGCCTACCACTACGAACTCGCCCCGGACGTCTTCCTCGACGTCGCCCGGCGGGCCGTCGGCGACCGTGCCACCGTCACCCGGTCCAGCCCGAGCGCGCTGCTGGAGATCAGCGGCCCCGGGGTCTCGAAGGCGTCCACCCTGGCCCTCTGCTGCGCGGAGCGCGGCATCTCCCCCGACCAGGTCGTCGCCTTCGGGGACATGCCCAACGACGTCGAGATGCTGACCTGGGCAGGCCGGTCCTACGCGATGGGCAACGCCCACCCGGCCGCCGTCGCCGCGGCCACGGCCCGTACCGCCGCCAACAACGACGACGGCGTGGCCGTCGTCATCGAACGGATGCTGGCGGAGCTGGTCTGACGGGCGGACCCGATCCGACCGGCCGGACCGGCGGGTCGGGCCGGCGGGCCGGGCCGCCTGCCGCCCCGGGCCCGCTCAGCCGATCCGTACGCCGCGCTCCTCCAGCCAGGGCAGCGGGTCCACCGAGGAGCCGGTACCGGGCGTGCGCCGTACCTCGAAGTGCAGGTGCGGCCCGGTGGAGTTGCCGGTCGAGCCGGACCGCGCGATCACCTGCCCGGCGCTCACCGTCTCGCCCCGGCGCACCGCCACCGCGGAGAGGTGCGCGTACTGCGTGCAGTAGCCGTCGGGGTGCCGCAGCACGAGCTGGACGCCGAAGGCGCCGCCGCACAACACCCGCACCACGCGGCCCGCGCCCACCGCCCGCACCGGCGTCCCGAGGGGCACCGCGAAGTCCTGCCCGGTATGCCGGTTCGCCCACCGCGCGCCGCCGCTGCCGAACCCCGCCGTCAGTTCGTACGACCTGACGGGCGCCACCCACCGCCCCTCGGCGGCGGCCCGGCCCGAGGGCTCGCGGGGTTCCGGCCGGGCCGCTCCCCCGCAGGGGCCTGCGACGGCCGGCCCCGTCTCCCGGGCCACGAGCCGCTGCCGTGCCTCGTCCAGGCGTTGCCCGATGTCCCGCTTCAACGCGGCGAGTTGCGTGTTGCGCCTCTCCAGCGACCGCCACGCGGACGTCGCCCGCGCCTGGTCCGCAGATAGCCGCGCCTCGGACCGGCGGCTCCTGTCGATCGCGTTGCGCACGGCGAGGACCGCCTGCGGTGACAGGTGCCGACCGCGCGTCAGCCCTTCCGGGCCGCCCGCGAGGAGTGTCGCCGCGGCCGGCGTTGCGTCGGCGGCCCCGCTGTCCCGGGTTCGGGCCGACCGCACCAACTCGGTGTGCAGCACGGCGGCCCGGCGTCGCTCCCTGCCCAGTCGCTCCTCCAGCCGCCGGGCGCGGGCCCGCTGCTCACGGGCCTGCCGACGCCCCTCCTCGTACTGCCGCGCCGCCACCGCGGCCTCCCGGTCCAGTCGGACGACCTGGGCGTCCGCGACACCGTCCGCGAGGCCGCCGTCGACGGGACCACCACCCGGGCGCGCCACGAACACGGCGAGGCCGATCAGGAGCACGGGAACGAGCAGTGGGTGACGCCGACGTGATCGCATGTCAGCGATCATGGTCGGCCGCCCGGCCACCGTCCTGTTCTGCTCGTACGCCCGGGGGACGGCCGCCTCACGCCGACGCGGGCGGCGGGTTGCGGGTTGCGGGTTGCGGGTGCCCGACGCACCGCGCGGCCCGTGGAGGTGCGCGTCGTTCCACACGGCCGACGGGCGGGCGAGCACTCACCACCCAGCGCCGCGCACCCGGGCAGCCGCCTCCCCGATGCGTGGACAGCGCCCCGACCACTCGGCCGAAGGGTCCGGGCGCCGCCCCGCCCGGCGCCGCGGACGTAGGGGCCGCGTGCGGTGCCAACCGTTCAGTGCGGGGCCTCCCAGACCAGCGTCGTGCCCGCCCCGTCGTCGCCGATGCCGGGGCCGTGCCAACTGCCGCCGCCCAGCGACTCGGCCCGCCGCCCGAGATTCCGCAGGCCGCTGCGGCGTCCGCCCTCGGGGATGCCGACGCCGTCGTCGGCGACGGTCAGCCGGACGCCCGGCCTGCCGTCGGGCAGGGTCACCGTCGCGTCGACGACGACCTCGATCCGCGTGGCCTCCGCGTGCCGGAACGCGTTGGACAGCGCCTCGCGCAGGGCGGCCACGAGGTTCTTGCCCACCAGGTCCCCGACCACCGTGTCGACCGGGCCGACGAACCGGTGGGACGGTGTGAAGCCCAGCGGCACGGCGGCGTTGCCGATCTCGCGCATCACCCGCGTACGCAGGCCGGAGGGCGCCTCCGCGGGGCCCTGCTGGAGCGCGAAGATGGCGGTGCGGATCTCCTGGATGGTGATGTCGAGTTCGTCGACCGCCCTGGCCACGCCCTCCCGCACCTCCGGAACGACGGACCGGCGCTGGGCCCCCTCCAGCATCATCCCGGTGGCGAACAGCCGTTGGACGACCAGGTCGTGCAGGTCGCGCGCGATCCGGTCGCGGTCCTCGTAGACGGCCAGCCGCTCCCGGTCCCGCTGCGCCTCCGCCATCCGCAGCGCGAGCGCGGCCTGCGAGGCGAACTGGACCGCCAGCGTGCGTTCCGCGGGCGTGAACGGCCGCTCCCCGGGAGCGCGCGGGACGACGAGGATGCCGAGGACCCGCCCGTCGCTCGTGAGGGGCAGCAGCATCGCGGGACCGTAGTCGGCGGCGAAGGGTGTGACCGTGCGGGGGTCGCCGGCAGTGTCCTCGATGAACACGGCCCTGCCGGCGAGGAGTTCACCGACGATCTCGCTCTCCGGCGGGACGACCGCACCGAGCGCCCCCGTCGGCCGTTCCGAGGCGACGGCGACGACCTCCAGGCCGCCGTTCCCGTCGGGCAGCAGCACCATGCCCGCCGCCGAGCCCGACAGCCGGCGGGCCTGTTCGGCGACGACGTGGAGGGCGTCGTCCGCTGCCGCCCCGCCGTCTCCGGCCCCGGCAGCGCCCGGAACGGCGGGCCCCGCGGAGCCGCCGTGCCCGGAGAGCAGAGCGGTGGTGACCGCCACGGACCCGTCGATCCAGCGCTCGCGCTGCCTGGCCGCCTCGTGGAGGCGGGCATGCTCGATGGCGATGCCGGCCTCGGTGGCGAGCACCCGGACGAGGTTCAGGTCGTCCTCGTTGAACGGCTCGCCGCCCCGCTTCTCCGAGAGGTAGAGGTTCCCGAAGGCCCTGCCCCGGACGTCCACGGGGACGCCGAGGAAGCTCCGCATCTCCGGGTGGTGCGCGGGGAATCCGCAGGAGCGCGGGTCGGCGGTCAGGTCCGTGAGCAGCACCGGGCGCGGGTCCCGGACGAGGGCGCCGAGCAGCCCCTTGTGCCCGTCGGGGAGGTGGCCGATGCGCCGGACGGTCTCCTCGTCGACCCCGTGGTGGACGAAGTCGGCGAGTCCGTCGCCGTGTTCGTCGACGACGCCGAGCGCCGCGTACCGGGCGTCGGTCAGGGCGGCGGCCGTCTCGCAGATGGTGTCGAGCGTGCCGTGCAGGTCGACGCCGCCGCCGATGGAGCGCATGGCGTCCAGCAGTTGGGTCGTCCGCGCCGCCCATCGCGCGTGCAGGTCCCTGGGCAGATCAAGCCGTGCTGCCGCGTCGGAGGGCTCGGACGGGGGAGCGGGGGGTTCGAAGGACGGGTCTGGGGGCGGGGTGGCGGGCATGGGCCGAGCCTAATTCGCCCGGTTTGCGGCGACCTGGTCGAACCGCCCTCCCGGCCCGCCGGCCGCACCGCTGCGCCGCACCCCACCGCCGCACCCCCGCGTGGCGCACGGCTCCCGGCGTGCCGCCTCCGCCGCGCGATCCTCGGCTAGCGCGCCCCGACCAGCAGGTCCGTCTCCGTCTCCCGGTCCACCATGTCCCGCAACGGACCGTCCACGGCGAGCAGTTCCGCGTACGGGCCGCGCTGCACCGCCCTGCCCCCGTCGAGCACGATCACCTCGTCGACGTCCGCGAGACCCGCGAGCCGGTGCGTGATGAGTACGGTCGTCCGGCCCTCGGTGGCGGCCAGCAGGTCGGCGGTGAGGGCGTCGGCGGTCGGCAGGTCGAGGTGTTCGGCCGGCTCGTCGAGCACGAGGACGGGGAAGTCGGCCAGCAGCGCGCGGGCGAGTGCCAGCCGCTGCCGCTGACCGCCGGACAGGCGGGCGCCGTGCTCGCCGACGAGGGTGTCGAGCCCGGCGGGCAGGCCGTCCACCCAGTCGAGCAGCCGTACTCGCGCGAGCGCGTCGCGCAGTTCGGTGTCGGTCGCGCCCCGCCGCGCGAGCAGCAGGTTCTCCCGTACCGAGCTGTCGAAGAGGTGCGCGTCCTGGGCGCACAGCCCGACCAGACGCCGCACGTCGTCGCTGTCGAGGGCGTACGCGTCCACGCCGGCCAGCGTGTACGTGCCCGCGTCGGCGTCCAGGAACCGCAGCAGCACCTGCGCCAGTGTCGTCTTGCCGGCGCCGGAGGCACCGACCACCGCGATCCGGCGCCCCTGGGTCAGCGTGACGTCCAGACCGGCCAGGGCGTCGTGCTGCCGGCCGGGGTGGCGGGCGGCCAGGTCCTTGACCACGAGCGGGAACGGAGTGGCCGGCGCCTTGCGGGGCCGTTCCGGTTCGCGCACCGGGGCGGGTGCGTCCAGGACCTCGTACACGCGCTCGGCGCTCCTGCGCACC
This sequence comes from Streptomyces sp. NPDC008150, assembly GCF_042956945.1. Classification (NCBI taxonomy): domain Bacteria; kingdom Bacillati; phylum Actinomycetota; class Actinomycetes; order Kitasatosporales; family Streptomycetaceae; genus Streptomyces; species Streptomyces sp. NPDC008150. The sequence continues at coordinate 360,084 of NZ_JBIBHJ010000003.1, read as the reverse complement.
CGCTGCCGGTACTGGACCGCGAGCGGCAGGCCGAGGACGGCCTCGAAGGCGGCGAGCGGCGTGAGGACGACCACGGCCATCGCGACGCCGCCGAGGCGTCCGGCGGCGACCGCCTGGGCGCCGACGAGCGCGGTGGCCGCGACGGTCAGGCCGGAGATCAGCGCCGTGAGGCCGTCGCCGAGGGCGGTGGCGGTGGCGGCGCGGGAGGCGATCCGGGTCAGGACGCCGTCCGCCCGCCCGGCCCGCGCGGTGTGCGCGGGCAGCGCACCGGCGACCGTCAGCTCGGCGGTGCCGGTCAGCAGGTCGGTGACCCGCGTGGCGAGCACGCCCCGGGCGGGAGACAGCCGGCGTTCCGCGCGGCGTGCCACCGACGCGGTCAGCAGCGGCACCCCGGCGCCCGCGGCCAGCAGACCGACGGCCAGCGCGGCCCCGGCCTCCGGGAGCAGCCACGCGGTGAAGGCCACCGAGGCCGCCGAGACGACCGCGGCGGTGCCGGCCGGCAGCAGCCAGCGCAGCCAGTAGTCCTGGAGGGCGTCCACGTCGGCGACCAGCCGCGACAGCAGGTCGCCGCGCCGGATTCCGCGCAGCCCGGCGGGGGCCAGCCGCTCCAGGCGCCGGAACACGGCGACCCGGGTGTCGGCGAGCATCCGCAGCACCGCGTCGTGCGACACGAGCCGCTCGGCGTACCGGAAGACGGCCCGGCCGAGGCCGAAGGTCCGGGTCGCCGTCACGGCGACCATCAGGTACAGCACGGGCGGGTGCTGGGACGCCCGCGAGATGAGCCAACCGGATGTGGCCATGAGGCCCACGGAGCTGCCGAGCGCGAGGGCGCCGAGCAGCAGCGCCAGCGCGAGCCGGCCGCGCCGGGCGTCGGCGAGGGCGCGCACCCGGGCGAGGACTCCGCGCCCGGCGGCGGCCCGCCGGGCGGCCCGGTCGTCCGTGCCGTGTGCGGGCGCGTGCTCCTCCCCGGCGGCGCCCTCGGCACCCTCGGCGAGAAGGTCACGGGGCGCCGGTTCCGCGGGAGTTCGCGGCGCCGGAACGGTGGCGGTGCCTCCCGCCGCCGCGCGACCGGCCTCCGTCCCGTGCGTGCGGGCCGCCGCACGCGCGCCCGTCTCCGGCAGCCGCACCACGCGGTCGGCGACGGCCAGCAGCGCGGGCCGGTGCACCACCAGCAGCACCGTGCGGCCCACCGCGAGGCGGCGGACCGTGGCGACGATCTCCGCCTCGGTCGCGCCGTCCAGGGTCGCCGTCGGCTCGTCGAGCAGGAGCACGGGCCGGTCGGCGAGGAAGGCGCGGGCCAGGGCGAGCCGTTGCCGCTGCCCCGCCGACAGCCCGGTGCCGTCCTCGCCGAGCACGGTGTCGGCCCCCTCGGGGAGCGCGTCCACGAACGGCAGCGCCCCGGCGTCGTCCAGTGCCCGGCGCACCGCCGCGGCGTCGGCGTCCGGCCGCGCCAGGCGCACGTTCTCGGCGATGGTCCCGGCGTACAGGTGCGGGTGCTGCGGGACCCAGGCCACGCGGGACCGCCACTGGTCCAGGTCGAGTTCCGCGAGGTCCGCTCCCCCGACACGGACCCGGCCGCCGGTGAGCGGCACGAAACCGAGCGCCGCGTTCAGCAGGGTCGACTTGCCGGTCCCGCTCGGGCCCACGAGGGCGACCGTCTCCCCGGGCTCGACCGTGAACGACACGTCCGACACCGCGTCCGCGCTCCGATCCGGGTACCGGACGGTGACCTCGTCGAAGGACAGGGCGCCCGACGGTACGGCGGCGCCGCCCGTCGCGGGGGCCGGGGTCTCCAGTACCGCGAAAATCTCCTCGGCGGCGGCGAGCCCCTCGGCCGCCGCGTGGTACTGCGCGCCGACCTGGCGCAGCGGCAGGTAGGCCTCCGGCGCCAGGACGAGGACGAGCAGGCCGGTGTAGAGGTCCATGCCGCCGGAGACCAGCCGCATGCCGATGGTCACGGCGACCAGTGCCACGGACAGGGTCGCGAGCAGTTCCAGCGCGAAGGACGAGACGAAGGCGAGCCGCAGGGTCCGCAGGGTCGCCTGCCGGTACTCGCCGGTGATGCGGCGGATGGAGTCCGCCTGCGCCTTGGCCCGGCCGAACACCTTCAGCGTGGGCAACCCCTCGACCACGTCCAGGAAGTGACCGGACAGCCGCGACAGCAGCCGCCACTGACGGTCCGTGCGGGCCTGCGTCGCCCAGCCGATGAGCGCCATGAAGACGGGGATGAGCGGCAGCGTGCAGACGATGATCGCCGCGGAGACCCAGTCCTCGGTGACTATGCGGGCGAGCACCGCCACCGGCACCACGACGGCCAGGCCGAGCTGGGGCAGGTAGCGGGAGAAGTAGTCGTCCAGGGCGTCGATGCCGCGCGTGGCCAGCACCACGAGGGAACCGGTCCGCTGGTCACCGAGCCACGCGGGGCCGAGTGCACCGGCGCGCTCAAGAAGCCGGCCGCGCAGCTCCGACTTCACCGCCGCGCTGGCGCGGTGCGCGGCGAGTTCGGTGAGCCAGGAGACGAGCGCGCGGCCGCAGGCGACGGCCACGAGCAGCAGCAGGGGAGTGCGCAGTCCGTGGACCGACAACCCGTGCTGGAAGGCGCCGACCACCGTCTCGGAAATGAGCATCGCCTGCGCGACGACCAGCCCCGCGCCGACGGCACCGAGAAGGACGACGGCACCCAGGAAGAAGCGGGTGGCACGGGCGTACCGCAGCAGTCGTGGGTCGATCGGTTTCACGTGAAACACGCCCTCTTCTCAGGAGGTCTCCATCGGCATGCCCTTACCGGCCATGCCCGTTGGTGCGGGGAGGGCGTTTCACGTGAAACATCCGGCGTGCCACGCCCTCCCCGCCGTACTCAGTGCGCGGCGCCCGCTGCCGCGTCGGCGGCGATGTGTTGCGTACCGATCCGCTTGCGGAACACCCAGTAGGTCCACGCCTGGTAGAGCACCACGATGGGAGTGGCGATCACCGCCAGCCAGGTCATGATCTTCAGGGTGTAGGGGCTCGACGACGCATTGGAGACCGTCAGGTTCCAGGAGTCGTTGAGCGACGACGGCATGACGTTCGGGAAGAGCGCGAGGAAGAGCGTCGCCACGGCGGCCACGATGGTCACGCCCGAGAGCGCGAACGCCCATCCCTCCCGGCCCCGTCGGTTCGCCACGAGTGCCGCGAGCAGCGCCACCACCGCGACGACCACCGCGACCAGGCTCTTGCCGTCACCGCTGTCGGCCTGCGTCCACACCAGGAACGCCAGCGCCAGCACGGCGGCGACCAGACCGACGTACGTCGCCGTCCTGCGGGCCCGCTGCCGGATGTCACCAAGCGTCTTCAGCGCCGTGAAAACCGCGCCGTGGAAGGTGAAGAGCGTCAGCGTGACCAGACCGCCCAGCAGGGCGTACGGGTTGAGCAGGTCCCCGAGGTTGCCGGCGTAGTTGAAGTTCTGGTCGATCTTCACGCCGTGCACGATGTTGCCGAACGCCACGCCCCACAGGAACGCGGGAATCAGCGACGTCCAGAAGATGGCCGTCTCCCAGTTCCGCTGCCACCGCTCCTCGGGCCGCTTGGCGCGGTACTCGAAGGCGACTCCCCGGACGATCAGGCAGACCAGGATGACCAGGAGCGGCAGGTAGAAACCGGAGAACAGCGTGGCGTACCACTCCGGGAAGGCCGCGAAGGTGGCGCCGCCCGCGCTGAGCAGCCAGACCTCGTTGCCGTCCCAGACCGGGCCGATCGTGTTGATCAGCACGCGCCGTTCGGCCCGGTCCCGGGCGAGCAGCTTGGTGAGGACACCGACCCCGAAGTCGAAGCCCTCCAGGAAGAAGTAGCCGGTCCACAGGACCGCGATCAGGACGAACCAGACGTCGTGAAGTTCCATGATGACGCAGCTCCTTCCGGACTAGTACGAGAAGGCCATCGGCTTGTCGGCGTCGTGGGTGTCGCCGCCGATCTTCGTGGGTGGGTTGAGGTCCGCCTCCGTCAGTTCCGGCGGTCCGGCCTTGACGTACTTCACGAGCAGCTTGACCTCGACGACGGCGAGGATCGCGTAGAGCGCCGTGAAGACGATCAGGGAGGTGAGCACCTCGCCCTGGGAGACACCGGGGGAGACGGCGTCACGTGTCTGGAGCACGCCGTAGACGGCCCAGGGCTGACGGCCCGTCTCGGTGAAGATCCAGCCCCAGGAGTTGGCGATCAGCGGGAAGCCCAGGGTCAGGAGGGTGATCCGCCAGTACCACTTGCTCAGCTTCGGCCCGAGCACCTTGTCCTTGTAGAGGACCAGGTGCGGCAGTTCGTCCTCACCGACCCGCAGATGCTGCGGCAGCATGAACTTCTTGCGCGTCAGCCACAGGCCGGCCAGGCCGACCACGAAGGACGTCATGCCGAAGCCGATCATCCAGCGGAAGGCCCAGAACTCGACCGGGATGTTGGGCCGGTAGTCCCCCGCCCCGTACTTCTGCTGCTCGGCCTTGTTGACGTCGTTGATGCCGGGGATGTGCGAGGTGAAGTTGTCGTCGGCGAGGAACGACAGCAGTCCGGGGATCTCGAACTCGACGGTGTTGTGGCCCTTGTCGACGTCCCCGTACGCGAAGATCGAGAACGGTGCCGAGTCCTGGCCGTCCCACAGCGCCTCCGCCGCGGCCATCTTCATGGGCTGCTGCTTGAACATGACCTTGCCGAGCAGGTCGCCGCTCACCGCGGTGAGCATGCCGGCCACGACGACGGTCACCAGTCCCAGGCGCAGCGACGTCTTCATCACCCGGATGTGCTTCTTGCGCATGAGGTGGAAGGCGGCGATGCCGACCATGAACGCGCCGCCGGTCAGGAAGGACGCGGCGAAGGTGTGGAACACCTGGGTGAGCGTGGTGTTCTGGGTCAACACGGCCCAGAAGTCGGTGAGTTCGGCGCGGCCCTTGGCCTTGTCGATCTTGTAGCCGACGGGGTGCTGCATCCACGAGTTGGCCGCGAGGATGAAGTAGGCCGACAGGAGCGTGCCGAGCGAGACCATCCATATGCTCGCCAGGTGGATCTTCTTGGGCAGCTTGTCCCAGCCGAAGATCCACAGCCCGATGAAGGTGGACTCGAAGAAGAACGCGATCAGGGCCTCGAACGCGAGGGGGGCTCCGAAGATGTCACCGACGAACCGCGAGTAGTCGGACCAGTTCATGCCGAACTGGAACTCCTGCACGATGCCGGTGACCACCCCCATGGCTATGTTGATGAGGAAGAGCTTCCCCCAGAACTTCGTGGCCCTGAGGTACTTCTCGTTCTCCGTGCGCACCCAGGCGGTCTGCAACCCGGCCGTCAGCGCGGCCAGGGAGATCGTCAGAGGGATGAAGAGGAAGTGGTAGACGGTCGTGATGCCGAACTGCCATCGCGCCAGGGTCTCCGGCGCCAGAGCCAATTCCACGTCGTCACTCTCCTTGTGTCGAAGTCGCCGTGGCCACGAGCGGCGTTTTGCCCCACTGCGTCACCCCCATCCTGGGAGCAACCGGGACGCGCTTGTGAAAGCGTTCACATTCACAAGCAAGTATGGCGCATGCCCGTTCGAGATCTGCAGGGAGGGGGGTACCGGGCGGCGTGACGCTCACCACCTGGGAACCAATGCGTACAAATGGCTACGAACAGCCGGTTACCTGTTCGAGATCGGGCAAGACACCCCATAACGTCCGGTCACCCCGCGGGGTGGAAAAGGGTCGGCCCGGCCGTCGTGACGACGGCCGGGCCGACCGGTCGATCCTGTCGACCGTCGAGCAGCGGCGGCCCCGGTCGCGGAGCCGGCCGATCAGGACTCCTTGCGGTACGCCTCCGCCACCTTCAGGAAGATGTCGTTCGCCTCGGTCTCCCCGACCGTGACGCGCACGCCCTCCCCCGCGAAGGGACGGACCACGACGCCCGCCTCCTCGCAGACCCGGGCGAAGTCGGCCGTGCGCTCCCCCAGCCGCAGCCAGACGAAGTTCGCCTGCGTGTCCGGCACCGTCCAGCCCCCGGCCCGCAGCGACTGGAGCACACGGTTCCGCTCGACCACCAACGAGCCGACCCGGCCCAGGAGTTCGTCCTCCGCCCGCAGCGAGGCGATCGCCGCCGTCTGCGCGATCTGGCTGACACCGAACGGCACCGCCGTCTTGCGCAGCGCCGCCGCGACCGGCTCGTGGGCGATCGCGAACCCGACCCGCAGGCCGGCCAGGCCGTAGGCCTTCGAGAAGGTGCGCAACACGCACACGTTCGGACGGTCGCGGTAGAGCTCGACCCCGTCCGGCACGTCGGGGTCGCGGTTGAACTCCCGGTACGCCTCGTCCAGCACCACCAGCACGTCATCGGGCACCCGGTCGAGGAACCGTTCCAGCTCGGCACGCCGCACGACGGTGCCGGTCGGGTTGTTGGGGTTGCAGACGAAGACCAGCCGGGTCCGGTCCGTGATCGCGTCCGCCATCGCGTCCAGGTCGTGCACCTCGCCGGGGGTCAGCGGCACCTGCACCGCGCGCGCACCGCTGATCTGCGTGATGATCGGGTACGCCTCGAAGGACCGCCAGGCGTAGACGACCTCGTCGCCCGGCCCGCTGGTGGCCTGGAGCAACTGCTGTGCCACGCCCACCGATCCGGTACCGGTGGCCAGATGCGCGGCCGGCACCCCGAACCGATCGGACAGCTCGTCCATCAGCCCCGCGCAGGACATGTCCGGGTAGCGGTTGAAGGACTCCGCCGTGGCCGTCACACTTTCCAGCACGCCCGGCAGGGGTGGATAGGGGTTCTCGTTGGAGGACAGCTTGAACGCGAGCGGGCCGTCCACCGCCGCCGGCTTCCCCGGCACATACGTGGGAATCCCGTCCAGCTCGGCACGCAGCCTGGGGCTCGTCTGGCTCACCGCACTCCTCCTCGCCACGACCGGCAGGCACATGACCGCCCCCGGCATCCCGTGCTTCTCACCATATGAGCATTCGGCGCGGAGCGTACGCCCGTGGCCCACGTGATCGCGCACACCGTGGCGCGATCCCACCAGTCACACGCGCACCAGGGGCATCACGGTGCGAAGAAGGGCGAATCGTGGGGCGCGTTGCGCATATATCTGTGCGCCGGTGGCTCGCGCCCTGGCGCGCATCACCCGTGCAGGTGAGTTGAGACCTCTTCGAAACATGGGGGGCTCGCCAGGCTCGCGCGTGCCACCACGTCACCTATTGGAGCAAGAGCGTTCAACTTCCTTTAATTCCAAGCCATTTACGCCAATCTGACCTTGCAGAAACGTGCCTGTCAACGTGCGCATATGCGTCCGCACTACCCCACCGCATGAGCCCTACTATCGGCTCGCCATGACAGCAGCAGGGAAGCACCAGGTGAGCCGGGCGGAGACCACCCGCCGGAACGGCCGGCCGGGCAGGGCGGGCATCAGAGACGTCGCCGCCGCCGCCGGAGTCTCCATCACGACCGTCTCCGACGCCCTCAACGGGAAGGGCCGGCTTCCGGACGCCACCAGACGCCACGTCCGCGAAGTGGCCGACCGGCTCGGATACCGCCCGTCGGCCGCCGCCCGCACCCTCCGTACCGGCAAGTCGGGCCTGATCGGCCTGACCGTCACCACGTACGGGGATGAACCTTTCACCTTCACCGAGTTCGCCTACTTCGCCGAGATGGCGCGCGCCGCCACCTCCGCCGCGCTCGCCCGCGGCTACGCCCTCGTCGTCCTGCCCGCCACCTCACGGCACGACGTGTGGTCGAACGTGGCCCTGGACGGCACCGTCGTCATCGACCCCTCGGACGAGGACCCGGTCGTCAGCGAGCTCGTCCGCCAGGGCTTACCCGTCGTCTCCGACGGCCGCCCGGCCGGCACGCTCCCCGTGACCGCCTGGGTGGACAACGACCACGAGGCCGCCGTCCTCGGCATCCTCGACCACCTCGCCGACGCCGGCGCCCGCCGCATCGGCCTGCTCACCGGCACCACCACGGACACCTACACCCACCTGTCGACCACGGCGTACCTGCGCTGGTGCGAACGCGTCGGCCAGGACCCCGTGTACGAGGCCTATCCGGCCCACGACCCGTGCGCGGGCGCGGTCGCCGCCGACCGGCTGCTGGCCCGCCCCGACCGGCCGGACGCCGTCTACGGGCTGTTCGACCCCAACGGCACCGACCTCCTCGCCGCGGCCCGCCGCTACGGCCTGCGCGTGCCCGAGGACCTGCTGATCGTCTGCTGCAGCGAGTCCACCGTCTACGCCGCCACCGAGCCGCCCATCACCACGCTCTCGCTCAAACCGCGCCGCATCGGCACGGCCGTGGTCCAGCTCCTGATCGACGCCATCGAGGGCATCGCCGAGGACCGGCCGGTCGAGCAGGTGATACCGACGGAACTGATCGTGCGCACCTCGTCCCAGCGGCGCGCCCCCCGCACGACCGTCAGCCCGCCGCGCTCGCCCGAGGGGCAGTAGCCGGCCCGAGGGGCGGCAGGGGCCCGGGGGACCGCGGAAACGGGGCGACCGCCGGACGACGGTGCCCCGCGGGACGGAAGAGGCGCAAGGGGGCGAACGGCACCACCGGAACGACCGGGACGCACGGGAACGAAAGGGATCCGTGAGCCGGCCGCGCCCGGTGCCGCGCGCCCCGCGACAACCTCGCGGGCCCGCCGCGAACGGCCCCGCGCGGGCGGCGTTGGTACAGACATGACCGGGCACGAAGGGACACAAGTCGTGTTCAACCGGGGTGAACCACCGGGGGAACCGGAGGCTTGTTCTGATTCACCACCCCTGGGTCGTCACACGGCGCGATCCGCATTCCTATGATGGGCGCACGACACCGCGGGCCGCTGCGACCAGGCAGTCCGAAGGGGTGCAGAGGCGGCGCGATGGTGGAGGGGTCGATGACTCAGGGGGCCGGTCAGGGACCCGAGACGGAGCGGACGGCGACGTTGCGCGACTTCCGGGTGCCCGCGTACGTCCACGAGACCGGTCCGCGCGACAGTGGCGACCTGCCGGGCCCGTCCCTCGCGACGGACGCCGACGGGCCCGGGGAGGCCCCCGAGGACTTCCCCGACGGCTACACGCCCACCCGCCCCGACCTCCCGGTGATCCGCCGCGGCGACACCGTGCAGATCGCCGTCGAACCCGGCACCGCCTCCGCGCCGCAGGCCGCCGGCGGTCCCGGCCCCCTCTTCGTCGTCGGTGACGTGCACGGCTACCTCGACGAACTGATCGCCGCCCTCCACGAGAAGGGCCTGGTCGACGCCGAGGGGCAGTGGTGCGCGGGCGCCGCCCGGCTGTGGTTCCTCGGCGACTTCACCGACCGCGGCCCCGACGGCGTCGGCGTGATCGACCTCGTCATGCGGCTCTCCGCCGAGGCCGCCGCCGCCGGCGGCTACTGCAAGGCCCTCATGGGCAATCACGAACTCCTGCTGCTGGGTGCCCGCCGGTTCACCGACACCCCCGTCAACTCCGGCGGCGGCACCGCCACCTTCCAGGCCGCCTGGCTGCTCAACGGCGGACAGAAGTCCGACATGGACCGCCTCCAGGACCACCACCTCCAGTGGATGGCCCGCCTGGACGCCATCGAGTCGGTCGAGGGCCACCTCCTCGTCCACTCCGACACCACGTCCTACCTCGACTACGGCACCTCCATCGAGGAGGTGAACGACACCATCCGCGAGACGATCACCCGCAACGACGCGGACGAGGTGTGGGACCTGTTCCGCAAGTTCACCAAGCGGTTCGCCTTCCGCGACGAGGGCGGCGCCGACGCCGTGCGCTCCCTCCTCGACACCTACGGCGGCACCCGCGTCGTGCACGGGCACAGCCCCATCCCGTACCTGCTGGGCGAGGTCGGCTCCGAGGACGGCGAGGACCGCGCGCGTACCGTCGTCGACGGACCCCACGTCTACGCGGACGGACTGGCCGTCGCGATGGACGGCGGCGTGACGATGGCCGGAAAGCTGCTGGTCCAGCAACTGCCGCTGGACGACTGAGCGTTCGGCGGACGCGCCGCCGCCCCGGGTGCGGTCTACAGGCCGGCACCCAATTTCTGCTAACCCCCTGTCACCGCGTGCCGTCGCGGCTCTACCATCGGTTTATCCGTAGCAGGCTCCCCTCCGTTTCTGCCCGACGGCTCGTCAGCGTGCGAGCCCCAAGCCCTACGGAGCATCGGGGGATGCACATGAACAGCGTTCCGCAGCACCTGCTGAGTGAGGACCGCCAGGAGTACGAGCGGATCCTCGACGAGGCGCTGCGCTCCGCACCACTCCGTCCGGAACTGGCCGCCACGGAGAAGCGGCTCAACACCGAGCAGCTGCGCACCATGGCCCTCAACGCGACCGCCCTCATCACGGTGGCCGCGGCAGCCGAGTACCAGCACTACGTGAGGGTCCGGGACGAACTGCGCCACCCGGCGCGGTCCGCCCCCACCACGGTCCACGAGACCGGCCCGGAGGAACAGGGCTCCGGCGCCGCGGGACTCGCGGCCACCATGGGAGAGGTCGCCGAGACCACCGGCGCGGGCGCCGCCGCCGTCGTCGTCGTGCTCGCTCCCGTCCTCGCGGCGGCGGCCGCCGCGATCTTCCTGCTCGTGGGCTACGTCCTCAAGATGCTCACCCCCGAGCCGGCCTTCGCCAGGACCATGCTCACCGCGGGCTGGGTCTTCGGCGCCATGGCGGCCATCGCCGTCCTGGTCGCCGCCGTCCTCCTCCTGCTGACCGCCCTCCACAACAGGCCGCCGCTCGACGACGGCCCCCACGGCGAGCGGTACGAGGCGGTGGAGCGGGCCAGGCTCGACTGGGGCGAGGCCCTCGTGGAACGGGGCATCGTGCCCTTCCTTCGCGAGGCCCTGGCCGATCCGGGCACCCCCACCCTGCCCCGGCCCGCGCCCTCGCCGTCGGGCGGCCGCATGCCGCACCTGGGCTATGACAGCCCCGGCTTCAGCAGCCCCGACGACGCGCCGGGGGCCGGACACCGCCCGAGCTTCAGCAGCCCGGACTACTCCAGCCCGGACTACGGCGGCCCCGAGCACCAGCCGGACTGACCGTCCACCCGCCCGGCACATCCACGGCCGGGCGGGCACACGGCGGTTCGGCGCGGCGGGCCGTGCCCGGCGCGGCCCCGGTTCTGCGCGCCGGGGCGGGGCGTTGGCACGTGGCCGCTCCGAGCCGGGCGGTGCGGAACCCGGCCCCCCGGCCCCGCATCCGGTCACCCGGTGGGGCAGGGCCCCGTCGGCATGCCCGGTCCGCCGGGGGCGGGCGGTGTCGGCAGGATGCCTTCCCGCACGGCCGCCGCCGTCCAGGCCGGGAACTGGGACAGCAGCCGGTCGTACAGCTCCTGGTCCGGAACTCCCGCGATGTCGTCCACCGCGAAGAACCCCACGTTGTCCACCCGTCGGCCGGGCAGGCTGTCGAAGTGCTCCAGGATGCCGAAGCCGGCGTTCCCTAGCCCCACGAACTGCCAGAAGACCGGTTCCTCCGTCGCCGCCCGCAGCTCCCGCTCGATCTCGGCGTTGCGATGCACACCCCCGTCGGAGAAGAACAGCACCAGGGTGGGAACCTCCGTCGCGTTCTTCCGTACGTACTCCCTGACCTGAGCGATCACCTTCTGTTCCTCGTTCTGGACGCCGACCGTCCGCATGTCGACCTGCCCCGGCCGCAGCCCTCTCGGCGCCCGCCTGCGGCGGAACAGGCCCAACTGGCCGACCCTGACGTGCAGTCGGAGCCACTCCGGCAGCTCCCCCAGCGCCAGGTCCGGCAGCCGGGCCGCCTCCGACGCGAACGTCCACGCCTGCATCTCCCCGTCGTCGTCGAGCTGCGCGACGACGGCCGCCATGCGCTCGACGACGTCGGCGACGGTCCCCCTGGAGTAGAGCGGGGCCATGGAACCCGACGCGTCCAGCACCAGTACCACCCGGGCCCGGAGCCCGGCCGCACCGTGCTTGTCGAGGCTGACCCCGACCTGCTGCTTGCGCAACGACAGCCGCTTGCGCATGTCCACCGGCAGCCGCTCCTCACCCGGCGTCACGGCCGCCCCCGCTGCGGGCACGGCAGCCCCCGGGACCGCGAACCGGTCCGGCCCGGACGGCGCCGGGGGCACGGGCGGCAGCCGGGGTGGGGCCGACGGGGGCGGGGGTGTCCGCGGCACGGAGGGCTGTGCCCCGTACGGGCCGGCCGGGGGCACCGTCCGAGCAGGCGTCGGCGAGGCGAGCGGCCGACCGCCCGGGGAGAGTCCGACCGGACCCGCCGCGCCGGTACGGCCCGGCTCGGCGGCCGGGGCCGCCGGTGCCGGAGTCGCGCCCACGGAGTCCGCCGCGGCGGTGCCCGGGTCGTCGACCGTGATGCCGAAGTCGGTGGCGAGGCCCGCGAGCCCGGCCGCGTATCCCTGCCCCACCGCGCGGAACTTCCAGCCGCCCTGCCGCCGGTACAACTCACCCCCGATCAGGGCCGTTTCCGTGTCCGCGTCGATGTCGAACCGGGCCAGCTCGGCCCCCGTCCCCGCGTCGAGAAGTCTCAGGGACAGTCCTGGCACCCGCCCGAACGGCACGGCGTCCGACGAGCCGCAGATCAGCACCCGGTCGACCGCCGCCTCCAGAAGGCCCAGTCGCACCTCGACCCCGTCGGCGACGACGGCCTGACCGGCACCGGAGCCGGATCCCGCCCCGGCCGAGTCCGCACGCTTCCCCAAGTGCCGTACCGCGCCCGACGGGTGGCGCGGCTGGTTGTAGAAGACGAAGTCCCCGTCGTCCCGCACCCGTCCGGCATCGGTCAGCAGCAGCGCCGAGGCGTCGACGTCCGGCACTCCCGGCCCGGCGAACCGGACGAGTTCGACGCGCACCGCCGACGAGGCGACGGAGAGGTTGGCGCCCTTGCTCAGGGGTCTCGCTGTCATGGCCCCAGTCTGCCCGCGGAGAGGACGCCGGGCGCCCGGTCGCCCCGGTCCTCCGCCCGGTCTTCCGCCCGGCGCCCGTCACCGACGGGCAGACCGCTCCTGTCAGCCGCGCGCGACCCGCGCGCCCCTCTCCGTCATCCGGTCCCCCTTCTCCTCAACTGTCAGTCCGCGAGCGGCAGATACACGCGATTGCCGCTCTCCGCGAACTCCTTCGACTTGCGCAGCATGCCCTCGGCGATCTCGTCGGGCGACGCTCCCTCGTCCGAGGTACCGCCGAACTGTTCCGAGATGCTGTGGCTGATCTTCATCGAGCAGAACTTCGGCCCGCACATCGAGCAGAAGTGGGCCGTCTTCGCCGGCTCGGCGGGCAACGTCTCGTCGTGGAACGCCCGCGCCGTGTCGGGGTCGAGGGCCAGGTTGAACTGGTCCTCCCACCGGAACTCGAATCGCGCGTCGGACAACGCGTCGTCCCAGTCCTGTGCGCCGGGGTGGCCCTTGGCCAGGTCGGCGGCGTGCGCGGCGATCTTGTACGTGATGACGCCGGTCTTGACGTCGTCCCGGTCCGGCAGGCCCAGGTGTTCCTTGGGGGTGACGTAGCAGAGCATCGCCGTTCCCCACCAGGCGATCATCGCCGCACCGATACCGGAGGTGATGTGGTCGTACGCCGGAGCGACGTCCGTCGTCAGCGGGCCGAGCGTATAGAACGGTGCTTCATCGCAGATCTCCTGCTGAAGGTCGATGTTCTCCTTGATCTTGTGCATCGGGACGTGTCCCGGGCCCTCGATCATGGTCTGTACTTCAAAACGCCTGGCGATCCGGTTGAGTTCCCCGAGAGTGCGCAGTTCCGCGAACTGCGCGCGGTCGTTGGCGTCCGCGATCGAGCCCGGCCGCAGCCCGTCGCCCAGCGAGTACGTGACGTCGTAGGCGGCGAGGATCTCGCACAGTTCCTCGAAGTTCTCGTAGAGGAAGCTCTCCTTGTGGTGGGCCAGGCACCACGCCGCCATGATCGAGCCACCGCGGGAGACGATGCCCGTCTTCCGGTTGGCGGTGAGCGGCACGTAGGGCAGGCGCACACCGGCGTGCACCGTCATGTAGTCGACGCCCTGCTCGGCCTGTTCGACGACGGTGTCCTTGTAGATCTCCCAGGTCAGCTCCTCGGCACGGCCGTCGACCTTCTCCAGCGCCTGGTAGAGCGGCACCGTGCCGATGGGGACGGGGGAGTTGCGGAGCACCCACTCGCGCGTGGTGTGGATGTTCCGTCCGGTGGACAGGTCCATGACCGTGTCGGCACCCCAGCGTGTCGCCCAGGTCATCTTCTCCACCTCCTCCTCGATGGAGGACGTCACGGCGGAATTGCCGATGTTGGCGTTGACCTTCACCAGGAACCGCTTGCCGATGATCATGGGTTCGATCTCGGGGTGGTTCACGTTGGCCGGCAGTACCGCCCGTCCCGCCGCGATCTCCGCGCGGACCACCTCGGGTTCGACGTTCTCCCGGACGGCCACGAACTCCATCTCCGGGGTGATCTCGCCCCGCCGGGCGTAGGCGAGTTGGGTCACGGCGGTCCCGTCCCTGCCGCGCCGGGGCTGCCGCGGCCGGCCCGGGAAGACCGCGTCGAGGTTGCGCAGTCCGCCGCGCGGCGACGTGTGCTTGAGGCCGTCGTCCTCGGGCCGGACCGGCCGCCCCGCGTACTCCTCGGTGTCGCCGCGGGCGACGATCCAGTTCTCCCGCAGAGGGCTGAGCCCGCGCCGGACGTCGGTGTCGACGAGCGGGTCGGTGTACGGGCCGGAGGTGTCGTACAGCGAGACCGCGTCGCCGTTGGTGAGGTGCACCTGTCGGACCGGCACCCGCAGATCGGGGCGCGAACCCTCGATGTACGCCTTGTGCCAGCCGATGGACGTTCCGGCCTCCTCGCGCTCGGTGAGCTGCGTGGAGGCAGGCATGCGTGCGTCCTTGTTGGTCATGAGACCTACTCCCTACGCCGGCATTACCCGGTAACAGGTTCGGCGGTCGACGCAGCGATGTCCGTCGAGCGATCGATGTTTCATGTGAAACATCGCGACGACGGAGGTCAGCGCCCTCTCAGCCCGGTGCTCCGAGCTCCCGCGTGTGCAAAGGTGCTTCCACGCTAACTCCCGTTCGGGCGCGGTGAACAGAGGGCCCCCTCCGTTCTTGCGATGATCGGTCGGTGACCACGAGACAGCGGCCCCCTCATCCACCGACCGGACACGGCTCCTGGCCCGCCAACGGCCAGGACGGCAGCCGCAGTTCGGACGGACGCGACGGCCAGGGCCCCGGGCCCGACGGCCGGGTCGGCGGCCCGTCGGGCGGTGGCGGCCCGTCAGGTGGTGGCGGACGGGGCGGCAACGACGGCTGGTACCGCGACGGCGGCGGCGGAGGCGGCTGGAACGACGACGACCACGGCGATCACGACGGCCACGGCCGGGTCGGCGGTCAGGGCCCCGGACCCGCGCACGACCACGACCACGGGAGCGGCCACGACCGGCACCAGGACCACGGTCACGGGCCGACGGAGAGCACCGGCCACGGCCACGGCTCGGGCAACGCCTCCTCGGGCGGCAGCTCCGGCGGGGGCCACGGCGGCCACGGGCACTCCCACAGTCACGGCCCGGCCGCCCCCGTCTCCAAGCACCTGCGCAAGGTGATCGCCGCGATCCTGATCCCGTTCACCGCGGCCGTGGTGGTGGGCCTCGTGGTGCTCTGGCCCGGTGGCGCACCCGCGCACGAACGCACGGGTGTCGGTTTCGACCGGCAGACCCAGCAGGCCACCGTCACCAAGGTCGTCGACGTCAGCTGCAAGTCGGTGAACGCCTCGGGAGGCGGCGGCTCGACCGGGGCCGCCGACGGGACGACGGCCGAGGACGAGGGCGGCACCTGCAAGAAGGCGACCGTCCGCGTCGACACCGGGAAGAACAGGGGCCGCACGTTCACCGAGGTCGTACAGCCGGACCAGTCACGGCAGTTGCACGAGGACGAGAAGGTCGTGGTGGCCTACGAGCCCTCCGCGCCCAGGAACCTCCAGTACTCGGTCACCGACGTGAACCGCCGGGTGCCGATGGCGGTTCTGGCCGGGATCTTCGCCCTCGCCGTCGTCGTGGTCGGGCGGCTGCGCGGGCTCATGGCCCTCGTCGCACTGGCCGTCAGCTTCCTGGTGCTGACCTTCTTCATCCTGCCGGGGATCCTCCAGGGCTCGAACCCCCTGCTGGTGGCGGTGGTGGGGGCCAGCGCGATCATGCTGATCGCCCTCTACATGTGCCACGGCCTGTCCGCCCGCACCTCGGTCGCGGTCCTCGGCACGCTCATCTCGCTCGTACTGATCGGCCTGCTCGGTTCGGTGTTCATCGACTGGGCCTCGCTCACCGGCAACACCGACGACAACACGGGCCTGATCCACGGGCTCTACCCGTCGATCGACATGAGCGGCCTGCTGCTCGCCGGCGTCATCATCGGCTCCCTCGGCGTGCTCGACGACGTGACGGTCACGCAGACGTCGGCGGTCTGGGAACTGCACGAGGCCAACCCGACGATGGGCTGGCGCGGCCTGTACCGGGCGGGCATCCGGATCGGCCGCGACCACATCGCGTCCGTCGTCAACACGCTCGTGCTCGCCTACGCGGGCGCCGCGCTGCCGCTGCTGCTGCTCTTCTCCATCGCGCAGAGCAGCGTGGGGACGGTCGCCAACAGCGAGCTGGTCGCCGAGGAGATCGTCCGGACACTCGTGGGCTCCATCGGCCTGGTCGCGTCCGTACCCGTCACCACGGCGCTGGCGGCACTGGTGGTGGCCGCCGACCGGCCGCACCCGCAGGCGGCTTCCGGATCCGCGCGCGCGGTACCGGCGGTCCCCGGCGGACCGGTGCCCGTAGCCGCGCCGTCCGCCGCGCGGGGCGGACGGGGACGTCGCCGCAAGCGCTGACCGACGGCGCACGGCGAGGGGGGCCGGTCGCCGCTGGGCGGACGCCGGTGGCCGCGGCGCGACCGCCAGACGAAGCGTTTCTGCGCGCTGCCGACGCCTGCCGTGCGACGTGAGGAGCCGTCAGCCGGCGCTCTGCTCCTCCGCCAGGATGCGGTCCAGCGCCTCGTCGAGATGGGCGTCGAATTCCCCCAGCACGCCTTCCTGACCGAGCGGGACCAGCTTGTCGGTGCGGTCCAGGAAGGCCACCAGGGGCGCCCCGGACGAGCGGAACAGCGCCTGCTCGGAGCCCACTTGAAGACGGATCAGCACATCGCCCGGCACGTCGGAGCCGTCCGGCCGGATCCGTACGTCGCCCTCGCCCGACGCCACCGCCACGCCGTCCACCAGCAGTTCGCGGCCGAAGGCCCAGGTGACGGGGGCGTCGCCCGGCAGGTGGAAGGTCAGCCGCACGGCGTAGGGATCACCGCTCTCGTAGCGGAGTTCCACCGGGATGCGGAACGAGAGCTCCTCGGAGACGAGAAAGCTCATCATGACCTCTGCCTGTACGGACTCGCGCATTGCCTATCCCGTCATCTGCCGTCGACTGGCCGGGAATGAACCCCTGACACAGGCCGAATCTTGCAGAACGTATCCACCGGATCACAAGGAGTGAGTTTTCAGATGCTGATAGACAGCGCGAGCGATCCCAGCATGCGGTCGATCTCGTTCTGGAGCCGGCGGACGGCGGGCATCAGCCGGTCCGACTGATGGGCGGGCACGGAGATCGCCACAGAGCCGGCCGTGGAGCCCACCGTGATCGGGATCGCCGCGCAGACCGTGCCGAGCGCGTACTCCTGCCGCTCGACGACTGGTTCCGACCGCCCCATGCGGTCGAGGCGGCGGAGCAGCGCCGAACCGTCCCGCACGGTGTACGGGGTGATCGACTCGACCGGGTAGCGGTCGATGTGGTCGCGCCGGGCGCTCTGGTCGAGCTGGGACAGCAGGCACTGGCCGATCGCGTGCGCGTATCCGGTCTCGCGGAAGTCGGCCCACTCCTCGACGGCCGGCGAGTACGCGCTGTCGACCACGCACCGGACGTCGATCTCGCCCTCCTTGTAGAGGGCGTAGTAGATCGGCGCCCCGACGGTGTCCCGCCAGTGCGCGAGGGTCTCGACGACCGTGCTGCGACGTTTCTGCCGGGCGCCGTTGCTCGCGAGGCGTTCGGCCGCCTCCCCGAGGAAGAACAGCCCCTTGTCGCGCAGCAGATACCCCTCGTGGACCAGGGTCCGCAGCAGGTGGTACGTCGTGGGGAGGGCGAGCCCGGTCTCGCGCGCGAGCTGTTTCGCGGGGGCGCCGTGTGCGTGCCGGGCGACCGCTTCCAGGAGGCGCATCGCCCGCTGCACGGATCCGATGAGGGTGCTCGACGCGGCCGGAACCTGCTGGGCGGGAAGCGCCGTCACGCGACGCTGCGGGGGCGCGTGCGGTGCTGCGGACGCGGACGCGGTGTCAACCGTGGCCAAGAGGTCACTCCGAAACGCGAGGGGCTGCCGTGCGGGGGGACACGGGAGGGGCGTACGCCGCCCGCGGGAGACACCCGCGGCGAATTCCGGACTCTAACCGTCGGCCACCGCCCCCGGGCGCCCCGCGGGGAAAACTTCCCTCCCGCGAGCGAACCCTCGGCAACAGTCGCCCCCCGACGGTTTCCCGCGGCGCCCCCGCTCGTTGCGCGAAGGGCCCCTCGGCCCTCGCGCACCCTGCCGCCTCAGCGACCCCGTGCCCCGGGGGTCACCAGTCGCTGCGTGACGACGAACCCGACATGAACCGCCGGACGATGTAGATGAGACCGCCGACCAGGGCGACGAACACCAGCAGTTTGAAGAGCAGGGCGACGACGAAGTGGACGACGGTCGCTATCAGGCCGCCGAACACGAACAGGGCGATGAGCGGCACCGCCACCCACTTCACCCACCACGGCAGACCGGCGAAGATCTCTCTCATCGCTTTCGTCCCTCACCTCAGTGCCCGTCGCTGTCGCGGGGCCTCGACTGTGCTTCATCCGATGCTAGGGCCGACGACGGCCCCCACGGGGCCCGCGCACCCCCCGTTCCCCCCTGACCGGACCCTGAGAGAACCCGGAGACGCCCGTCAGGCCTCGGGGGGAGAGAACACCACCAGAACCCGCAGGTCCTCACTGATGTGGTGGAACTTGTGTGCGACCCCCGCCGGAACGTACACCACGCTGCCGCGGGCGACCTGGGTCGTCTCCAGACCCACCGTGATCGCGGCCCGGCCGCTCACCACGAAGTACACCTCGTCCTGACGGTGCGGCTGCTGGGGGTCGTGCTCGCCCGCGTCGAGCGCGTACAGGCCCACGGACATGTTCTTCTCCCGCAGGAACTGCAGGTAGGCGCCGTCGTTGGCGGCACGTTCCGCCTCCAGTTCGTCCAGCCGGAATGCCTTCATCGTCCTCGTCCGCGTTCGTGTGCGATCTCTTCTGCCACGATCAGACACATGAAGAATTTCGTAGTCAAGACGCTCGCGAACGCGTGCGCCCTGGCAGTCGCCGTCTGGCTGCTGGACAAGATCACGCTGACCGGTCACAGCACCGGCGCGAGAGTCGGCACCCTGCTCCTGGTGGCCGTGGTCTTCGGCCTGGTCAACTTCCTCGTGAAGCCGGTCGTGAAGGTGCTCTCCTTCCCGCTCTTCATCCTGACGCTCGGCCTGATCACGCTGGTGGTCAATGCCCTGATGCTGCTGTTGACGTCCTGGGTGTGCGGCAAGCTGGACCTCGACTTCCACGTCGACGGCTTCTGGACCGCGGTACTCGGCGGCCTGATCATCTCCGTCGTGTCGTGGGCGCTCAACATGGCCCTGCCCGACTCCGACAGCGAGGACTGAGCACGCGATGGCCTACCGCGTCTGCTTCGTGTGCACCGGCAACATCTGCCGCTCCCCGATGGCCGAGGCCGTCTTCCGTGCCCGTGTCGAGGAGGCCGGCCTCGGCGGCCTGGTCGAGGCCGACAGTGCCGGCACCGACGGCTGGCACGAGGGTGACGGCGCCGACCCGCGCACCCTGGCCGTCCTGGAGGAGCACGGCTACGGCATCGAGCACACCGCCCGCCGGTTCCAGCCGTCCTGGTTCTCACGGCTCGACCTCGTGATCGCCCTCGACGAGGGCCACTACCGCACCCTGTGCCGGCTCGCGCCCAGCACGGCCGACTCCGAGAAGGTGCGGCTGCTGCGTTCGTACGACCCCGACGTCGGCGACGACCTCGACATCGCGGACCCCTACTACGGGGGCGCCGACGGCTTCGAGGAGTGCCTTGAGATGGTGGAGGCCGCGAGCGAGGGACTCCTCGTCGCGGTACGCGACCACGTGGAGGGAGAGGCGGCATGAATGCTTCCGCCGACAACGACGACACCGGTGCGGGAGCACGGAACGCGCCGGGCACGCACTCCGCGGACACCGGCGTCCCGGCCGGGGCCGGCGACGGCACGCGCGCGGTACGGGCAGGGCTCCCCGAGCCGCTGAAGAACGAACCGACCCTGCCCGGACCCGTGTTCGCGGCCCACTTCCACCTGCCGGGCGAGGTGGCCGGTCCGTACGCGTACGGACGCGACGAGAACCCGACGTGGACGCTGCTGGAGCGCGCCATCGGCGAGCTGGAGGCCCCGGGGCGCGACGACGTCACGACGCTCACGTTCGCGTCCGGCATGGCGGCCATCTCCGCGGTGGTCTTCTCCCAGCTGCGGGCCGGGGACGCGGTGGTACTCCCCGCCGACGGCTACCAGGTGCTGCCCCTGGTGCGCGCCCAGTTGGAGGCGTACGGCATCGAGGTGCGCACCGCGCCGACCGCCGGCGACGCCCAGCTGGAGCTGCTCGACGGGGCCAAGCTCCTGTGGATCGAGAGCCCGTCGAACCCGGGCCTCGACGTGTGCGACATCCGCCGGCTCGTCGAGGCGGCCCACGCGCGCGGCGCCCTGGTCGCCGTCGACAACACCCTCGCCACGCCTTTGGGCCAGCGCCCGCTGGAACTCGGCGCCGACTTCGCGGTGGCCAGCGGGACCAAGCAGCTCACCGGACACGGCGACGTCCTGCTCGGATACGTCGCCGGTACCGACCCCGGGGCCATGGCCGCCGTGCGGACGTGGCGCAAGGTGGTGGGCGCGATCCCCGGCCCCATGGAGGCATGGCTCGCCCACCGCTCCATCGCCACGTTCCAGCTCCGGGTGGACCGTCAGAACGCCACCGCCCTGCTGCTCGCCGAGGCGCTGCGCGACCGCTCCGACATCGCGGGACTGCGGTACCCGGGCCTGCCCGACGACCCCTCGCACAAGATCGCGGCGGGACAGATGCGGCGCTTCGGCTGCGTCGTCTCGTTCACGCTGCCCACGCGCGAGCGGGCCGAGCGGTTCCTCGACACGCTGCGCCTCGTCGACGAGGCGACGAGCTTCGGCGGCGTGCGCTCCACGGCCGAGCGGCGCGGACGCTGGGGCGGGGACGCCGTGGCGGAGGGCTTCGTGCGGCTGTCGGTGGGCGCCGAGGATCCCGAGGACCTGGTGGCGGACGTGCTGCGCGCCCTGGACGAATCGGCCAACTGACGCGCGGGTGAAGGACGGGTCCGAGCCTCCCCCCTCGTGGCTCGGCCCGTCCCGGTTCCGTGTGACCAGAACCGCGCGCACAAGGCTAGTTGACTGTGTGTCAGTGTCCAATCACAGTAGCGACAGCGGCCTATCGACATATTTATAGTTGTGCCGTGCCGGACCCGGGGGGCGACGGGAGAAGGAGGCGGCGGTGGACCTGGCGTTGCTGCGCACCTTCGTGACCGTCCACCGTGCCGGTTCGTTCACGCGCGCCGCGGCCCTGCTCGGCCTCTCGCAGCCGGCGGTCACCTCGCAGATCCGCACGCTGGAGCGCCAGTTGGGGCGCCCGCTGTTCCTCCGCCAGGCGCGCGGCGTGACCCCGACCAGCATCGGCGACGAACTCGCGCACAAGGCGGCTCCGCATCTCGACGCCCTGGTGGAGATCACCGAGACGGGTCTCGACGACGACTCCTCGGTACGCACCCTGCACCTGGCCGGGCCACCCGAGTTCACCGCGGAGCGGGCGCTGCCCGCGCTCACGGCCCTCCGGGGCGAGGACGGCCAGGGGTTCGCGCTGCGGGTCTCCTTCGGGAACGCCGAGGAGGTGCTGGAGGGTCTGTCCGCCGGGCACCACGATCTGGCCATCAGCACCGCCCGCCCGCGCGGTCCGCTCCTCACGGCGACCCCGCTGTGCGACGAGGAACTGATCCTGGTCGCCGCTCCCCGCTGGGCGGAGCCCACCGCGCCCGGCCCGAACCGGACGCGGGGAGCACTCGAACTGGACGGGATCCCGGTCGTCGAGGTGCACGAGTCGCTGCCGTTCGTCTCGCGTTACTGGGCGGCCGTCTTCGACTCACGGCCCGCCACCGCGGGCACGGTCGTGGTGCCCGACCTCCGGGCCGTGCTCGGCTGTGCCGCGGCCGGCGCGGGGCTCGCCGTGCTGCCGCGGTACCTGTGCGAGGCCGCCCTGGCGCGGGGCGACGTGGTCGCACTCCACGAGCCCGCCGTACCGCCGCTGCGGACGTACGTCCTGGTGGTGCGTTCCGGCACCCTGGCGATGCCGCACGTGGCACGGGCCTACGAGTGGCTTCAGCGGACCGCCGTCGACTGGTGCTGACGGGGCACGGGAGCCGGTGAGAACCGTGACCGGGGAGTGGGGTCGGGAAGCACCCGGCGGGCCCCTCGACGCCCTGCCCCGTGCGACCCGGTTTGCGACCTGGTGCGCGCCCCGGTGCGTCAGCGGGGCCCGGCCGAAATGTTTCACGTGGAACATGCCGGGCCACATTTCTCCCATGACCGTCCGACCCGTGGTCAAGCGCACCGCACGCGCCGTCCTGCTGGACGGCGACGACCTGATCCTGATCAAGCGCACCAAGCCCGGTGTCGATCCGTACTGGGTCACTCCCGGTGGCGGTGTCGAACCCGAGGACACGACCGTCGTCGACGCCCTGCACCGAGAGGTGCACGAGGAACTCGGCGCCAAGATCACGGACGTGGTGCCCTGCTTCGTCGACACCGTCGAGCACATCGGCGAGGACGCGGCGACGACCGGCGTGAAGGTGCAGCACTTCTTCGTCTGCTCCCTGGAGTCCATGGATCCGGCCCAGCGGCACGGCCCCGAGATCGAGGAACCGACCGGCGAGTACGAGATCGTCCGCGTTCCGTTCACCCGCGTCGGCATCGCCACGGTCCACCTCGTACCGCTGTCGCTGCGCCACTATCTGGACGGCAACATCGAAGGAGTACGGGCACTGCACGCGGCGGACCTGGGCTGAGCCCGGCGGCGCGGGCCTGGCCTCAATTCCCCGCGGCGACCAGTTCCTCGACCGAGTCGTGCCGGATCCGGGCCGGCGGGATACCCGCGTGCCGGAGGGCGTCGATTCCGCTGCGGATCATTCCGGGCGGCCCGGACAGGTAGGCGTCGAACTCGTTCCACGGTCCGTACTCGCGCACGGCGTCCGGGAGTTGAAGGTGCGCCTGCTGGTCGATGATCGCCCGTACGGACAGCCAGTGATGGTTCTGCTGGAGCCGCAGGAGCGTGTCGATGTCGTACAGGTCCTGGTCGGTACGCGCGCCGTAGAACACCTCGACGGGCCTGCGTTCACCGTGCTCGGCGACGTCCTCGACGAGTGCCTTGATGGGCGCGATGCCGGTCCCGCCGCCCAGGCAGAGCAGGCCGCTGCGGGACGTGTGGTCGACGGTCATGGAACCGGCCGGGGGCCCGAGCCGGACCACGTCTCCGGGCCGGGCCCGGTGCACGAGTGAGTTGGAGACCCAGCCGGCCGGCACGGCCTTGACGTGGAAGGTCAGCAGACCGTCGGGACGCGGCGCGGAGGCGAAGGAGTAGTGCCGCCACACGCGGGGCCACCAGGGGGTCTCCACACCGGCGTACTGGCCCGCGAGGAAGGGGTAGGGCTGGTCGGGACGCACGGTCAGGACGGCGACGTCCGGAGTCCGCAGTTCGTGGGCGACGACCTCCGCGTACCAGCAGGCCGGCGCCCGCAGTTCGTCCGCGGCGGCGGCATCGATCATGATCTGGGAGATCTGCGTGTACACCCGCACCCAGGCGGCCTCGGTCTCCGCGTCCCACACCGCGGTGGCGTACTTGCTGAGGGCCCCGATGAGGCACTCGCCGACCGCCGGGTAGTGCTCGGCCCGGGTGCCGTACTTGCGGTGACCGCGCCCGAGGTTCTTCAGGTACTCGGTGAGGACCTTGGTGTTGTCCATGTGCTCGGCCGCGGTGAGCAGCGCTTTGAGCAGGCGGTCGCGCTGGGCGTCCATCGCCGCCGGAAAGAGCCCGCGGAGGTCGGGGTGGCGCACGAAGAGCAGCGCGTAGAAGTAGGACGTGACCTTGTCCGCGACCGGGGCCACCTCCGCCATGGTGCGGCGGACGAGGACGGCGTCGGGAGATGCCTCGGGCTGCGCGGGTGCCGCAAACCGCTGCGGAGGTACACGCGGGTGCTGCGTCGGTTCCTGCGCATGCGCCTGCGCGTGCGCCTGCGGGAACGCGGGGCCGGTTCCGGGCGGTGAGGGGGCCGCACCGGCCGGCGGGTGGGCCGTGGACGCGGCCGCGGGTATTCGTTGCCGGTCCGGTGCCGGGCCGGGGAAGCGCTGCGCGTCGCGGTCGTCCGTGACGGGGTGGGGTGCGCCTCCGCCGTGGGTCGCGCTGGCGGCCTCGTTGTGGGCGTGCGTGACGCCGTCCGCCGACGCACCTGTGCGGCCTACCGGCCGTACCACCGCCGGCCTGCGTGCCTCTGTCGTCCCGTCTGTCGTCCCGTCGGTGCCGGCGGGAGTCCCGCCCTGGCGCGGGGCGAACCAGCCCCTCCCGTCGGAAGTGCCGTCGTCCGCCGACGTGGTGGTCGGAGCGTCCATGGTGTGCCTCGCCTCGAACATCTTTCGGTCGGTCTGCGCACTTCCCGGTCGGAAGCTGCCTGCCTTTCCCCCGTGCGAACGTCGAACTGCATCTGTCGGTCGAGCAGTCGCCTACATTCTGGTTCCGCCTGCCCACGGGCGGCCGGGGTGCGAGTGTGAGATGAACCGCAACGCTCCCGCCGCAGCATGCCATCCCCCGCGAATATCTCGCCGCCCCACCGGAAACACCGTCCTGGCGTCCGGGAGAGCCCCTGCCCCCGGCACCGGCGCGCACACAATCTGCACACCGATCCCGAAAGCGAACCGGACTCGACCCTACCGGCCGAGCCTTCCGGCACAAGCGCCGTCCGTCTCAGGCGCGGGATCTTCGCGGATTGATCCGTGATTGCCGTAAATACCGTGCAGCCTGCGGCAATTCATGGGAATGCCCGATATCGCGAACAGGGGCGCCCGCTCACAGCACCCGATTCGGGAGTGGCCCCGGGCGAACTCGGCTTCCTCCAGGGTCAGTCGAGCCGCCGCCGCTCAGGCATTCTCGACTTGTTTCACGTGAAACGCCCGGCGCCCGTCCTCGTGTTGTACGTCCGGCTACGGGATGACCAAAAGCTTGCGCGTCTGTGGGGAAACGGGTGGACGCGGGGCCGCCCGTCAGTCAGCCTGACCAGCGTGCCGACTCCTTGCCTCGATCATCAGCCAGTCCGCCGCCTGACGCACCGCGATCTCTCAGCGTGCGCAGACCTGTCCGAGGATCGGGGGTGGCCACGCGAGGAACACAAGTGGGGTCTGCTTCTCGCGGCCGGCAAGGGATACGGGGTGGAGGACCCGGAGGGCCGCCTCGTCGCGGCGTGCGTGGTGACGGAGTACGGCGCCTGGGACCGTCCCGACCTGGCAGCCATCGGAATGGTTCTCGTGGCGCAGCGCCACGCCCGTCAGGGGCTGGGGCGCCGCCTGATGCGGCACGTCGTCGCGGCCGCGGGAGCCACCCCGCTGACCCTGCACGCGACGCCGAGCGGCCGTCCGCTCTACGAGGAGCTGGGCTTCAAGGCCACCGGCCGGGCCGAGATGGTGACGGGGCACTTCCAGCAGGGCGGGCCGGCGCCGCAGGTGTTCACCCGCACGGCGAACGCCGAGGACCTCAGTACGGTCGTCCGGTTCGACACCGAGGTGTTCGGCGCCGACCGCACGCACATCGTGGCCCGACTCCCGGCATTCGCCGACCAGTTGAGAGTGGCGGAGGAGGGCGGCCGGATCACCGGCTTCACGGCCGCCTGGCCCAACGAGGGCACCCAGGTCGTGGGCCCGCTGATCGCCCGGGACACCGAGACGGCCAAGGCACTCGTCGCATCGCTGGCCGCGCACACGGACCGGCCGCTGCGCACCGACATCGACGTACGGCACGAGGAACTGCTGACCTGGGTGAAGGACCGCGGACTCGCGTCCACCGCCTCCAACACCGTGATGACGTACGGGATCACGGAGCTGCCCGGCGACTGGACGCGCCGCTTCGCTCCGCTCACCGTGGCGGCGGGCTGAAGGACCTCACCCGGGCAGACCCGCCGGACGGCGGACGGACCGGCCGGGCGCCCGGGGCCGGTGGCCCTCGGCGCCCGGCCGGTCCGTCGTCGCGTTCGTACGGCCTCGCTCAGACGAGGGCGCTCACGGCCGCCGCGGCGAATCCGTGGTCCTGCTCCGGAGCGCCGCCGCCCACACCCACCGCGCCGATCAGCCGCCCGTCGCGGTGGACGGGGATGCCGCCCGCGATGAACAGGAGCGGCCGGTCGAGCGCGGTGGGCAGGGTGTGGAAGAGGGCGCCCGGCTGCACGGCGTCCACCAGGTCCGCCGTCGGGGCACCGAGTTGGAGCGCGGTGTACGCCTTGCGGGTGCTGGTCTCGCCGGAGATCAGGACGGCCCGGTCGTCCCGGCGGAAGGCCAGGAGGTGCCCGCCGGCGTCCAGCACCGAGATGCTGACCGGGACCTGGGCGGCGTCCGCGGCGCGGTGCGCGGCGGCCACGAGGGCTTCGGCGTCCTGCGTGGTCAGCGGGGAGACGGTCGTGGGGGTGGTCATGGTGTTTCTCCTTGCTATGACCGCTGTGTGCGGGGGCTGGGCGCGAGGTAGAGCGCGCCCAGAGTTACGAGGGGGCTGACGCGGGTCAGGAGTGAACCGCTGCCTGCCGCTGCGGGGCCGTCCCTGTGCTGCCCTCGGCGGTGGTGGGACGTGCCTCGTCGCGCCGTTCCAGGGCGGCGGAGACGACGGCCAGGACCAGTGCACCGGCGGCCAGTGCCGCACCGACCCAGTTGGGGGCCGTGTAGCCGAGACCGGCCGCGATGACGAGGCCGCCGAGCCAGGCGGAGAGCGCGTTGCCGAGGTTGAAGGCGCCGATGTTCACCGCCGAGGCCAGCGTCGGGGCGCCGTGGGCGTGGTCGAGCACGCGCTTCTGCAACGGCGGGACGGTCGCGAAGCCCAGGGCCCCGATGAGCACGACGGTCACGGCCGCCGTGAGCTTGTTGTGGGCGGTCACGGTGAACAGGACGAGCACCACGGCCAGGGAGCCCAGGGACACGTAGAGCATGGGCATCAGCGCGCGGTCCGCGAACCGGCCGCCGATCAGGTTGCCGCCCACCATGCCCAGTCCGAAGAGGACGAGAAGCCAGGTGACCGAGCCGTCGGCGAAGCCGGTGACGTGGGTCATCATCGGCGCGATGTAGGTGATCGCGGCGAAGACTCCCCCGAACCCGAGGACCGTCATCGCCATGGCCAGGAGCACCTGGGTGTTCTTGAAGGCGGCGATCTCGTGGCGCAGCCGGACGCCCTGCGGCCGGGGAAGGTCGGGCACGAGCTTGGCGACACCGATCAGCCCCGCCGCCCCGAGGGCGGCGACCAGGGCGAACGTGACCCGCCAGCCCGCCGTCTGTCCGACGAGCGTGCCCAGGGGGACACCCACCACGTTGGCGACGGTCAGACCGGTGAACATCATGGCGATGGCGCCGGCCTTCTTGTGCGGGGCGACCAGTTCGGCGGCGACGACCGAGCCGATACCGAAGAACGCACCGTGGGCGAGCGACGCCACGACCCGTCCGACGACCATGACGGAGAAGGTGGGAGCCACCGCGGAGAGCAGGTTGCCCACGATGAACAGTCCCATCAGCAGCATCAGCATCCGCTTGCGGGACACCTTGGTGCCGAGCACCGTCATCAGCGGGGCGCCGAACATGACACCGAGGGCGTAACCGGTCACGAGGAACCCGGCCGTGGGGATGGAGACCCCGAAATCGCCCGCGATCTCGGGAAGCAGTCCCATGACCACGAACTCTGTCGTGCCGATACCGAAGGCCCCTATCGCGAGAGCCAGAAGCGCGAGAGGCATGGAGGACACCCTCCCCTTCCCAGACGATTGCAGATGCGCTTTGCGTGCGTTCACAATAGTTGCACACGCGGGTTAATTGCAATCGCGGTCTATCGCGGGCCTGCCCTATCCTGGGTGCAGCCGCTTCGGGACGGAGGAGACGCCATGACAGCGACGGACCCCGCACTCACCGCGCTCGCCCAGGGCTGGTGCGCGCTCTCCCTGCTGCACGGGAGGATCGAGGCGGACATCGAACGTGCGCTCCAGGCAGGACACGGACTGAGCGTGCGCGAGTACTCCCTCCTCGACGTGCTCAGCAGGCAGCACGACGGCGAAGGGGGGCACCTCCAGATGAAGCAGGTCGCCGACGCGGTCGTCCTGAGCCAGAGCGCCACCACCCGGCTCGTCACACGGCTGGAGGACCGCGGGCTGCTCGCCCGCTACCTGTGCCCGACCGACCGCCGGGGCATCTACACCAACGTGACGGAAGCGGGCCTGGCCCTGCTGGAGCTGGCTCGGCCCACCAACGACTCCGCGCTGCGCGAGGCGCTGGACGAGGCCGCCAAGAACGCCGAACTGGCCCCGCTGGTAAGGGTCGTGGAGTCTCTCTCGCTCAACTCGCCGGCGCCGGTGCCCGCGCGGTAGTCGCGCCGACGGCCCCCGGCCGCGGCCGGAGACCTCCCACGTAGGGTGCGGCCATGACTGATGTTGCGATCCGACCCGCCGTCGCCGCGGACGTCCCCGCCATCGTGGCCATGCTGGCGGACGACCCGCTGGGAGCCGCCCGCGAGTCGCCCGAGGACCTCACGCCCTATCTGGAGGCGCTGGAACGGCTGGCCTCCGACCCCCACCAACTGGTGGTCGTCGCCGAGCGCGCGGACCGCGTGGTCGGCACCCTCCAGCTGACGGTGATTCCCGGCCTGTCACGACGCGGCGCCACCCGGTCCGTCA
This sequence comes from Streptomyces sp. NPDC008150, assembly GCF_042956945.1. Taxonomy (NCBI): domain Bacteria; kingdom Bacillati; phylum Actinomycetota; class Actinomycetes; order Kitasatosporales; family Streptomycetaceae; genus Streptomyces; species Streptomyces sp. NPDC008150. The sequence continues at coordinate 331,081 of NZ_JBIBHJ010000003.1, read as the reverse complement.
TCGAGGGCGTGCGGATCCACAGGGACGACCGCGGGGGCGGGCTGGGCACCGTGCTCATCCAGTGGGCGATCGACGAATCCCGGCGCCAGGGTTGCCAGTTGGTGCAGCTGACGACGGACAGGACCCGTACGGACGCACACCGCTTCTACGAGAGGCTCGGCTTCACTCCGTCCCACACAGGCTTCAAGATCGCTCTCTGAGGCGCTCGGCCGAGGCGGGGCGGGGCGGGGCGAGGCGGGGCGAGGGACGGGCGGGGAAGTGTCCTGTTTCACGTGAAACAGGACACTTCCCCGCCCGTCGACACTCACCGGTCTGTCCCTACCCGATCCCCCTCCAGCCTTCGGGGTCGACGCCTCCGGGCACCGCGTCCCCGTCGTAGGGCTGACGCGTGAAGACGAACGAGCCGAGGTCCAGATGGCTCAGGGAACCGTCGGGCCGGCGCACGGGGAGCAGCAGCTCCCCCGCGTAGTAGCCCTCAAGTCCCGTCCAGGTTCCGTCGTTGTTGGTCCTGAACCGGGAACGCCGTCCCCCCGCGGAGAGCGGGCCGAGCGAGATCATGCCGTCGGCCGTCACGCGCAGGGCGAAGGAGTGTGTTCCCCAGAACCACTGTCCGGCGAGATCGAGCAGGGTCGGGTCGAAGTCCGCCGCCAAGGGGCGCCACGGCTCCGGGATCCTCGGTTCGGCCTCGGCGACGATCCGTACGAGGTCCGCGCCCAACGCGCCCAGCAGGGGCCCGGACGTGCAGTTCGACAGCACCACCGCGGCGAGGTCGTCCTCCGGGGAGAGGGTGAGGTTCGCCAGGAACCCCGGAAGCGATCCGGAGTGCCCCACGAGGAGCCGACCGTCACGGTGCTGGATCTGGAGGCCCAGCCCGTAGGTGGCACCGTCCACCACGTCGGCGGCCTCCGCGGGCGCGGTCGGCGTCCGCATCTCGCACACGGACGCGGCACTCAGCACCCGGTCGTCACCGCGGGCCAGGAAGACGGCGAACCGTGCCAGATCGCCTGTGGTGGACCAGAGTTGACCGGCAGGCGCCATGCGCCCCAGGTCCTCGGCGGGTTCGGGCAGCATGGCATCGGCCCACGGGTGCACCGCCCAGCCGCCGGCGTGCGGCGCCCGGGGCTGCGCACTCGTCCGGTCGAGGCCCAGAGGTTCCAGCACCTCCCGCCGCAGGACCTCTTCCCACGGAGCACCGCGCAGTTCCTCGACCAGCGCGCCGAGCAGGGTGTAGCCGGGGTTCGAGTAGTGGAACCGACGGCCGACGGGATGCAGCAGCGGCCGCTCGCCGAGGACGTCGGCGAGCTCGGGCCTCAGCGATCCGGGGGTGCGCTCCCACCAGGGGGCGGGGGACTCGGCCGCCAACCCGCCGGTGTGGGACAGCAGTTCGGCGATGGTCGCCTCCCCCGCGCCGGTGCCGGGCAGGTGCTTCTCCAGGGGATCGCCCAGGTCGAGAATCCCCTCGTCCCGCAGCCGCATCACCAGAACGGCCGTGAACGTCTTGGTGATCGAGCCGATCCGGTACTGCACCCCCTCGTCGGGGCCATGCCCCTCCACCGACGAACGTGCCCCGTGCCACACGGCCCGTCCGTCCCGCACAACGGCGGCGACCAGCGAGGGTGTCCGCCCTTCGGTCTGTGCCACCGCGATCCGGTGGGTCAACGCCCGCCGCGTGCCGGGAAGCAGTTCGTCCTCAGAAGTCGTCATGGGGCCAGTCCACCCGTCGGCCGCTCCCACGTCGAGCGCATTTGCCCGCGCCGGGGAGAGGAGGACGGACTTCGCCCGCGAGCATGAGAGGAGCCGCGGGGCACGGGTGCCCGGCCCCCCTACGGAACCTGCGGCCGGTCCGGTTCCACGGGCCCGTAGAGGGCGGCCCGTTCTCCTGTCGCCAGCGCCCAGTAGCGGTCGCCGTAGGACCAGTGCCACCACTCCGTGGGGTAGTTGACGAGTCCGGCTGCGGTGAGCGCGGTGCTCAGGACCGTTCGCAGGGAGCGGGCCTCGTCGCTGATATTGCCGGCCTGTGTGTAGCAGGCGCCGGCGCTCTCCTCGGGAGTCGCGTTCATGCGGGTGCCCAGGTCGAGTTCGCGGCCGTCTCGGTCCGCGAGCGTCAGGTCGACGGCCGCACCGGCGCTGTGGGGTGCGATCTCGGGCGGCGAGACGTACCGGCTGGCCGCGGAGCGCACCTGTTCAACGGACCACTCCGGGTGCCCGGCACGGAGCCGGTCCGCGTACCGGTCGAAGTAGCGGCGCTGGAGGGCCGGCGGACGGTATCCCTCGACGAACAACAGCCTTGTTCCCCCGGGCAGTTGTTCCTGGGCCGCGAGCAGCCGGTTCAGCACGCCTTCCCGCAGGTGGGCGAAGGCGCCCGCGGAGTCCGGCCCCTTCCGCTCGTCGACGAACAGCGCACCGCCACGCCGCACGTCCACGAGCCGCTCACCGCACTCCCGCACGGGAACGGCCGCGACCTTCGGGTCGGACATCAGAACGATCTCGGTCATGCCGGGATCGTCTCAGCACGGATGCCCCGCGGCGCGGGGCGGGACCGGCCCGGCCCGGCCCGGCCCGGCCCGGCCGCCCAGTAGGATCTCGCCGCCGAGTACACGCGCTGATCCCCGAACACGATGACTGCCGGCGGCCCCGGCGGCGCACGGATGAGTTTCCCGCACCGCACCGGTCGGTACGCCGGACACCCACGGACGGAAGGCTGGGCGATGCGGAAACTGATCTACGGCATGAACCTGACTCTGGACGGCTACATCGCCGCGGCCGGTGACGACATCGGCTGGGGCGGACCGCCGAGCGACGAGTTGTTCCAGCACTGGCTCGACCACGAGCGGGCGAGCAGCCTGGTGCTGTACGGGCGCAAGCTGTGGGAGGCGATGAGCTCCTACTGGCCGACCGGCGACCGGCAGCCGGGCGCCACTCCGGCGCAGATCGAGTTCGCGCGGAACTGGCGGGACACGCCGAAGGTGGTGTTCTCCTCCACGATCGACAAGGTCGACTGGAACACCCGCCTGGTCAGCGGCGACGCGATCGCCGAGATCACCCGGCTCAAGGAGGAGGACGGCGGCCCCATGAACATCGGCGGCGCAGCGCTCGCCGGGGCGGCCATGCGCGCCGGGCTGATCGACGAGTACGTGATCGCCTCCCACCCGGTCCTGGTGGGCGGCGGCACACCGTTCTTCACAACGCTCGACGGCTGGGTGGACCTGAACCTGGTGGAGACGCGGCCGCTGCCGGGCGGCGTGGTCCTGAACCGGTACGAGACGAGGCGCTGATGTAGGTTCCGCGATTGAGTGTCGAATGGCGGAGCGTTGAGCTGGGGTTTCCTTCTAGTCCGCGTCAGTTGTCGTCGACATCTGTCCGCGCGATCATGTCCAATCCTCGTGGGCAGCCGTTCGCGCCGAGGACGATCCAGTCGAGTATGGATCCGAGGAGGGCATGGAGCTCTTGCTCGGTTTGGAGGTCTCGGTGCTCGGGACGGTTGTCACCGCTGCCGAGGTCCACGAAGTCGAGTTCGGCTTCACCGCGAGCCGCCTACGGCCCTCGACGCTCAGGGGCGCATTCGCGTGGGGCACTCGTCGTCCTCTCTACGTCAGACGACGGCAGGCGCGACACCTATCGTGCGCGCCTGCCGCTTTGCGGCCTGTCAGTCCCTCGGTGCGACGCGGATACGGTTCCCGTCAGGATCGGCTGCGAGGAAGGTCTGCCCGAACCCCGCATCATGAGGCTCCTGCAGGATCGTGACGCCCTTGGACTGCCACTGCTTGAAGATCGCGTTGACCTCGTCGGCCCCACTGTCGATGGCCAGACACACCTCACTGGTACGCGGGACGTCCGCTGACAGATCCTCGAACTGGCCGGACCACACAGCAAGGTCAGCGCCTGGCCCGAGGTCGTAGGTGATGTATCCCGGAGTCTCGAACGAGGGGCTCATGCCGAGGAGGTCTCCGTAGAAACGCGCTGCGGCGGGAGCGTCGTTCACGTAGACGATGGACACGACGGATGTGGTCATGGTTCTTCCTTCTCGCAGGTCGTGGGTACGCATCCGCCAGCCTGACCGGGATATGCGCCGCATCATGTCGCAATTCCTGAAAAACTTGGCGCGTGACCCCAGACCGCTTCTTCTCCCTGATGCTGCTCCTGGCATCGAGGAATGCCGTGACCACACAGGAACTTGCCTCCGCGCTGGGGGTGTCCCTTCGAACCATCACCCGGGACCTGAACTGGCTCCGCGACGCCGGTCTGTCGGTGACCGCGCAACGGGGCCGCCTCGGAGGCGTGACCATGCTGCCCGGGTCGTCCGGGCTCGACCTCACGCGACTCACACCCGGCGAGCGTGATCATCTGTCGCTCACCGGGCTGGACGATAAGCAACGTGCGGAGCTCGACCCATCGGTCGAAAGCCAGCGCGCGCTCTCCAAGGTCGCCGCTGCACAGCCACGTCGAGTTGATGAGCTCCTGCCACTCACCGACGTAGTGCACGTGGACAGCCGTCCCTGGCTCCAGGCCCGTACTTCCGGCACGACCCCGGCTTCGCTGATCGGCCCGATGCGGCGCGGTCGCCAGCTACGGATCGAGTACGACAGCCCACGCGAGCCATGCCCCCGCGACCTGGTCGTGGATCCCTACGGGCTGCTTGCCAAGGCCGGCAGCTGGTACCTCGTCGCCGACTGCACCCGAGTACCACGGATGTACCGACTCGAACGGATCACGACGTGGAAAGAAGTCGACCAGCCACGACGGATCCGCGAGAACCAGACCCTGGCCACCGTCGCTGCAGCACTCATTGACCAGTGGGAACGCAACCACGCGATAGAGGTCAGCGCCACCATCGACCAGACCCAGATCGAGCGAGCACAACGGATCTTTGGCCTACGACTCGTCCCGGACGACCACGAAGAATCCGCCACCGGCCGCAAGGTAACAATCCGCTTCCTGCATCTGGAGGACGTGCGAGCACTACTGCCGTTCGGGAGCGCCATCACAGTGCACAGCCCCACCGAAGCCAGGACTCACCTTCGCGACCTCGCCACCGATCTTGCCCACCACTATGCGCCGTCACCAACGTCCTGACCCGCAGTGATGCTTCTGACCTGCACGTCCTCGGATCATGTCAAATTCGACACTGGCTTGACACTTGGGCGCGGATTTTGACAGCGAAGCGCGGATCCTACAAAAGCCCGCTCAGGCCCCGGCCATGTCCACGAAGCGCGAGTAGTGGCCCTGGAAGGCGACCGTGATCGTGGCCGTCGGGCCGTTACGGTGCTTGGCCACGATCAGGTCCGCCTCGCCCGCGCGGGGGGACTCCTTCTCGTAGGCGTCCTCGCGGTGCAGCAGGATGACCATGTCGGCGTCCTGTTCGATGGAGCCCGACTCTCGCAGGTCGGACACCATGGGCTTCTTGTCGGTGCGCTGCTCGGGGCCACGGTTCAGCTGGGAGAGCGCGATCACCGGCACCTCCAGCTCCTTGGCCAGCAGCTTGAGATTGCGGGACATGTCCGAGACCTCCTGCTGGCGGCTCTCGGCGCGCTTGGAACCGCCGGACTGCATCAGCTGGAGGTAGTCGATGACGACCAGTCTGAGGTCGTTGCGCTGCTTGAGCCGGCGGCACTTGGCGCGGATCTCCATCATCGACAGGTTGGGGGAGTCGTCGATGTAGAGCGGCGCGGCCGAGACGTCCGGCATGCGCCGGGCCAGTCGCGTCCAGTCCTCGTCGGTCATCGTGCCCGACCGCATGTGGTGCAGGGCCACCCGCGCCTCGGCGGACAGCAGGCGCATGGCGATCTCGTTGCGCCCCATTTCCAGGGAGAAGATGACGCTCGGCAGGTTGTGCTTGATGGACGCGGCACGGGCGAAGTCCAGGGCGAGCGTCGACTTGCCCATCGCGGGACGTGCGGCGATGACGACCATCTGGCCGGGGTGCAGGCCGTTGGTCAGTGAGTCGAAGTCGGTGAACCCGGTGGGCACGCCGGTCATCTCTCCACTGCGCGACCCGATCGCCTCGATCTCGTCGAGGGCGCCTTCCATGATGTCGCCGAGGGGGAGGTAGTCCTCACTGGTGCGCTGCTCGGTGACCGCGTAGATCTCGGCCTGGGCCCTGTTGACGATCTCGTCGACGTCGTCGTCGGCCGCGTATCCCATCTGCGTGATGCGCGTACCCGCCTCGACCAGGCGGCGCAGCACGGCCCGTTCGTGGACGATCTCGGCGTAGTACGCCGCGTTCGCCGCGGTGGGCACCATCTGCACGAGCGTGTGCAGATACGATGCGCCGCCCACCTTGTTGATCTCGCCGCGCTTGGTCAGCTCGGCGCCGATGGTGATGGGGTCGGCCGGCTCGCCCTTGGCGTAGACGTCCAGGATCGCCTGGAAGACCGTCTCATGGGCCGGCTTGTAGAAGTCGTGGCCCTTGATGATCTCCACGACGTCGGCGATGGCGTCCTTGGACAGGAGCATGCCGCCGAGCACGGACTGCTCGGCGTCGAGGTCCTGCGGTGGCACCCGCTCGAAGGCGGTGCCGCCGCTGTCCCAGTTGCCGCCGTCCTGGCCGCGGTCGTGCTGGTCGTCGCGGCCCCGGCCGCCGTCACCGCGACGCCGGGAGGCCGGCAGACGATCACTTGGACCGCTGTCGGCCCACGGGTCGTCCAAGGGCTCGGAAATACTCACCGAGCGGCCTCCTCCCGTCCGCCGAGCGGACCTCGCCGTGCCCGTCTTTTCTACGGCACGGCACTGACAAAACGACGGGCCCGGCTCCGGTTCGGGCGCGTCGTTTTGTGACGGTTTCCAAGCCAGTGGACGGAGCGGGTGCGGGACCACGGTAGGCCGCCCGGGAGCGTCAGCCAATCTGGTTATCCACAGGCCATGTGGACGACGGGCCCGATGCTGTGGAGAACTCGGCGAAACCTGTGCACGACCCGGTGGACAGTCCTGTGAACAAGCCCTCTTCTCTCGCAGCGTAACCATTCCGACCTGCGCTTTTATCGTCCACCGGCTGTGCAGGAGAAAAACTTTCCCGGTCGGAGCAAGATCGACTCGAACAGTGCGCGAAGGGGAAGGCCCACCAGGGCGCAGTAAGGGTCAGTACAGGCTTGTGATTCTTACCTGTGGACGATTAGATTGGTGCTCATGACAGAGGCCCCCGCGCGCCGTCGTGACAGCGGACGACGTCACGATCGAGAGATCGTCTCCCTGGCCGTACCGGCCTTCGGCGCGCTGGTCGCCGAGCCCTTGTTCGTGATGGCCGACAGCGCGATCGTCGGTCATCTCGGCACGGCACAACTGGCCGGACTCGGCGTCGCCTCGGCGCTTCTGACCACCACCGTCAGTGTCTTCGTCTTCCTCGCCTACGCGACCACCGCGGCCGTGGCACGCCGCGTCGGCGCCGCCGATCTCCCCGGAGCGATCCGCCAGGGCATGGACGGTGTCTGGCTCGCGCTGCTCATCGGTGCCGTCGTCATCGCCGTCGCCCTGCCCACGGCACCGGCCCTCGTGAGCCTCTTCGGCGCCTCCGACACCGCGGCCCCCTACGCGACCACCTATCTGCGCATCTCTTCCCTCGGTATCCCGGCCATGCTCGTCGTGCTCGCCGCCACCGGTGTGCTGCGCGGACTCCAGAACACCAGGACACCCCTGTACGTGGCGGTCGCGGGCTTCGTCGCCAACGGCGCGCTCAACGCGGCCCTCGTCTACGGCGCCGGCCTCGGCATCGCCGGTTCCGCCTGGGGCACGGTCGTCGCACAGTACGGCATGGCCGCCGTCTACCTCGTCGTGGTCGTCCGGGGCGCCCGTCGGCACGGTGCCTCGCTGCGGCCGGACATCGCCGGTATCCGGGCCTCGGCGCAGGCAGGCGTTCCGTTGCTCGTCCGGACCCTGTCGCTGCGCGCGATCCTGCTGATCGCCACAGCGGTCGCCGCCCGGCTCGGTGACTCCGACATCGCCGCCCACCAGATCGTGCTGTCCGTCTGGAGCCTGCTCGCCTTCGCCCTGGACGCCATCGCGATCGCCGGGCAAGCGATCATCGGGCGCTACCTGGGGGCCGACGACGCCCCGGGTGCCCGTGAGGCTTGCCGCCGCATGGTGCAGTGGGGCGTCGCCGTGGGCTTGGTCCTCGGCCTGCTCGTGCTCGCGGCCAGGCCGCTCTTCCTGCCCCTGTTCACCAGTGACGCCACGGTGAAGGACGCCGCGCTGCCGGCCCTCGTTCTGGTGGCGGCGAGCCAGCCGATCAGCGGCGTCGTCTTCGTCCTGGACGGCGTTCTGATGGGAGCGGGCGACGGGCCCTACCTGGCCGGCGCGATGGTGGTCACGCTGGCCGTGTTCACCCCGGTGGCCCTGCTCGTCCCCACGTTCGGGGGCGGGCTGACGGCCCTGTGGGCCGCCATGGTGCTGATGATGCTGGTCCGCATGCTGACCCTGTGGCTGCGCTCCCGATCGGGACGTTGGATCGTGACGGGCGCGACGCGCTGACGCAGCCTCTCGCGCCAACGCTCCGGGCACGGGCCGCCGTTTCACGTGAAACATGGTCGTTTCACGTGAAACACCAGCCGTCGGCCTTCCGGCCCCAGGTGAGATACCCCGAGGAGACGCAGACAAGGAGAAGGGCCGCACCCCGAAGAGTGCGGCCCTCCCTCAGATGTGCCGAGCGCTGCGATCAGGCAGCAACGACCTCGATGCTGACCTTCGCGGCAACCTCGGGGTGCAGACGCACGGACGTCTCGTGGGCGCCCAGGGTCTTGATCGGCGACGTGAGCTCGATCCGACGCTTGTCGACCTCGGGGCCACCGGACTGCTTGATCGCCGAAGCGACGTCAGCCGGGGTGACGGAACCGAAGAGACGACCGGCGTCGCCGGAGCGCACGGACAGACGGACCTTGACGCCCTCAAGCTGCGCCTTGATGGCGTTGGCCTGCTCGATCGTCTGGATCTCGTGGATCTTGCGCGCACGACGGATCTGCGCGACGTCCTTCTCGCCACCCTTGGTCCAGCGGATAGCGAACTTCCGCGGGATCAGGTAGTTGCGAGCGTAACCGTCCTTGACGTCGACGACATCGCCGGCGGCACCGAGGCCAGAGACCTCGTGGGTGAGGATGATCTTCATTTGTCGGTCACCCTTCCCTTATCGCGCGGTGGACGTGTAGGGCAGCAGCGCCATCTCACGGCTGTTCTTCACGGCCGTGGCGACGTCGCGCTGGTGCTGCGTGCAGTTGCCGGTCACCCGGCGGGCACGGATCTTGCCGCGGTCGGAAATGAACTTCCGCAGCATGTTCGTGTCCTTGTAGTCCACGTACTGGACCTTGTCCTTGCAGAAAGCGCAGACCTTCTTCTTCGGCTTGCGCACAGGCGGCTTCGCCATGGTGTATCTCCTGTGTGATCAAGAAGTTGAGGTACGACCCACCCCTTGGCCCGAGGGCCTAGAAGGGGGGCTCGTCCGAGTAGCCGCCACCGCCGCCGTTGCCGCCGCCGGAGTTTCCACCCCAGCCGCCGCCACCGCCGCCGCCCTGCTGGCCGCCGGCGGGAGCACTGGTCGCCCAGGGGTCGTCGGCAGGAGCACCGCCGCCGCCCTGCTGGCCGCCGCCGGAGCCACCGCCCCAGCCGCCGCCACCCTGGCCACCGCCACCGCCCTGGCCGCCGCCGTAACCACCCTGGCCACCACGGCCGGTGGTCTTGGTGACCTTGGCGGTCGCGTTGCGCAGGCTGGCTCCGACCTCGTCGACGTCCAGCTCGTAGACCGTGCGCTTGACGCCCTCACGGTCCTCGTAGGACCGCTGCTTCAGTCGGCCCTGCACCATGACGCGCATGCCACGCTGGAGCGACTCGGCGACGTTCTCCGCCGCCTGCCGCCAGACCGAGCAGGTGAGGAACAGGCTCTCGCCGTCCTTCCACTCGTTCGTCTGCCGGTCGAAGGTGCGCGGGGTGGACGCGACACGGAACTTCGCGACCGCCGCACCGGAAGGGGTGAAGCGCAGCTCGGGGTCGTCGACAAGATTGCCGACGACCGTGATGACGGTCTCGCCTGCCATGGGGAACCTCTCGGCGGGTTTGCTGCTGGCTGCTTGTGCTGCTACTCGTTGCCCGAGACTTGCTGAGCTGGAGAGCTCAGTGGTTCTCGGGGCGGAGGACCTTGGTCCGGAGGACCGACTCGTTCAGGTTCATCTGGCGGTCGAGCTCCTTGACGATCGCAGGCTGGGCCTGCAGATCGATGACCGAGTAGATGCCCTCGGGCTTCTTCTTGATCTCGTAAGCGAGCCGACGACGGCCCCAGGTGTCGACCTTCTCGACCTTTCCGCCGCCATCTCGGACGACAGAAAGGAAGTTCTCGATCAGCGGGGAGACCGAACGCTCCTCGAGATCGGGGTCGAGGATGACCATCACCTCGTAGTGACGCATGTGGAACCCACCTCCTCTGGACTCAGCGGCCACGGTCGTTCCGTGGCAGGAGGGTCGTGATGCGTACGCAACGGTATCGGCCGCCACTGACCGTTGGAGGTCGTCGGGCGGGATTCCCTGGCTCAGCCTGGGCAGACACCGGTGCAGAGGGTACAGAGTACCTGCACCCGTGCTTCCGGTTGAAATCCGACCGCGTATGAGGTCAATCTGGACACATCGGGTGTGTTCGGCGCTACAGTGCGCCGCCCTTCGCAGGAGGTGCCCATGGCACATGTATTGCGGCCCAACACGGCGACCACGGGTGGCCGGCCCAACGCGCATCCCACCGGCGGTCTGTTCGCCACGGACGGCAGGCCCCACCCCGTCCAGGAGACCCTGCTGTGGGTCACGGCGGTGCTGGGCGTGCTGGCCTTCGTCGCCGGGATGTTCCACAACCTCCACCTGCTCAGCTCCTGGGCCGGCCTGGTGGGCATCCTCACCGGCGCCTACGGCCAGTGGATCTCCGTGACGACGCGGCAGCGGTTCGCCCTGGTCGTGGGGATGGCGTCGTCGGGCGTCGGCTTCCTGCTCGGCATGGCGCAGGGCGGCCTCTTCGGCGGCGTCGTGGGCTGACGCACCGGGCCGAGGGCCCCCGGACCGGGGGCCGTACCCCCTCGGCACCACGGCGGACCGCCCCGGCCGGACCCCGGCCGGGGCGCAGGTCCCGTACGGCCAGTCGGGGCACTCAGCGGGCGCAGTAGGCTTCGGCGCGAGAGCCGGACCCCTGTACCAAGGGGACACACCAGCCCGAGGAGCGCCCGGAATGAGTCTGACCCTGAGGACCATCAGCCGTGAGCAGCATCTGGCATTCGTCCAGAGCCTGCCCGCGGCTAGCCACATGCAGGTCCCCGCGTGGGCGGACGTCAAGGCGGAGTGGCGCTCCGAGAGTCTCGGCTGGTTCGACAAGGCGGGTCAGCTCGTCGGTGTCGGCCTGGTGCTCTACCGGCAGCTCCCCAAGATCAAGCGCTACCTCGCCTACCTGCCCGAGGGCCCGGTCATCAACTGGTTCGCCCCGAACCTGGACGACTGGCTCCAGCCGATGCTGGCGCACCTCAAGCAGCAGGGCGCGTTCTCGGTGAAGATGGGCCCGCCGGTGATCATCCGGCGCTGGGAGGCCGCGTCGATCAAGCGCGGCATCCAGGACCCGGACGTGAAGCGCCTGCGGGACGTCGAGGCCGACTTCATCGAGCCGCGTGCCTTCGAGGTGTCCGACAAGCTGCGCCGCATGGGCTGGCAGCAGGGCGAGGACGGGGGAGCCGGTTTCGGCGACGTGCAGCCCCGGTACGTCTACCAGGTGCCGCTCGCGAACCGGTCCCTCGAAGAGGTCCACAAGAACTTCAACCAGCTCTGGCGCCGCAACATCAAGAAGGCCGAGAAGGCCGGCGTCGAGGTGGTCCAGGGCGGCTACTACGACCTGGAGGAATGGCAGCGGCTGTACGAGATCACCGCCGTGCGCGACCACTTCCGGCCGCGCCCCCTGTCGTACTTCCAGCGCATGTGGAGCGCCCTCAACAGCGAGGACCCCAACCGCATGCGGCTGTACTTCGCCCGGCACAACGGGGTCAATCTCGCCGCGGCGACCATGCTGATCGTCGGCGGCCACGTCTGGTACTCCTACGGCGCCTCCGACAACATCGGCCGCGAGTTCCGCCCGTCGAACGCGATGCAGTGGCGCATGCTGCGCGACGCCTACGCGCTCGGGGCGACCGTCTACGACCTGCGCGGCATCTCCGACTCGCTGGACGAGACGGACCACCTCTTCGGTCTGATCCAGTTCAAGGTCGGTACCGGCGGCGAGGCCGCCGAGTACCTCGGGGAGTGGGACTTCCCGCTGAACAAGCTGCTCCACAAGGCGCTCGACATCTACATGTCGCGTCGCTGACCTCGCGTTCTCTGCTTCCATAGCTCTGCCCCACATCGCCGCCCACGAGAAAGGTCCAGGTCCGGCCATGGCGCTCACGCTCTACGTCGACACCGCGCGCTGGCGTGCGCACCACAAGCACGTGCAGGAACAGTTCCCGGGCCTCGTGCCGGTCTGCAAGGGCAACGGCTACGGCTTCGGACACGAGCGGCTGGCCGAGGAGGCCACCCGTCTGGGCTCCGACGTCCTCGCCGTCGGCACGACGTACGAGGCCGCCCGCATCAAGGACTGGTTCGGCGGGGACCTCCTCGTGCTGACGCCGTACCGGCGCGGCGAGGAGCCCGTGCCGCTGCCGGACCGGGTCATCCGCTCCGTCTCCTCGATCGACGGCGTGTACGGGCTCGTGGGCGCGCGCGTGGTCATCGAGGTGATGTCGTCGATGAAGCGGCACGGCGTGAGCGAGCAGGACCTGCCGCAGCTCCACTCCGCCATCGAGAACATCCGGCTGGAGGGCTTCGCCATCCACCTGCCGCTGGACCGCACCGACGGCTCGGACGCCGTCGAGGAGGTCATCGGCTGGATGGACCGGCTGCGCGCTGCCCGGCTGCCGCTGCACACCATGTTCGTCAGCCACCTCAAGGCGGAGGAACTGGCGCGGCTCCAGCAGCAGTTCCCGCAGACCAAGTTCCGGGCCCGGATCGGCACGCGGCTGTGGCTGGGCGACCACGAGGCGACCGAGTACCGCGGTGCGGTGCTGGACGTCACGCGGGTGACCAAGGGCGAGCGGTTCGGCTACCGGCAGCAGAAGGTGGCCTCCGACGGCTACCTCGTGGTCGTGGCGGGCGGTACGTCGCACGGAGTGGGCCTGGAGGCGCCGAAGGCGCTGCACGGGGTCATGCCGCGTGCGAAGGGCGTCGCCCGTGCCGGCCTGGCCACGGTGAACCGCAACCTCGCCCCGTACGTGTGGGACGGCAAGCAGCGGTGGTTCGCGGAGCCGCCGCACATGCAGGTCTCGATCCTCTTCGTGCCCGCCGAGGCGTCCGAGCCGCGGGTCGGAGAGGAGCTGGTGGCCCATCTGCGGCACACCACCACCCAGTTCGACCGCATCGTCGACCGCTGAGCCTGTCCCGGGAGAGCGTTGAGCGCCCCTGGAGGGGCCGCTGAGGCGCGTGAAGCTCTGGGGAGTGCTGAGGGGCGGTTGGAGCCGCGAAAGGCCGTACACGGATCCGTGTACGGCCTTTTGGGTGAACGGGGAGTCCCGGGCCCGTCGGGCACACACCCGAACGGCCCCTGAACCGCCCCCGAGCAGGCCCGCCGGAGGGACTGTTCGCTCAGAGCGAACGCCCCTCGGTGGGCGAAGCACCCCACTCCACCTGTGGCGCCTCGTCGTCCTGTGCCGCGTGCCGCGGCGGACGGGCCGCGGGGCCGAAGACGAAAACGTCCTCGGCGTGGTCGAGCACTCCGCCCGAGGGATCGTCGTCGCCGGACCTGCGGACGACGTCCCGCTCCGGCATGAGGATGTCGCGCACGACCATGGCGCACAGGTAGAGCGTGCCCAGCAGGTGCAGGCCGATCGCCCAGTGGTAGCCGCCGGTGGGCAGACCCTTGTGGGCGTCTCCGCTGGTCGTGTAGGCGAGGTACATCCAGATGCCCAGGAAGTACGCCACCTCGCAGGCCTGCCAGATGAGGAAGTCACGCCACTTGGGACGGGCCAGGACCGCGAGCGGCACCAGCCACAGGACGTACTGCGGCGAGTAGACCTTGTTGGTGAGGATGAAGGCGGCCACGATCAGGAACGCCAGTTGGGCGAAGCGGGGCCGGCGCTGCGCGGTCAGCGCGAGGGCGGCGATACCGCCGCAGCACAGCACCATCAGCAGGGCCGCAAGCGTGTTGACGGTGCTGGTGCTGAGCGGGTCGCTGGAGTTCTGCGCCAGGACCAGCCAGAAGGAACCGAAGTCGACGCCGCGCTCCTGACTGAACGTGTAGAACTTCGACCAGCCGTCGAAGGCGAAGTACATCACCGGCAGGTTCACCACGAGCCAGGCGATCACCGCGCCCAGCAGCGCCGTCCCGAACTGCCGCCACTTGCCTGCCCGCCAGCACAGGACGAGCAGGGGGCCGAGCAGCAGGAAGGGGTAGAGCTTGGCGGCGGTGGCCAGCCCCAGCAGGATGCCGAACGCGAGCGCCCGGCCGCGGGACCACATGAGCATCGCGGCCGCGGTGAGCGCCACCGCGAGGAGGTCCCAGTTGATCGTGGCGGTGAGCGCGAACGCCGGCGCCAGGGCGACCAGCAGACCGTCCCAGGGGCGACGGGCGTGGTTGCGGGTGACGCACACGGCGATGACGGCGGCGCACACCATCAGCATCCCGGCGTTGACCACCCAGTACCACTGCTCCTGGCCCTGGATGCTGCCCGTACCGGGTGTCAGCCAGGCGGCCACCTCCATGAACAGCCCGGTCAGCACCGGGTATTCGAGGTAGTCCATGTCGCCGTTGAGCTTGTCGAAGTAGGGCACGAGCCCGTCGGCGAAGCCGCGTCCCTGGTAGAGGTGCGGGATGTCCGAGTAGCAGGCGTGCGTGTACTGCGAGCTCGCGCCGAAGAACCAGCCGCCGTCGAAGCACGGTGCCTTCTGGACCAGGCCGAGGGCGAACATGCCGATCGCCACCAGTGCGACCACCCGTACCGGTGTCCACCAGGACGTCCCGAACAGGGCTCGCCGCCCCAGGGGGCCGCCGATCAGCTCACTGCCGTTCTCGGCGACCCGGTCCTCCCTGGTCGGTGGCACCGGCTCCGGCTCACGCACGTTCGCTTGCGTCGCATCTGCACTGGGCATGGCGCACATCCTGCCGTACCCGCCTGGGAATACGCCGAGGGCCGCCGCACCTGGTGGGTGCGACGGCCCTCGTTTCACGTGAAACAGCCTCGTGGGACGCCCTGCGGGCTACCCGTTGCCTCCGAAGATGTTGCCGTTCTCATTACCTCTGGTGCTGCCGCTTCCGGTCGACTCGGTGGCCGACGGTGTCGACGAGGCGCCGCCGTCGGTCGTGCCGCCCGTGTCCGTGCCACCGTCGTCGTCACCGCAGTTCCAGTCGAAGACGCCGCAGCTCGTGCTCTCGGTGGGCGTGGGGCTGGTCGTCGTCATGGTGGGCGTCGGGGTGGTCGGCGTCGGGGTGGCCGACACGGTCTCGCTCGGCGTCGGGGTCGGCGTCGGGCTCGGGGTGTCGTTGAGCGTCTTGCCGATGGGCTCGGGCGTCGGGAACTTCTCCACCGGAGAGCCCTTCAGCGCGGTCTCCATGTAGTCGTGCCAGATCTCGGCCGGGAACGAAGCACCGTGGATCTTCTTCTGGTTGCCCGTTCCGTACATCTGGAGGAACGTGCGGTTCTTGTTGGACTCGTTGTCGTCCATGCGGAACATGCCGATCGACGTCGACAGCTGCGGCGTGTACCCGACGAACCAGGCGGACTTGTTGCCGTCCGTGGTACCCGTCTTGCCCGCCACCTCACGGCCCGTGAGCTTCGCCGAGGTACCGGTGCCCTTGTCGACGACGGTGCGCAGCACGTCGGTGACGTTGTCGGCGACGGCGGAGCTGTACGCGTCCTTGGTATTGGCCTTGTGGGTGAAGACCGTCCCGTCCTTGCTGGTCACCTTGGTGACCGAGTACGGGTCGTTCTGCTTGCCGCTCGCGGCGAACGTGGCGTACGCGCCCGCCATACGGATCGCACTCGGGTCGGACGTACCGATGGAGAACGAGGGGAACGCGGAACTCGCCAGGCTGCCTTCCAGGATGCCCGCGGAGAGCGCCGACTGCTTCACCTTGTCCAGGCCGACGTCCATGCCGAGCTGCACATAGGCGGAGTTGACGGACAGTCGCATGGCCTCACGCAGGCTGATCTTGTAGTCCGGCGCGGTACCGACGTTCTCACTGCCGTCGTTGGTCTGGAGCCACTCCTTGCCGTCCTTGTCCGTCCAGACGGTCCCGTCGTAGTTCTTGATCTTGGTCTTGTTCTTGCCGCTGTACAGACTCTTGGACGACGCGATGGTGCGTTCGTCCTGCGACTGGTTCGGGGTACCGTCCGGATCCCGCACACCCCACTCCATCGCGGCCGCGAGAACGAAGGGCTTGAAGGTCGAACCCACCTGGGCGCCGGTCTGGTCGGCGTTGTCGGTGAAGTGCTTGGTGGCGTCGTCGCCGCCGTAGATGGCCTTGATGGCACCGGTCTTCGGGTCCACCGAGGCACCGCCGAACTGGACGTACTTGTCGGTGTCCGGGCGCTTCTTGGGATCGATGTTGGCCTTCTCGACCTTCTGCACCGACGCGGCGAGCGCGTTGACCTTCTTCTTGTCGAAGGTCGTGTAGACCGAGTAGCCGCCCTGCTGGAAGTCGTTGGCGCTGATCTTCGTGTTGTTGACCACGTACGCCTTGGCCAGGTCGACGAGGTAGCCGACCTGCCCCCGCAGGTCCGAGTTCGAGCGCGGGTTCTGCCACTTGGGGAGCTTCGTGTACTTGGCACGCTCCGTCGCGGACAGGTGGCCGTACTCGACCTCCTTGTCCAGGGTGTCCTGCATCTGGGCCAGGGCCCGCTTCTGGTTGGCAAGCGCGGTGGCCGAAGTGTCGAGCGAGACGGCACCCGCCGGGTCGTAGTAGGTGGCGCCCTTGAGCATCGCCGACAGGAACGCGCACTCGCCCGGGTTCAGGTCTATGGCGTCCTTGTTGAAGTACGCCCGCGCCGCCGCCTGGATGCCGTACGCGCTCCGCCCGTAGTAGGCCGAGTTCAGGTAGCCCGCCATGATCTGGTCCTTGGGGACCGTGGCGCCCACCTTGATCGAGACGAAGATCTCCTTGAACTTGCGGGAGATGGTCTGCGACTGGTCGTCCAGCATCGCGTTCTTGACGTACTGCTGGGTGATGGTGGAACCACCCTGGGTCTCGCCACCGCGCGCCATGTTGAAGAGGGCGCGCGCGATGCCCTTCGGGTCGATGCCGCTGTCGGTCTCGAAGGTCTTGTTCTCCTGCGAGATGACGGCGTACCGCATCGCCTTGGGGATCTGGTCGTAGTTGATGATCTGACGGTTCGTCTCACCACCGGTCGACACCATCTCGGTGCCGTCCGCCCAGTAGAAGACGTTGTTCTGCGCCTGGGCCGTCTTGGCGACCTCGGGCACGCTCACCAACGCGTACCCGACGCCGGCGATCGCCACCATGCTTCCCATGAAGCCGATGAACAGACCCGTGACCAGCTTCCACGACGGCACCCAGCGAGCGGCGCCGTACTTGCCGGCCCGCGGGTAGTCGATCAACCGCTTCTTGCCCGGGGCGGCCGCACGACCACGGCCGCGACCGGGCCCCGAGCCACTCGGATCGCCGCGCCTGTCGGGGCCGTTGTCCGCCCCTCTGCGTCGGCTGCTCCCGGTGCGCTGCGCCCGTCGGGCCGCGGCGCGACCCTCGTAGGGGCGTGCGTCGTCCTGGGGCTCGAAGGAGCCCGACTCCTGGGAACCCGTCCCATAGGGGTCGGACGGAGATCCGCTGGCGCCTCGTGGCGCCGCACGGCGACCGGAGGACGACGCACCGGACTGGCCGCGTCGGGCCGCGGCACGTCCGCCTCCCTGCGGCTGCGGCGGTTTGCGACGGTGCTCGCTCATCGAACGATTTACTCCTCGGGCAGGCGCACCCGTGCGCGCCTGGAAACGGCGGCTGGTTTCCGGTCCCCCCGAAGTACGGATTCGGTCGTGCTCGTATTCACCCGTACCGCACCGAGGACCAGGACGTGTCCAGGAGTCACTCGGTTCCCGGCGGTCTGCATGGCGCACAGACTACGCACCGTCAAAACCCTCCTAGTCCTTAAGTTCACCCCAAATAGGGCAACTTGCTTCCTACGAATCGGTGATGTGACGCCGTTCACCGTTTTCCCTCTTGTCGCAACCGGGTCGCCGTTCTATCGTGCTGATGTATCGAGTCGATACATCAGCACGGCATAAGGCCCTTCGGGGCACGTTCGCGGCAGAGAGGAGGCGACCATGAGCCGGCGTTCCGGAATCCTTGAGTTCGCCGTCCTCGGTCTGCTCCGCGAATCCCCGATGCACGGCTACGAGCTGCGCAAACGACTCAATACGTCGCTGGGTGTGTTCCGTGCCTTCAGCTACGGGACGCTCTATCCCTGCCTCAAGACGCTGGTCACCAACGGCTGGTTGATCGAGGAACCCGGGAACACCCACGAGGACGCCCTGTCCGCTCCGCTTGCGGGGCGTCGCGCCAAAATCGTCTACCGGTTGACGGCGGAAGGTAAGGAACACTTCGAGGAACTGCTCTCGCAGACGGGCCCGGACGCGTACGAGGACGAACACTTCGCCGCTCGTTTCGCCTTCTTCGGGCAGACGTCGCGCGATGTACGCATGCGCGTACTGGAGGGCCGCCGCAGCCGGCTGGAGGAGCGCCTGGAGAAGATGCGCTCCTCCTTGGCGCGCACCCGGGAGCGCCTCGACGACTACACCCTTGAGCTCCAGCGCCACGGCATGGAATCCGTGGAGCGCGAAGTGCGCTGGCTGAACGAGCTCATCGAGAGCGAGCGGGCCGGGCGGTACCTCTTGGGGTCCGCCAACGGGGGCACCGCTCAGCAGGACACCACATCTGGAGCAACGGGCGGCCTGCCCCGGCACCGGGATCCTTCCCGGCCGGATACGCCCGAGGACACCGCCACGTGAAGTCCCGTCAGGGCTTCACCGAGTACACACAGGGAGCAACCGGAATGGGTTCGGTTCGCGTAGCCATCGTCGGCGTGGGCAACTGCGCCGCATCGCTGGTGCAGGGCGTCGAGTACTACAAGGATGCCGATCCGGCGTCCAAGGTCCCGGGTCTGATGCACGTGCAGTTCGGCGACTACCACGTCGGTGACGTCGAGTTCGTCGCCGCGTTCGACGTCGACGCGAAGAAGGTCGGCCTCGACCTCTCCGACGCCATCGGCGCGAGCGAGAACAACACCATCAAGATCTGCGACGTCCCGAACAAGGGCGTCACGGTTCAGCGTGGTCACACGCTCGACGGTCTCGGCAAGTACTACCGCATGACCATCGAGGAGTCCGCCGAGGCTCCGGTCGACGTCGTCCAGGTCCTCAAGGACAAGCAGGTCGACGTTCTGATCTGCTACCTGCCCGTCGGTTCCGAGGACGCGGCGAAGTTCTACGCCCAGTGCGCCATCGACGCCAAGGTCGCCTTCGTCAACGCCCTTCCGGTCTTCATCGCCGGCACCAAGGAGTGGGCCGACAAGTTCACCGAGGCGGGCGTCCCGATCGTCGGCGACGACATCAAGTCGCAGGTCGGCGCCACCATCACGCACCGCGTGATGGCGAAGCTGTTCGAGGACCGCGGTGTCCGTCTTGAGCGCACCATGCAGCTCAACGTCGGCGGCAACATGGACTTCAAGAACATGCTGGAGCGCGACCGCCTCGAGTCGAAGAAGATCTCGAAGACGCAGGCCGTCACCTCGCAGATCCCCGACCGCGACCTGGGCGAGAAGAACGTCCACATCGGTCCGTCGGACTACGTGCAGTGGCTCGACGACCGCAAGTGGGCCTACGTGCGCCTCGAGGGCCGCGCGTTCGGCGACGTCCCGCTGAACCTGGAGTACAAGCTCGAGGTCTGGGACTCCCCGAACTCCGCGGGTGTCATCATCGACGCCCTGCGCGCCGCGAAGATCGCCAAGGACCGCGGCATCGGCGGCCCGATCCTCTCCGCGTCGAGCTACTTCATGAAGTCGCCGCCGGTCCAGTACTTCGACGACCAGGCCTACGCCAACGTCGAGAAGTTCATCAAGGGCGAGGTCGAGCGCTGACGCTCGGCTGCGTGACTGCTTGACACCACGTGAAGGGTCCCCGGTTCACGCCGGGGACCCTTCACGTGCGTCCGAGCCCGTATGTGAGGCTGTTGACCATGGCCGTCCTCCGTGACCTGCGGGTCCTCATGTCCTCCCGCGCGTTCGGACGCCTGCTCTCCGTACGACTGCTGTCCCAGGGCGCCGACGGCGTCTACCAGGTCGGGCTCGCCACCTATGTCGTCTTCTCGCCCGAGAAGCAGACCTCGGCGGCCTCGATCGCCTCCGCCATGGCGGTCCTGCTGCTCCCGTACTCGCTCGTCGGCCCCTTCGCCGGCGTGCTGCTCGACCGCTGGCGGCGCCGTCAGGTCCTCCTGTACGGCAATCTCCTGCGCGCCTCGATGGCAGCCGTCACCGCCGTGCTGATGGTGAGCGACGTGCCGTCCTGGCTGTTCTACGTGTCCGCGCTGTGCGTCACCGCGGTCAACCGCTTCGTCCTGGCCGGACTCTCCGCCGCGCTCCCGCACGTGGTCGACGGCGACCGCCTGGTCGTCGCCAACTCCCTCTCCCCCACCGCCGGTACGCTCGCCGCCACGGCGGGCGGCGGTCTGGCGTTCCTGGTGCGGCTCGTCGTCTCGGACTCGGACGCCGCCGTCGTGGTCCTCGGCGCCGCCCTGTACCTCTGCGGCGCCCTCGTGTCGCTGCGCATCGCCCGGGATTCCCTCGGACCCGACGTGGCCTCCCTGCGAACGGAGTTGGGGTCGGCGCTGGCGAGCACCGCCCGCGGGCTCGCGGCGGGTGTCCGGTACCTCGCCGGCCCCCAACGCCGGGAAGCCGCCGTGTCGTTGGCGTCCATGACCGTGCTGCGGTTCTGCTACGGGGCGCTGACCGTCCTGCTGCTCATGCTGTGCCGCTACGCGTGGTCGTCCGGCACGGACCAAGGCCTCGCTCTGCTGGGCCTGGCGCTGGGCCTGTCCGGCGCGGGCTTCTTCGTCGCCGCTCTGGTGACCCCCTCGGGAGTACGGCGGCTGGGTCCCGGGCGGTGGATCGCCCTGTGCGCCGCGGCGGGCGCCGTCCTGGAGCTCGTACTCGGCATCACGCTGGCCGAAGTCCCCATGCTGGCTGCCGCGTTCGTGCTGGGACTCGTCACCCAGGCCGCGAAGATCGCGACGGACACGGTCGTGCAGTTCGCGGTGGACGACGGCTTCCGGGGTCGGGTCTTCTCCCTCTACGACGTGCTGTTCAACGTCGCTTTCGTGGGTGCTGCCGCCATGGCCGCCCTTCTGCTGCCGCCTGACGGACGCTCAGTAACCGTCGTGGTTACGATTTCGCTTCTCTACGCGGCAGTTGCTGCCGCTATGGCCCGGTTTGCTCGGCGGTAAGTGTCACATCAACGCCACAGAGGGCTGACAGGCCGTCCCACTGTCTCAGCGGCCAGGTAATTTACGTGCGTCTTACTAACGACGTGTCCGCGACACACGCACATCCGTTCACGGGGGGACCCCAAGTGACTACTCCGCCGCCTCAGGGCCAGAATCCGTACGCCCAGGGCCAGCAGCCCTACGACCAGGTGCCCGGCCAGGCCCCCTACCCTCCGCAGCAGGGCTTCCCTCAGCAGCCCGGCTACCCGCAGGCCCCCGGTCAGCCCGGCTTCCCGCAGCAGGCCGCCGCGCCCTACTCGCCGGTGCCGCCGCAGCAGCCGAAGCGCAAGAACTGGAAGCTGATCCGAAGCATCATCATCGTCGTCATCGTGGCCGGTTTCGCCATCGGCGGCTACATAGCCAGCCGTGACGACGCGAAAACCGCCTCCGTGGGCGACTGCATGCACCGCGGCAACAGCAGCGACACCGACCCGGACCTTGAGGTCGTGGACTGCGGCTCCGCGAAGGCCCAGTACACCGTCCTGGCCAAGATCAAGGGCAGCTTCACGCAGTCGTCTGCCGACATCAAGTGCACCGCGAAAGCCAAGGACTACCAGTACACGTACACGGAGACCGGCGACGGCGACAACTTCCTGCTCTGCCTGAAGGACAAGTAGGGCAGACAGCAAGGAGGGGCGTTGTTTCACGTGAAACAACGCCCCTCCATTCTGTCCCGATGTGCCACCCTCGCGGGCGGGGTCATGTTTCACGTGAAACATGACCCCGCCCGCGAACGCCGGGGGTCACCCCTGCTGGGACCACCACTCCTTGAGAGCCGTCACCACAGCCTCGTGCTCCATGGGCCCGTTCTCCAGACGGAGTTCCAGCAGGAACTTGTACGCGTTGCCGACTGCCGGCCCGGGACCGACGTCCAGCACCTCCATGATCTGGTTGCCGTCGAGATCCGGGCGGATCGAATCCAGCTCCTCCTGTTCCTGAAGGCGGACAATGCGCTCCTCCAGGCCGTCGTAAGCATGCGAGAGAGCGGCCGCCCTGCGCTTGTTGCGCGTCGTGCAGTCGGACCGGGTGAGCTTGTGCAGGCGGCCGAGCAGCGGGCCCGCGTCCCGGACGTACCGGCGCACGGCCGAATCCGTCCAGTCGCCGGTGCCGTAGCCATGGAAACGCAGGTGGAGTTCGACCAGACGCGAGACGTCCTTCACCAGCTCGTTGGAGTACTTGAGCCCGGTCATCCGCTTCTTGGTCATCTTCGCGCCGACCACCTCGTGGTGGTGGAACGAGACCCGGCCGTCCGACTCGAAGCGCCGCGTGCGGGGCTTGCCGATGTCGTGCAGGAGGGCGGCGAGGCGCAGCGTCAGGTCGGGGCCGTCCTCCTCCAGCGCGATCGCCTGCTCCAGCACGATCAGCGTGTGTTCGTAGACGTCCTTGTGCCGGTGGTGCTCGTCGCTCTCCAGCCTCAGGGCCGGCAGCTCGGGCAGCACCCGGTCCGCGAGCCCGGTGTCCACGAGGAGCGTCAGGCCCTTGCGCGGGTGTTCGGAGAGGATCAGCTTGTTCAACTCGTCCCGCACCCGCTCGGCGGAGACGATGTCGATCCGGTCCGCCATCTCCGTCATGGCGGTGACGACATCGGGGGAGACCTCGAAGTCGAGCTGGGCGGCGAACCGTGCCGCCCTCATCATCCGCAGCGGATCGTCGGAGAACGAGCTCTCGGGGGTGCCCGGGGTGCGCAGCACGCGGGCCGCGAGGTCGTCGAGCCCGCCGTGCGGGTCGATGAACGTCTTCTCCGGCAGAGCGAGAGCCATGGCGTTCACGGTGAAGTCGCGCCGGACGAGGTCTTCCTCGATGGTGTCGCCGTAGGAGACCTCGGGCTTGCGCGAGGAACGGTCGTAGGCCTCGGACCGGTAGGTGGTGACCTCGATCTGGTAACCGTCCTTCTGGGCCCCGACCGTACCGAAGGCGATCCCGACCTCCCATACGGCATCGGCCCACGGCCGCACGATCTTCAGGACGTCCTGAGGGCGCGCGTCGGTCGTGAAGTCGAGGTCGTTGCCGAGCCGGCCGAGCAGCGCGTCCCGGACCGAACCGCCGACCAGGGCGAGGCGGAACCCGGCCGCCCGGAACAGGCGGGCGAGGTCGTCGGCGACGGGGACCACCGACAGCGGCTGGTCCGCCGCGTGACGCGGTCGACCGGGGGCAGTGGAGGTGTCTTCGTTGGCGTTCGGCACAACAGAAAAGGGTACGTGGCCCGGGTGCCCGCCGTCGCCGGGCGGAGGGACCGGTGGGGCCGCCGCCCGCCTCCGCGCCGGGACACCACCCTGCATACCCGTACAAGAGCAGCTCTTGAGACCTTCGTGTGCGCTCCCTCGGATAGGCATACATAGGGGTCGCGCGGACGGTGATCCACGATCTTGTGACCCGGTCCGCGGCACTTCCTCTCAGCGCACCTCGTTACCATGCGTGGACGCACATTCCGACGACCACTGACGACGAGGGACGGGCGAGCGCGTGGCCGAGGCGGCAGACTTCCAGGGGACCAGTGCCTCACCTGCCCGCCGGTGGCTGCGGCGCACCGGGGCGCTGATGGCCGCGGCGCCCCTGCTGGCGGGTCTGTTCCAGTCGCCCGCTGCGGCGCAGGCGGACGCGGCCGCGCCGACGGCGGCGAAGGCCGTCTCGGGATCGTCCACGGTCGCTGTCAGCCTCGACTCCCTCAGCCCCAGCGCCCCGACGGACGGCGACACGATCACCGTCACCGGGACCGTGACCAACAAGGGCAAGCAGGCGGTCACCGGCTCCCGCGTGGACCTGCGCGTCGGCCCCGAGCTGGACACCAGGTCGGCGATCGACAGCGCGGCCGAGCGGACCTCGTTCACGCTGGGTGCCGACGGCACCCAGGTCGGCGGCAAGTACGTGGAGAAGTTCGCGAAGCTCGCGCCCGGCGTCGGCGAGCGGTTCAGCATCTCCGTCCCGGTCGACAAGCTGGACCTGGGGGACAGCGGTGTCTACCAGTTCGCCGTCGCCGTGACCGGCCAGACCGCCGCCCAGCCCTGGGACCAGGTGCTCGGCATCCAGCGCACGTTCCTTCCGTGGCAGCCGGACGAGGCGGACACCCGGACGAAGACCACCTTCCTCTGGCCGCTCATCTCCACGGTCCACGTGACCGCCGAGACGGGGTCGAACGAGCAGCAGACCCCGGTCTTCCGCAACGACGACCTGGCGAAGGAGATCTCCCCGGGCGGACGCCTGGACCACATGCTGTCGCTGGGCAAGGACCTCGACGTCACCTGGGTCCTCGACCCGGACCTGCTGGCCTCCGTCGACGCCATGACCGGCAGCTACAAGGTCCAGGACGAGAGCGGCACGGTCACGGCGGGCACGCACCAGGCGGTCGCCAAGAAGTGGCTCGCCGCGCTGCAGAAGGCGGTCGCCGACAAGGAGGTCGTCGCCCTCCCGTTCGCGGATCCCGACATCGCCTCCCTGGCCCACAACGGCACCGGCGTCGCCGGCTCCCTCGCACACCTCAAGGACGCCACCGACGTCGCCGCCTCCACGGTGGAGACCGTGCTGCACGTCCAGCCCGACACCGACTTCGCGTGGCCCGTGGACGGGGCGGTCGACCCCTCGATCGTCAAGGTGGCGACCTCCGCCGGCGCCGACAAGGTCATCGCACGCAGCGACAGCCTGGCGGAGACCGGGGGGCTGTCCTACACCCCGTCCGCCGCCCGCCCCATCGGCGGTGGCAACACGGCGGTCGTGGCGGACGCCCGGATGTCCACGGCGTTCGACACCGACATGACGAAATCCGGCTCCTCCACCCTGGCGGTGCAGAAGTTCCTCGCCCAGAGCCTGGAACTCGACCTCCAGACGGACAAGCAGCGCAGCGTCGTCGTCGCCCCGCAGCGCATGCCCACCGGCAGCCAGGCCCAGGCCATGGCCGAGGCGATCACCGCGCTGCAGAGCAGCAACTGGTCGCAGTCCCAGGAGCTCGGCGCCGCGGCGAAGGCCAAGCCCGACCCGGAGGCCACCACGCGTGTCCCGTCCGCGTCGGAGTACCCCTCGTCGCTGCGCAAGAACCAGTTGCCCAAGTCGGCCTTCGAGCAGATCGCCGAGACCCAGGGCAAGCTCGACAACTTCCAGGTCGTCCTGACGAACCAGTCCCGCGTGGTGACGCCCTTCGGACGGGCCATAAACCGCGAGATGTCCACGTCGTGGCGGGGCCGGCCCGCCCAGGCCGAGACCTTCCGGACGGGGGTCGAGGCCTACGTCGACGACCTCGCCGACCAGGTGAAGCTGATCAAGAAGTCGGAGACCAAGCTCTCCGGCCGCAGCGCCACTATCCCCGTCACCGTGCAGAACAACCTCGTCCAGGGCGTCCACAACCTGGTGCTGCGGCTGACGTCGACCAGCCCCACCCGCCTGAAGATCGGCGGTAAGGCATACTCCGAGCAGCCGGTGGCCGTCTCCGGCGGCCACAGCTCCTCGGTGAAGTTCACCACCTCCGCGAACGCCAACGGCCGGGCGACCGTGGTGGCCCAGCTGTACACGCAGGACGGACAGGCCTACGGATCGGCCGTCACGTTCGACGTGAAGGTCACCGAGATCACCCCCACGGTGATGCTGGTCATCGGCGGCGGCGTCCTGCTGCTTGTCCTGGCCGGCTTCCGGATGTACACACAGCGCAAGCGCGCGGCGGCCCGTGACGCCGAGGACGGCGGACCGGACGAGACCGACGGGACGCAGGACGGACCCGAAGGGCCCGAGGGCCCCGACGGCCGTCTCCCGCAGAGCCCGGAGACCGACGACCCGCAGCACCCGAGTGACCCGACACCGGACACCGCAGCGGAAAGCACCGACCCGTCCGGGACGGGTGAGAGAGTGGACCGTTGAGATGTCGTGGCCGGTCGGCCCGGGACGATGAGGTGGGGTAACCATGAACGCGCCGTACGACGGTGACCGCGGCCAGGCCGCGGGCAGCTCGGGGTACCCCGAGGGCCCGCCGCCGGAGCCCGGCGAGACACCGCCGCAGCAACCCGCGGACATGTACCTCCAGGATGCCTACGACCAGGATCCGTACCGCGGGCAGGACCTCGCCGGACAGGACCCGGTGACCGAGGCGCTCTACGACCGCGCGTCGCATCCTCCGCCGCCGCCGGGCACCTACCAGCCGCAGCCTCCCCTGTACTCCCAGCCGCAACAGCAGCAGCCGTACGCCCCGGACCCCCGCGTGTGGGCCCAGACCCCGGCCCCCGAGCCGGAGGGGCCGACGCAGTACCTGCCGTACGGCGACGATCCGCGGACGACGCAGTTCGTGGGCGTCGACGACCTGGTCAGCCAGGCAGGCGAGCAGCAGCCGGAACCGGACGCGTTCGCGTACCTCTTCCGCGACCAGCAGCAGGGCGGCCGCCCGCCGGCCGGTCCGTCGGGCGGCGCTGCCACGCTGCAGCCCGGCACCCCCGGCGTGCCGGGTCCGGCGCCCGCTCCGGCCGACGTGCCCGGTCCCGACGGCCAGTACGGGCAGCAACAGCACGCGCAGTACAACCGGTACGGGCAGGAGACCGCCCAGCAGGGCCAGTACGCCCAGCAGGCCCCGTACGGACAACAGCAGGGCGGCCCGTACGGTCAGCAGGCTCCGTACGCGCAGTACCCGGCGGCCGTGCCGGCGGGCGGGGCTCCCGTTCCGCCCCCGGCCGCCGCACCCGCACCCGCACCCGCGGCGAAGAAGGGCGGCAAGGCGACGGGACTGCTCAAGTCGAGTGCCGTCATGGCCGCGGGCACGATGGTGTCCCGCCTCACCGGCTTCGTCCGCTCGGCCCTGATCGTCTCGGCGCTCGGTGTCGGCCTGCTCGGCGACACCTTCCAGGTCGCGTACCAGCTGCCGACGATGATCTACATCCTGACCGTCGGCGGCGGCCTCAACTCGGTCTTCGTGCCCCAGCTCGTGCGCTCCATGAAGGACGACGAGGACGGCGGCGAGGCCTACGCCAACCGCCTCCTGACCCTCGTGATGGTGGCGCTCGGCGGGCTCACGATCCTCGCGATCCTCGCGGCCCCGCTGCTCATCCGCCTGCTGTCCAACCCGGTCGCGAGCGACCCGGCGGCCAACGAGGTCGGCGTCACCTTCGTGCGCTACTTCCTGCCCTCGATCTTCTTCATGGGCATCCACGTCGTGATGGGCCAGGTCCTCAACGCGCGCGGGAAGTTCGGCGCGATGATGTGGACGCCGGTCCTGAACAACATCGTCATCATCGTCACGCTCGGCCTGTTCATCTGGGTCTACGGCACCTCCGCCGACTCCGGCATGAAGGTCACGAACATCCCGCCGGAGGGCCAGCGGCTCCTGGGCGTCGGCATCCTGCTGGGCCTGGTCGTCCAGGCGCTCGCGATGATCCCGTACCTGCGGGAGACCGGCTTCCGGCTGCGGCTGCGCTTCGACTGGAAGGGCCACGGCCTCGGCAAGGCGGCCACCCTGGCCAAGTGGACCGTGCTGTTCGTGCTCGCCAACCAGGCCGGCGCGATCGTCGTCACCCAGCTCTCCACGGCCGCGGGCAAGGACTCCCCCGTCGACGGCACCGGCTTCGCCGCCTACGCCAACGCCCAGCTCATCTGGGGCCTGCCGCAGGCGATCATCACCGTTTCTCTGATGGCCGCCCTGCTGCCGCGGATCTCCCGCTCGGCCGCCGAGAACGACACGGGCGCCGTGCGGGACGACATCTCCCAGGGGTTGCGGACCACGGCCGTCGCGATCGTGCCGATCGCCTTCGGGTTCCTGTCGCTCGGCATTCCGATGTGCACGCTGATCTTCGGCACCTCGGGCACCAGCGAGGCCACCAACATGGGCTTCATGCTGATGGCGTTCGGCCTCGGCCTGATCCCCTACTCGGTGCAGTACGTCGTCCTCCGCGCCTTCTACGCCTACGAGGACACCCGCACCCCCTTCTACAACACGGTCATCGTGGCCGCGGTCAACGCCGGCGCCTCGGCGGTCTGCTTCTTCGTCCTTCCCTCCCGCTGGGCCGTGGTGGGCATGGCGGCGTCGTACGGCATCGCCTACGCGATCGGCGTCGGGGTGGCCTGGAGCAGGCTGCGCAAGCGTCTGAACGGCGACCTCGACGGCCCCCGCGTCCTGCGCTCGTACGCCCGCCTGTGCATCGCGTCCGTCCCGGCCGCCGTGCTGAGCGGGCTCGCCTGCTACGGCGTCGGCCACACCCTCGGCCAGGGTGTCGGCGCGTCGTTCGCGGCACTGGTGATCGGCGGCATCGTGCTGCTGGGAGTCTTCTACGTGGCCGCCCGCCGCATGCGCATCGAGGAGCTCAACTCGCTCGTGGGCATGGTGCGCGGGCGTCTGGGGCGCTGACGAAGGGGTAGGCGCACAACCATCGTCCGTCGCCGTGTGTCGTGCAGAACGACGGAGTGTGGGCACAATTGGTCTCGGCGTCGGACAGCGTGAACGGATGGGGAGGCAGGGACGACGGTGGCGGAACGGAGCACGGCTGCCGTCGACGTGGCAGACAACAGCGGTGACGAACCGCTGACCGCGAAGGCGGACCAGTCCACGGCCGACGGGGTGGCCCAGAACCGGGAGCGGGACACGGAAAGCGACGAGGCACAGGGGAGCCCGGAGGTCGAGGGGCGCGGCAGGACCTCGGCTCCGGAGCTGCACAGCGGCCACAAGCTCGCCAGGCGCTACCGCCTCGAGGAGTGCGTCACCCGTCTGGACGGATTCAGCAGTTGGCGTGCGGTCGACGAGAAGCTGCGTCGCGCCGTCGGAATCCATGTTCTGCCCGCCGACCACGTGCGGGCCCGTGTCGTGCTCGCCGCGGCCCGTTCCTCGGCCCTGCTGGGCGATCCGCGCTTCGTGCAGGTGCTGGACGCCGTCGAGGAGAACGACCTCGTCTACGTCGTGCACGAGTGGCTGCCCGACGCGACGGAACTGACCACGCTCCTCGCCTCGGGGCCGCTGGAGGTGCACGAGGCCTACCAGATGGTGAGCCAGCTCTCCTCCGCCATGGCCGCCGCGCACCGTGAGGGGCTCGCGCACCTGCGGCTGAACCCGAACGCCGTCCTGCGGACGTCGACCGGCCAGTGGCGCGTCCGCGGTCTCGCCGTGAACGCGGCGCTGCGCGGCATCAGCTCCGACACCCCCCAGCGCACCGACACCGAGGCGATCGGCGCGCTGCTGTACGCCTCGCTCACGCACCGCTGGCCCTACGAGAACGACGCCTTCGGGCTGAGCGGGCTTCCCAAGGACGTCGGGCTCCTCCCGCCCGACCAGGTCCGGGCGAACGTCCACCGCGGTCTGTCCGAGCTGGCCATGCGGGCCCTCGCGAACGACGGGGCCACCGCCTCGCGCCACGAGTCGCCGTGCACCACCCCGGAGGAACTGGTGCGCGCCGTCGCCGAGATGCCCCGCATCCGGCCCCCGGAGCCCGTGTTCACCGCACCGCCCGAGTACCAGCGCACGACGTACCAGCAGGGCACGTACGGGCGCCCTTCGCCCGGCGCCGGCGCGACGGCGGTCCCCACCCCGCCCCCGCCGTTGCAGAGCCGTACCGGCAAGGTGCTGAAGTGGGCCGTCTCCGCGCTCCTCATCGCGGCCCTCGGGCTCGGCAGCTGGCAGCTCGCCGACGCCCTGATGGACCACGGCTCGTCCGAGAACACCGAGCAGACGCAGACGACGGACACCAACGACAAGAACAACGACGCGCTGAAGCCGGTCCACAACCTGACGATCAAGGGCGCCGCCGAGTACTACCCCGACGGGAAGCCACAGCACCCCGGCGACGTGGGCCTGACGTACGACGACGACAGCTCCACCTACTGGCGCACGTACACCTACAGGGCCGGTCCGACGCTCGCCCCCTTCAAGCAGGGGGTCGGCATCGTCTACGACCTCGGGGCCACGCAGGACCTGTCGACGGCGTCGATAGGGCTGTACTACAGCGGCGACCACACGACGGCCGCGCTGTACGCCACCGACTCCCTGTCCTCGTCCGCGTCGCTCGACTCGATGACGAAGATCGCGGAGGCGTCGACGAGCGGCAACGCCCTGAAGATCACAGCGAAGAAGCCGGTCAAGACCCGCTACGTGCTCGTCTGGCTGACCGCGGTTCCGTACGCGCCCGGCGACCAGTACTCCAGTGACGCGGGCTATCGGCAGGCGATCACGGACGTGAAGTTCACGGGCTGACGTCTCACCGGAGGGGGAGGGGGCGATGGCGGAAGACAGCGGTTTCGGGAGCACCAGCGACGAGGACCTCCTCACCCGCCACGTGCACGGAGATCCCGACGCCTTCGGTGAGATCGTGCGGCGCCACCGTGACCGGCTCTGGGCCGTCGCGCTGCACACCTTGAGGGACCGTGAGGAAGCCGCCGACGCGGTCCAGGACGCCTTCGTTTCCGCCTACCGGGCGGCCCACACCTTCCGCGGGCAGTCGGCCGTCACGACCTGGCTGCACCGGATCACCGTGAACGCCTGCCTCGACCGCGTCCGCAAGGCCGCCACGCGCAGAACGTCCCCGGTCGACGACACCGAACGGCTGGAGCAGCTCCTCGAACCGCAGGAATCGGCCTCGGCACCCGCCGAGCGCAACGATCTCCACCGGGAACTCATCGCCGCTCTCGGGACGCTGCCGCCGGACCAGCGTGCCGCGCTCGTCCTGGTCGACATGCAGGGCTATCCGGTCGCCGAGGCGGCCCGGATCCTCGACGTCCCGGTCGGAACGGTGAAGAGCCGTTGCGCGAGGGGGAGAGCCAGGCTCCTCCCCCTGCTGCGCCATCTGCGGCCGGAAGCAATCGACGAAACGGGGCCGCCGGGCATCTCACGGAACCGGTCACGGGGCCCGTCCGTCCCACCGGCGGCGGGTCCCAGAGACATCGGCACCCGCGACCCGGGACCGGACGATCCAGCTGCTGTGAAGGGTGGAGGTGGGCGAGCATGACATCAGGGACGGACACGACCGGGCACCCGGACGTCTCGGAGATCTCCGATCTCGCCGAGGGCCTTCTCCCCACGACGCGGACTTCGGACGTGCGACGGCATCTGGCCGAGTGTCCGGACTGTGCGGACGTCCACGCCGCGCTGGAAGAGATCCGCGGGCTGCTCGGCACTCTGCCGGGTGTGGGCGATGCGGCGCGCATGCCGGACGACGTGGTGACCCGGATCGACGCCGCCCTCGCGACGGAGGCGTTGCTGAGCACCGGCCTCCCGGCAGAGGGCGACGAGGACGGCGGGTCCTCCGCCGGTACGGACGCGGACACGGCAGCCGATTCCGTCCCGACCCCCGACGCCGCCGCTGAAGCCGACGAAGTTTCACGTGAAACATCGGCCCCGGAGGCCTCCAGCGCTGCCGGCTTCTCCTCCCCCGGATCACCGGCGTCGGACCGGCCGAGCCGGCCCGTGAGGCGTCCGTCCCTCTTTACCGGGCCGGGGCGGAAGAGGCGCAGGCTCGACGGCCGACGCAGGTCCGCCGTCCTGGGCGCCCTCCTGACGGTCGCCGTCGTCGGCGCCGGCGGGTTGATGTTCGAGTTGGTGGAGAACAGTCCGGGGGGCGCGTCGTCCTCCTCCGCGGACTCCGGAGCGAAGACCGTGCCGAGCAGCACTGTGGACGCCTTCTCCAAGAACGAACTGGAGAATCAGGTCACCGACCTGCTCACCGGGCAGCAGGGCGGGAAGGCGGATCCCGACGGCCCGGACGACGACGCGGCCAACTCGCCGGGGGTGGCGGAGAACCCGCAGACCAAGCTCCAGCCGTCCGTCGTCGTCCCGGACTGCATAAGGCTGGGTCTCAGCCAGGACGACGACGCCCTGGGCGCCGCACCCGGCACCTACAACGGCGACGAGGCGTATCTGGTCGTCCTCCCGGATGCCTCGGACCGGTCCCGTGTCGTGGCGTACGTGGTGGACGCGACCTGCGTGACGGACCACACGCTCACGCCCGGCAAGGTTCTGCTGAAGCAGTCCTACGCCCGCCCCTGAGCTCGTTGTCGGGCCCAGCACGTTGCCAGGCGGCTGTAGGGCCTTGTCCTCAACGGCTGTTGGGCCCCCTGACTGTCGTGCTGTTCGACCGCGCGCCGTCCCGCCGGAACCTTTCCAGGAGTCCGGGGCACTTACAGTGAGGGGCCCCGCCGTGTGCGTGGGTCCGCAGGGAATGCATGCCCCTTAGGATCCGTTGGGTGGTGTGAGGGTCCTGGAAGGGCCTCCCACCGGTCGTACGACGCAGTCCAGAGACGAGGAATCAAGCCGTGAGTGACGTCCGCAATGTGATCATCATCGGCTCCGGGCCCGCCGGCTACACGGCGGCGCTCTACACCGCGCGCGCCTCGCTGAAGCCGTTGGTGTTCGAAGGTGCCGTCACAGCGGGCGGCGCCCTGATGAACACCACCGAGGTCGAGAACTTCCCCGGCTTCCAGGAAGGCATCATGGGCCCCGAGCTCATGGACAACATGCGTGCCCAGGCGGAGCGCTTCGGTGCCGAGCTGATCCCGGACGACGTGGTCGCCGTCGACCTGACCGGTGAGATCAAGACCGTCACGGACACGAGCGGCACGGTGCACCGGGCGAAGGCCGTCATCGTGACGACGGGCTCGCAGCACCGCAAGCTGGGCCTGCCGAACGAGGACACGCTCTCCGGTCGTGGCGTCTCGTGGTGTGCCACCTGTGACGGCTTCTTCTTCAAGGACCAGGACATCGCCGTCATCGGTGGTGGCGACACCGCGATGGAGGAGGCCACCTTCCTTTCGCGCTTCGCCAAGTCGGTCACCATCGTCCACCGGCGGGACACCCTGCGCGCCTCCAAGGCGATGCAGGAGCGCGCCATCGCCGACCCGAAGATCAAGTTCGTGTGGGACAGCGAGGTGGCGGAGATCCAGGGCGACCCGAAGCTGTCCGGCCTCCAGCTCCGCAACCTGAAGACCGGCGAGTTTTCGTCGCTTCCGGTGACGGGTCTGTTCATCGCCATCGGACACGACCCTCGTACCGAGCTCTTCAAGGGTCAGCTGGACCTG
This sequence comes from Streptomyces sp. NPDC008150, assembly GCF_042956945.1. NCBI lineage: Bacteria > Bacillati > Actinomycetota > Actinomycetes > Kitasatosporales > Streptomycetaceae > Streptomyces > Streptomyces sp. NPDC008150. The sequence goes on along the minus strand of NZ_JBIBHJ010000003.1, from coordinate 297,615 downwards.
GACGAAGAGGGCTACCTGAAGGTCGAGGCGCCCAGCACCCGGACCAACCTGACCGGTGTCTTCGGCGCCGGCGACGTGGTCGACCACACCTACCGTCAGGCCATCACGGCTGCCGGTACTGGCTGTTCGGCCGCGCTGGACGCCGAGCGCTTCCTCGCCGCCCTCGCCGACTCGGAGCAGCAGGCCGAGCCGGAGAAGACCGCCGTCTGACTTCCCCACCCTTCCCACCGCACCACATCAGCTAAGGAGCCCCGCCGTGGCCGGCACCCTGAAGAACGTAACCGACGCGTCTTTCGAGCAGGACGTGCTGAAGAACGACAAGCCCGTCCTGGTGGACTTCTGGGCCGCCTGGTGCGGACCGTGCCGTCAGATCGCCCCGTCCCTCGAGGCCATCGCCGCCGAGTACGGCGAGAAGATCGAGATCGTCAAGCTGAACATTGACGAGAACCCGGAGATCGCCGCCAAGTACGGCGTCATGTCCATCCCGACCCTGAACGTCTACCAGGGTGGCGAGGTCGCCAAGACCATCGTCGGCGCCAAGCCGAAGGCCGCGATCGTTCGCGACCTTGAGGAGTTCATCGCCGAATGACGTCGCGCCGCCGGGTGATCGGCGGCAGCGTCGGGGCGCCGGCTGGCGAGAGCGGCACTCACACAAGACGATGTTTCACGTGAAACATGAGTGGGCCGACCCGTGAGGGTCGGCCCACTTTCTTGTTGCGGGCAGCCGGAGGCTCACGTCGCCGCGTGTCCGCGCACAGACGTCACAGCGGCCGCAGCACCGGGTCCTTCTGCACGGCTCCCAGGAGCCGGTCCAACGCCATCTCCACGTCTTCCTTCCAGGAGAGCGTGGTGCGCAGTTCCAGCCGCATGCGCGGGTGTGTGGGGTGGGAGCGGACGGTCTTGAAGCCCACTGCCAACAGATGGTCAGCCGGCAGCATGCAGGCCGGCTCCTGCCACCGGGCGTCACCGAACGCCTCGATGGCCTTGAAGTTCCGCCGCAGCAGATCCTTGGCGACCGTCTGGACCATGACCCTGCCGAGACCTTGCCCCTGGTATTCGGGCAGGATGAACGCGGTCATCAGCTGCACGGCGTCGGGGGAGACGGGGCTCGTGGGAAAAGCTGTGGACCGCGGCACGTAGGCCGGGGGCGCGTAGAGCACGAAGCCCACCGGGACGTCGTCGACGTACACAACCCGGCCGCACGATCCCCAGTCCAGCAGGACGGCGGAGATCCAGGCTTCCTTCTCCGCCGCGGACGTCCCCCCGTTTACCGCTGCTTCACCGCTGACCGGGTCAAGCTCCCAGAAGACGCACGCACGACAGCGGCTGGGAAGGTCCTGAAGGTTGTCCAGCGTGAGCGGTACGAGCCGACGGCCCATGAAGCCTGTTCCTCGTTTCCTTCGCCCTCAACGTCGCAGAAGGCGGTCAGAACATCCCGTTCCCTGAGCAGGCTGCCGATGAACCCGCCCACGATCCCCAGTCCCAGGCCCGCACCCACAAGTCCTGGACGGCTCACCGTTCGCATGGCCCGCCTCCCCCAAGAGGTCCTGCCGGTCGGTCGATACGCCGTAACTCAAGGCATCGTATCCACGATGGGGTTGCCTCGACACCGGCAGACAGCAAAGGGTGGGCCACGTACGGAGTCCCGTACGTGGCCCACCCTGGCCCTGCCGTCACCGTTTCCGTGTGGCGTCAGTCCTCCTGATCGGCGTCCAGGAGACTCTGCTGGAGAACGGGCTTCTCCCCCGGGGCGAGGGAGCTGAGGATGCGGTCGAGGTCCTCCACGGAGGCGAACTCAACCGTGATCTTGCCCTTCTTCTGACCGATGTCGACCTTCACCACCGTCTCGAAGCGATCCGAGAGACGGGTGGCGAGATCACTGAGCGCAGGGAACCGGGAACCCGGCCGCGGCCCCTTCGGCTGGACGGCCTTCGTCCGGGGCACCATGAGATGCACGATCTCCTCGACCGCGCGCACGGACAGGCCCTCGGCGACGATGCGCTTCGCGAGCCGCTCCTGCTCCTCCGGGTCGTCGACGGAGAGGAGCGCACGCGCGTGCCCGGCGGAGAGGACGCCTGCGGCGACCTTCTTCTGCACCTGCGGCGGGAGCTTGAGCAGCCTCAGCGTGTTGGAGACCTGCGGGCGCGAACGTCCGATGCGGTCGGCCAGCTGATCGTGCGTGCAGTTGAAGTCCGTCAGCAACTGGTCGTAGGCCGCGGCCTCTTCCAACGGGTTGAGCTGCGACCGGTGCAGGTTCTCCAGAAGGGCGTCAAGAAGGAGCTTGTCGTCCTCGGTGGCCCGCACGATCGCCGGGATGACCTTCAGGCCGGCCTGGGTGCAGGCACGCCAACGACGCTCACCCATGACCAGTTCGAATTCGTCCCCGGCGACCTGGCGCACGACGACCGGCTGGAGGAGACCGACCTCTTTGACAGAGGTGATGAGTTCCGCCAGTGCGTCCTCGTCGAACACCGAGCGCGGCTGGCGCGGGTTCGGCTTGATGGAGTCGATGGGCAGCTCGGCGAAGTACGCACGTTCCGAAGCCGCGAGGGCGGGCCCGGCCGGCTCCCGGTCCTGCTCCTCGGGCTCCCGGGGAGCAGGCGGCAGGATGCCCAGCGAGGCAGCGGCCACGCTTCGGCCGGTCGTCAGACCGGGATGGGGCGCCGTCGCCGTACTGCCGCCCAGAGCGGCTGCCCTCCCGCCGGTCGAAGAGCCAGGAATCAGCGCCTCAAGACCTTTGCCCAGCCCCCTACGTCGCTCACTCACTGGATCCCCTCCACCATGCTCTGGTCATTCTGTGAACCGATGTGGGCGTTCGGCCCGTCGTAGACGATGCCGGCGCCTCGCAATGCGATCTCTCGCGCCGCTTCCAGGTAGGAGAGCGCACCACTCGATCCTGGATCGTAGGTCAGGACCGTCTGTCCGTAACTCGGCGCCTCGGAGATGCGCACCGACCGCGGAATGCTCGTCCGCAGCACCTCCTTGCCGAAGTGGGTTCGCACCTCTTCGGCCACCTGGGACGCCAGCCGTGTGCGGCCGTCGTACATGGTGAGCAGGATCGTCGAGACGTGGAGGGCGGGGTTGAGGTGCCCGCGGACCAGTTCGACGTTGCGGAGCAACTGCCCCAGGCCCTCAAGCGCGTAGTACTCGCACTGAATCGGGATCAGGACTTCCTGCCCGGCAACCAGTGCGTTGACCGTCAGTAGACCCAAAGAGGGCGGGCAGTCGATGAGGACGTAGTCCAGCGGCTGCTCGTAGGCCTGGATGGCTCTCTCAAGACGGCTCTCCCGGGCAACCAGGGACACCAGCTCGATCTCCGCGCCGGCGAGATCGATCGTGGCGGGGGCGCAGAAGAGACCCTCCACGTCCGGGACGGGCTGGACGACGTCCGAGAGCGGCTTGCTCTCGACCAATACGTCGTAGATGGAAGGCACATCGGCGTGATGGTCGATCCCCAGCGCCGTGGACGCATTGCCCTGAGGGTCCAGGTCGATCACCAGGACGCGACTGCCGTGCAGTGCCAGTGACGCGGCAAGGTTGACGGTCGTGGTGGTCTTGCCTACGCCGCCCTTCTGGTTGGCGACCACCATGACGCGCGTTCGCTCGGGCCGTGGCAGGCCCTCACCGGCGCGGTCGAGGGCCTCGACCGCCAGTTGGGCGGCACGACCAATCGGTGTGTCGTCCATCGGGGGTGGTGTTTCACGTGAAACATCCTCCCCCATCGACTCGGTACGGGGACCGGGGACCGGATCGGTCATCGGTCCCGCGATGTTGGCGTCGGACCGCAAGGATTCACTCTCCTCGACTTCAGGCTCGCTATGAACAGAGCCTCCCATGCCTTCAGGGTCGTGAACCAGTGAGGCCTGTCGTTCTGTGGAGAATTCCACCTCTGTGGACAACTCCGTGCCCGCAACGGGGGACATGGAGCCGGTTCGGGAACGTTGAGGCCCCCGGGATCCGAGTGATCCCAGAGGCTTCCGGTCGCGGGGTTCGGCCGCGGTGCGTCCGCGATCGAGGATGCCGTGCAGCAGTGAGCGACGTTTCACGTGAAACACGATGCCGAGAGCCGGAGCCCGAGCGGCCGCGACACTCCGGCCCACGCGGCTTTGGGTCCTTGTGTGGAGTACGAGGTGCCGTCAGACCCCGCTCAGCGACGACGTCGCGTACGCCCCGTGCGGGCGGCCTTGGCGCGCTTGGCGGCGAACCTCACTCCACCCGGACTCTCGCCGACCTCGACGCGCACCACGGTGGACAGCGGGTCCACGACGCCCTCGCCCACGTGGAGGATCGACGTGCCCACAGCTCCGAGCTTGCTCAGCGCCGTGTGGGCGGTCTTCAGCTCCTCCTCCGCGGTGTCGCCCTTGAGGGCGAGCATCTCGCCGTAGGGCCTCAGCAGAGGGATGCCCCAGGTCGCCAGCCGCTCCAGAGGCGCGACGGCTCGCGCGGTCACGACGTGGACGGGCGGCAGGGTGCCCATCACCTCTTCGGCGCGGCCCCGCACCACCGTGACGTGGTCCAGGCCCAGCAGCTCGACCGCCTCCGTCAGGAAGGTCGTACGACGCAGCAGGGGTTCCAGCAGGGTGATCTTCAGGTCGTCCCGGACCAGGGCCAAAGGAATGCCGGGCAGACCCGCGCCGGAGCCGACGTCGCACACCATGACCCCCTCGGGGACCACTTCGGAGAGGACGGCGCAGTTCAGCAGGTGCCGCTCCCAGAGACGTGGGACCTCGCGCGGGCCGATCAGGCCGCGCCGCACGCCGGCCTCGGCGAGCAGTTCGGCGTAGCGCACGGCGTCCGCGTAGCGATCGCCGAACACCTCGCGTGCCTGCTCGGGCGCAGGGGGAATCTCCGCTGCCTCCGTCACGGGGGACCGTCCTTCCGTACCGCACATGCGCATTGGGCGCAGACCACAGGAGTACCAGGCTGACAAAGATCGGCCCCGTCTGCTCAACAGACGGGGCCGTGGAACGTGAAGGGCCGGTCAGGCAGGAAGCACGACGACGAAGCGCTGCGGCTCCTCGCCCTCCGACTCGCTGCTGAGCCCGGCGGCCTTGACCGCGTCGTGCACGACCTTGCGCTCGAACGGGGTCATGGGCCGCAGCTTGACCGGCTCGCCGCTGCTCTTGGCGTCGGCGGCCGCCTTGGCACCCAGCTCGGAGAGCTCGGCACGCTTCTGAGCGCGGTAGCCGGCGATGTCCAGCATCAGCCGGCTGCGGTCGCCGGTCTCCCGGTGAACGGCCAGCCGCGTCAGCTCCTGGAGCGCCTCCAGCACCTCACCGTCGCGCCCGACCAGCTTCTGCAGGTCGCGGGCGTTGGCATCGCTGATGATCGAGACCGAGGCCCGGTCGGCCTCGACATCCATGTCGATGTCACCGTCGAGGTCGGCGATGTCCAGCAGACCCTCGAGGTAGTCGGCCGCGATCTCGCCCTCCTGCTCCAGGCGGGACAGGCTGTCCGCGCCCTCGGCGGCGGCGGAGATGGTGCCTTCCGTCACGGGATGGACTCCTTCTTACTTCTTGGACGGCGACTTGGGCCGCTGCTGGCCCTTGCGCTGTCCGGACTGGGCCTTGCTCCGGGTGCCGTTCCCGGGCTTCGGGGCGGGCTTCTTGGCAGCGGGGGCGGCCTTGGCTTCCGTCGCCCCGCCAGGCGCTGCGTCCTGCGGCTCCTCGGGCTCGGGCTCGGACTTGGTCAGGTCCGTGACCGCCTCGTCCGTGGGCCTCTGCACGGCCGACTGGCGCTGCGACTTGGACTGCCGCTTGGGCTGCTGCCGCTTCGGAGCCGCGGTGACGCCTTCTTCGGTCGTGGTCGCGGCGACGGCCTCGCCCTTCACCACGGAACCGTCGGGCTGCGCCGCGAGGCCGGCCTTGGTGAGGCTGTTCATGAACTTGCGCTCGTACTCGTTGCGCTCGCGCCCCTTGGCGACGATCGCCTTGACGATGCCGCGCTCCCGCCTGCTGCGCGTCTTCTCGTGGTGCGTGACGTGCTTCTGCAGACGCTCCAGGTAGGCGGCCTGCGCCTTGCTGCCGGGCGTCGGGTTGTTGCGGATCACGTACATCTGCTGGCCCATGGTCCACACGTTGGTGGTCAGCCAGTAGACGAGGACACCGACGGGGAAGTTGATGCCGAAGACGGCGAACATCACCGGGAAGACGTACATCAGCATCTTCTGCTGCTGCATGAAGGGCGTCTTCACGGACATGTCGACGTTCTTCGTCATCAGCTGACGCTGCGTGTAGAACTGCGACGCCGACATCAGGACGATCATGATCGCCGTGACGACCCGCACATCGGTGACGGTGGCACCGAGGTCGGAGAGGGTGGAGGCGTTGTCCTTGAACTTCGCGGCGAGCGGGGCACCGAAGATGTGGGCCTTGCGCGCGCTCTCCAACAGGCTGTCGTTGATGACGCCGATCTTCGAGTTCGTCGCGATGGCGTTGAGCACGTGGTACAGCGCGAAGAAGAAGGGCGACTGCGCCAGGATGGGAAGGCACGAGGAGAGCGGGTTGGTACCCGCCTCCTTGTACATCTTCATCATCTCTTCGGACTGGCGCTGCTTGTCGTTCTTGTAGCGCTCCTGGATCTTCTTCATCTCGGGCTGCAGAGTCTGCATGGCCCGGGTCGCCTTGATCTGCTTCACGAAGAGCGGGACCAGGCAGATGCGGATCAGCACCACCAGAGACACGATCGACAGGCCCCAGGCCCAACCCGTGTCAGGGCCGAAGATCGCCCCGTACACCGAGTGGAACTGGACGATGACCCAGGAGACAGGTGTCGTGATGAAGCTGAAGAAGCTGGCAATCGTGTCCACTAATCATGCTCCTTGGGCATGGGACGAGGTCTCTGCGGCCGGGCTCGGGGGGAGACCGGATGCTGCGTTCCCCTCGATGGCCGTTTCGGCGGCGGAGGTCCCGCCCTTGCGTGCACGCCAGGCGCTGCGCAACCTTTCGTGCCACCTCGGACGCTTGCGGGGCGGTACGTGGTCCACTCCGCCGAGCGACCACGGATTGCATCGCAGGATGCGCCACGCGGTGAGCGCGGTGCCCTTGATGGCTCCGTGACGATCGATGGCCGTGTAGCCGTAGTGGGAGCACGACGGGTAGTACTTGCACACCGGTCCGAGCAACGGACTGATGGTCCACTGGTAGAGCTTGATCAGCGCCAGTAGCGGGTACTTCATCGCGCGCCCCCTCCCGTCAGCCGCTGTAGTGCGGCGTCCAGGTCTTGGGCCAGCTGTGCATGGTCGGCGTCGCCCGCTCCGGGCAGCGCTCGTACGACTACCAGGCTACCGGGGGGCAGCGAGGCAACCCTGTCGCGCATGAGGTGACGTAGTCGGCGCTTGACCGTGTTGCGCACGACCGCTCCGCCCACGGCTTTGCTCACGACGAAACCCGCACGCGTCGGGAGAGCAGTCTCCCCCGGCACGTGCGGGTCCGTGACACCGCTTCGAAGGTGGACGACGAGGAGGGGGCGTCCGGCCCGGCGCCCTCGTCGTACCGCGGTCGCGAAGTCCTCGCGCCGCCTCAGCCGGTTTTCGGTGGGCAGCACGACGTCATGACCTGATCGGGATCAGGCGGACAGACGGGCGCGACCCTTGCCACGGCGGGACGCGAGAATCGCGCGGCCGGCACGGGTACGCATACGCAGCCGGAAGCCGTGGGTCTTCGCGCGGCGACGGTTGTTCGGCTGGAAGGTGCGCTTGCTCACTCGGGGGCTCCAGAGATAAATCAGTAGGCGGGTGCCGTCCTGGCTGTCACCGTGCGCCCACGAGAAGCTCGCGGTCAACGCCCGAGTGCACCGCTTACCGATCGCATGTTCGCGATCTGTGCCCATCGGAGGCAGGCGGCAGCAGCCATCGACAACTCGACCTGGTCACGGTACGCGGCGCTACGCCATCCGGTCAAACCAGCTGTCGGGGGGAGACACTGTCCACAGGCTGGGGACAACAACTTGAACCCTACCCGCCGCGCTGACTACCTTGGCTGGACTCGGTTCTGTTTCCCCGGCTCGCCCGATCCGCTTCGTTCCACCCGATTTACATCCCGACCCGTCCCCCGCACCACACGTTCGTGGGACCTGTGAGAGAGCGTGCCCTGTGGCTGACGTACCTGCCGATCTTGCCGCAGTGTGGCCACGAGTACTGGAACAGCTGCTGGGTGAGGGCCGCGGGCAGGGCGTCGAGGCGAAGGACGAGCACTGGATCCGACGCTGCCAGCCACTGGCCCTGGTCGCGGACACCGCGTTGCTCGCCGTGCCGAACGAATTCGCCAAGGGGGTCCTGGAGGGCCGCCTCGCCCCTGTCGTCAGCGACACCCTGAGCCGCGAGTGCGGGCGCCCGATCCGTATCGCGATCACGGTGGACGACTCAGCGGGCGAACCCCCCGCCACGCCTTCACCCGGCCCGTCGCGCTACGAGGACCAGGAGCCCGCCTCCGGCCAGTCCCGCTACGAGAGTTACGGACGCCACCGCGCCGACCAGCAGTCCCGCCCCGCCGACGACCAGCAGGGCAACGGCCGCGGCGACCACCTGCCGAACGCGCGCCCCGCGTACCCCTCCGAGTACCAGCGGCCGGAGCCCGGCTCCTGGCCGCGTCCCACGCAGGACGGCTACGGCGGCTGGCAGCAGCAGCGCCTCGGGTTCCCGGAGCGCGACCCTTACGCGTCGCCGTCGCAGGACTCGTACGGCTCCCCGTCCCAGGACGGCTACGGTCCGGGCGGCTCCCAGGACGGGTACGGCCAGCCCCCGCAGGACGGCTACGGCTCCAACTCCAAGGACGCGTACGGCTCCGGGCCGCAGGACGGCTACGGTCCCGGCTCGCAGGACGGTTACGGCGGCCCGGGACAGGACTACCGCTCCCAGGGCCCCGACCGGACGGGGTACGAGCGGCAGCGTTCCGAGTACGAACGGCCGCGCTCCGACTACGACCAGCGGGACGGGCGCCGGGACCGGCCGGACTCGCAGGCCGGGTCGGGGCACGTCCACCGCGGCGGCCCGGTCGGCTCCAACCTGCCCACCGGCGGCGCCCCCGGTCCCCTCGCCGCGCAGCCCGCGCCGGCCACGGGTCCCGGCGAGCCCACCGCCCGGCTGAACCCCAAGTACCTGTTCGACACGTTCGTCATCGGCGCGTCGAACCGCTTCGCGCACGCCGCCGCGGTCGCGGTCGCCGAGGCACCCGCCAAGGCCTACAACCCCCTCTTCATCTATGGGGAGTCGGGACTCGGCAAGACCCACCTGCTGCACGCGATCGGGCACTACGCGCGAAGCCTGTACCCGGGTACGCGCGTGCGCTACGTGAGCTCGGAGGAGTTCACCAACGAGTTCATCAACTCGATCCGCGACGGCAAGGGCGACAGCTTCCGCAAGCGGTACCGCGAGATGGACATCCTGCTCGTCGACGACATCCAGTTCCTGGCGGACAAGGAGTCGACGCAGGAGGAGTTCTTCCACACCTTCAACACGCTCCACAACGCCAACAAGCAGATCGTGCTGTCCAGCGACCGGCCGCCCAAGCAGCTGGTGACCCTGGAGGACAGGCTGCGCAACCGGTTCGAGTGGGGTCTGATCACCGATGTCCAGCCCCCCGAGCTGGAGACGCGCATCGCGATCCTCCGCAAGAAGGCGGTGCAGGAGCAGCTCAACGCCCCGCCGGAGGTACTGGAGTTCATCGCCTCCCGCATCTCGCGCAACATCCGCGAGCTGGAGGGCGCGCTGATCCGGGTGACGGCGTTCGCCTCGTTGAACCGGCAGCCGGTGGACCTGGGCCTGACGGAGATCGTCCTCAAGGACCTCATCCCCGGCGGCGAGGACGCGGCCCCCGAGATCACCGCTCCCGCGATCATGGCGGCGACCGCGGACTACTTCGGGCTGACGGTCGAGGACCTGTGCGGAACCTCGCGCGGCCGCGCCCTGGTGACGGCGCGCCAGATCGCCATGTACCTGTGCCGCGAGCTGACGGACCTCTCCCTGCCGAAGATCGGCGCGCAGTTCGGCGGACGGGACCACACCACCGTCATGCACGCCGACCGGAAGATCCGGGCGCTGATGGCGGAGCGGCGGTCCATCTACAACCAGGTCACGGAGCTGACGAACCGCATCAAGAACGGCTGACACGGCAGGCGGCGAGCCGCCGACGGAGCACAGAGAAGCGGAAGGGCGTCCCGGGCCACCGGGGCGCCCTTCCGCGTGTCACCGACGCCGGCCCTCGGCGGGCTCGACGAGCCCCGCAGCGCCCTCCGCCCCGCCCACGGCTCCTCCCGGCGTCCCTCGGCGGATCCTCGGCGCCCTCGTCCGCGGACGCGAGGCCTCATGAGTACCGCCCCGAAGCCGACCCGAAGCCGACCCGGAGCAGGTCCGAGGGAGTCCCGAAGGAGGCCCGAAGGAGCCGCGAAGCCCGCTTCCGGCCCTCCCGGCGACGCCCGCGCGCACCTCGCCCACGAACACCCCTACGCCTCGTTGTTCGAATAGCTGCCGGGTTACGGGCGTCCTCCACAGATTGGGCGACTTTCTCCCGTCCACATACTGGGGACTGCGAAGTTGTCCAGAACGTGTCCACAGGTCGAGCTGTTGAGAGACCATCAGACCAGTTCAGGTGCCTGTGGATTGGTGGACAACGACTCTCCACAGGGTGTGGACGAAATCTCTGTCCACAGGCTGTGCATGAAGTTTTCCACCGACGCCCCACAGGCTGCGGCCGGTTGTCCCCAGCGATCAAGAGCTTCTCCACACGCCTGTCCACTGTTCGGCAACCCGACGCGCCTCCTCACCGGGTCGAGTGAAAGGCGTCACACCGAGGGGCTGGATTGCCTTGTGGGAAACGGGGGTAAAGCTGGGGACGGTCCTGGGGAGAAGTGGCCCTCTCCTGTGCACGGGGTGTGCAGAACTTTCTGTTCTCCACAGAGAGACCCGGTTGTCCACTGGTTCCGCCCACAGGCGCGGTGGACAAAATTTGCCGTCTGACCTGCGAAAACGGGGTTATCCACGGTTTCCACAGCCCCTACTACTACCGACAACTAGTTAGAGCGAGGAAACCGTTTCGAAGTGGGTCCTGTGCACAACTCGCGCTCGGCAGCCCGACCGCGGCTCGTCACGACTTGACCCCGACGGGCACCTACTGTCAGTGCGGTGCGTCAGACTGTTCCCGGTGTCCCTTCCCCTCACCGGGGCCGACGACACCGAGTCAGACGACGAAGGCCAGGCAGCGAGAACGCCGGCAACAGCAGGAGGCGGCTTACGGTGAAGATCCGGGTGGAACGCGACGTACTCGCGGAGGCAGTGGCCTGGGCGGCCCGCAGCCTCCCGGCCCGTCCGCCGGCGCCTGTCCTCGCAGGACTGCTGCTGAAGGCCGAGGAGGGGCAGCTCAGCCTGTCCAGCTTCGACTACGAGGTGTCCGCCCGGGTCTCGGTGGACGCGGAGATCGACGAGGACGGGACGGTGCTCGTCTCCGGCCGCCTCCTCGCCGACATCTGCCGCGCGCTGCCGAACCGGCCGGTGGAGATTTCCACAGACGGTGTACGGGCGACCGTGGTCTGCGGGTCCTCCCGCTTCACCCTCCACACCCTGCCTGTGGAGGAGTACCCGGCCCTGCCGCAGATGCCGAACGCGACGGGCACCGTGCCCGGCGAGGTCTTCTCCTCCGCCGTGCAGCAGGTCGCCATCGCCGCCGGCCGCGACGACACGCTCCCGGTGCTCACCGGTGTGCGCATCGAGATCGAGGGCGACACGGTCACGCTGGCGTCCACCGACCGCTACCGCTTCGCGGTCCGCGAGTTCCTGTGGAAGCCGGAGGTGCCGGACATCTCCGCGGTGGCCCTGGTGCCCGCCAAGACGCTGCTCGACACCGCCAAGGCGCTGACCAGCGGCGACAGCGTGAGCATCGCGCTGTCGGGCTCCGGTGCCGGTGAGGGGCTGATCGGCTTCGAGGGAGCCGGGCGCCGTACGACGACGCGGCTGCTGGAGGGCGACCTCCCGAAGTACCGCACGCTCTTCCCGACGGAGTTCAACTCGATCGCCGTGATCGAGACCGCCCCGTTCGTCGAGGCCGTCAAGCGCGTGGCCCTGGTCGCCGAGCGCAACACCCCCGTGCGGCTCAGCTTCGAGCAGGGTGTGCTCATCCTGGAGGCGGGCTCCAGCGACGACGCACAGGCTGTGGAGAGGGTCGACTCCCAGCTGGAGGGCGACGACATCTCGATCGCCTTCAACCCGACCTTCCTGCTGGACGGTCTGAGCGCCATCGACTCCCCGGTCGCGCAGCTCTCCTTCACGACGTCCACCAAGCCCGCGCTGCTCAGCGGCCGGCCCGCCGTGGACGCCGAGGCGGACGACGCCTACAAGTACCTGATCATGCCGGTGCGCCTCAGCGGCTGACCGTCGGACGGTCCGTGCCCGGCCCCTCGCGGCCGGGCACCCAGCCCGCCTCCCGGGCGGCGTTCGCGCCCGCTCCAGGGCCCCCACGAGCCCCTGGGAGGCGGCGCGGGACGCGAGGGGAGACGGGGTCGGCGGACCCGGCGCCGGAGCGGCCGCCCGGCAGGGGTCGTCCACAGGCGCTCCCCGCCGGAGGCCCCGCAGGCACCCGGCACCGGCGCCGGACCCGAAGCCGCAGGTCGCGGCCCACGCCTGAGCGCGCATGCCCACAGGTGTGCGCGGACGTCCGGGTTTAGGGTCGGACCGGGTACGCAAGTGCCCCCACGCCACGTCGCACACCTAAGGAACACTGATGGAGCTCGGTCTCGTCGGCCTCGGCAAGATGGGCGGGAACATGCGCGAGCGGATCCGCCGCGCAGGCCACACCGTCATCGGATACGACCGCAACCCGGACCTCGCCGACGTCCACAGCCTGGAAGAGCTCGTGGGCAGGCTCCAGGGCCCGCGCGTGATCTGGGTGATGGTCCCCGCCGGTGCGCCGACCCAGTCCACCGTCGACGAGCTCGGCGCGCTGCTCCAGCCCGGCGACGTCGTCGTCGACGGCGGCAACTCCCGCTGGACGGACGACGAGAAGCACGCCGAGGAACTGGCTGCCAAGGGCATCGGCTTCGTCGACTGCGGCGTCTCCGGCGGTGTCTGGGGCCTGGAGAACGGCTACGCGCTGATGTACGGCGGTGACGCCGAGAACGTCGCGAAGGTGCAGCCCGTCTTCGACGCGCTCAAGCCGGAGGGCGACTTCGGCTCGGTGCACGCCGGCAAGGTCGGCGCCGGCCACTTCGCGAAGATGGTCCACAACGGCATCGAGTACGCCATGATGCAGGCCTACGCCGAGGGCTGGGAGCTGCTGGAGAAGGTCGACTCGGTCACCGACGTGCGCGAGGTCTTCCGCTCCTGGCAGGAGGGCACGGTCATCCGTTCCTGGCTGCTCGACCTCGCGGTCAACGCCCTCGACGGCGACGAGCACCTGGAGAAGCTCAAGGGCTTCGCGCAGGACTCCGGCGAGGGCCGCTGGACCGTCGAGGCCGCCATCGACAACGCGGTGCCGCTGCCGGCGATCACCGCCTCGCTGTTCGCGCGGTTCGCGTCCCGCCAGGACGACTCGCCGCAGATGAAGATGATCGCGGCGCTGCGCAACCAGTTCGGCGGCCACGCGGTCGAGGCCAAGTAGCCTCTGCGGCCGCGCTGTTCGGCCGGACGGTCGCCCGGCCGTTCCGGCCGGGAGGCGGCCGTGCGGGAGCACGCAGGACAAGAGCAAGAACCGGTGCCGCTCCGGCGGGCACCCTTCCGCCCGCCGGAGCGCCCCGGTCGTCCACAGGCCGGGGACGGCCGGTGGACAGGACCGGTGGACACGAACCACCATGTTGGGGGAGGTCGGCACACGACCATGCACGTCACGCATCTGTCGCTGGCCGACTTCCGTTCGTACACCCGTGCGGAAGTTCCGCTCGACTCCGGGGTCACCGCGTTCGTGGGCCCCAACGGGCAGGGCAAGACCAACCTCGTCGAGGCCGTCGGCTACCTGGCCACCCTCGGCAGCCACCGCGTCTCCTCCGACGCGCCCCTCGTCCGCATGGGCGCCGAGCGCGCGGTGATCCGGGCCCAGGTCCGGCAGGGCGAGCGGCAGCAGCTCGTCGAGCTCGAACTCAACCCGGGGAAGGCCAACCGGGCCCGCATCAACCGTTCCTCGCAGGTCAGGCCGCGGGACGTGCTCGGCATCGTGCGGACCGTCCTGTTCGCGCCGGAGGACCTCGCCCTGGTCAAGGGCGACCCCGGTGAGCGTCGGCGCTTCCTGGACGAGCTCGTCACCGCGCGCTCGCCGCGCATGGCGGGCGTCCGCTCCGACTACGACCGTGTCCTCAAGCAGCGCAACACCCTGCTCAAGTCGGCCGCGCTGGCACGGCGGCACGGCGGCCGGTCCGTCGACCTGTCCACCCTCGACGTGTGGGACCAGCACCTCGCGCGCGTGGGTGCCGAACTGCTCGCGCAGCGCCTCGACCTGATCGCGACCCTCCAGCCCCTCGCCGACAAGGCGTACGACCAACTGGCGCCCGGCGGCGGCTCGGTGGCCCTGGAGTACCGCCCGTCCGCGCCCGGTGAGGCGCACGCGCGCGAGGAGCTCTACGCGCAGCTCATGGACGCGCTGACGGAGGCGCGCAAGCAGGAGATCGAGCGTGGCGTCACCCTCGTCGGACCGCACCGCGACGACCTGCTGCTGAAGCTGGGCGAGCTTCCCGCCAAGGGGTACGCGTCGCACGGCGAGTCCTGGTCGTTCGCGCTGGCGCTGCGGCTGGCCTCGTACGACCTGCTGCGCGCCGAGGGCAACGAGCCCGTCCTCGTCCTGGACGACGTCTTCGCCGAACTCGACGCCCGGCGCCGTGAGCGGCTGGCCGAGCTGGTGGCACCCGGGGAGCAGGTCCTGGTGACCGCGGCCGTCGACGACGACGTCCCGCACGTACTGGCCGGGACCCGGTTCACGGTGGCGGACGGGACGGTGGAGCGGGTATGAGCGACAGCGACGGCGGCACCGACGGCGAGCAGCAGCTTCCCCGCAAGGAGCCCGAACCGTCCGGCGTGGACCTGGCACGCGTCGCCCTCAGGGCGGCCCGTGAGCAGGCACGCGCGCGTGGTGACGCCGCGCAGCAGAAGAAGCAGGCCCGCCGGGGCGGGGGGCTGCGCTCCGGCGCACGTGCCGACGGGCGTGACCCCATGGCGCTGGGCGCCGCCATAAACCGGCTGATCACCGAGCGCGGCTGGGAGACGCCGGCCGCGGTGGGCGGCGTGATGGGCCGCTGGCCGCAGATCGTCGGCCCCGACCTCGCCAACCACTGCGAGCCGGAGCGGTACGACGAGGAGGAGCGGGTGCTGACCGTGCGCTGCGACTCCACGGCCTGGGCGGCCAACCTGCGGCTGCTCGCGCCCACCCTGGTCGCCCGCCTGAACGAGGACCTGGGCCACGGCACGGTGCGCACCATCAAGGTGCTGGGTCCGGCGGGCCCGGTCCGCCGCTACGGCCCGCTGCGGGCTCCCGGCAGCAAGGGACCCGGCGACACCTACGGGTGACGGTGGTCACCCGCGGGCCGCCGCCGCGGTCCGGGGTTCGCGGGAGCGACGGCCCGCGCACCGCCTGCGGGCCGTGCTCGTCCCGTGCTCGGAACCGTCGTACCCCTTCCCGTGACCGTCACTCGCTGTGACGTCCTCCGCCTCCCGCCGGACAGCCGTCCGCCGCGTCGGCCACGCCCGGCTGACCCCCGGGGCGCCCGCCACGAGCCCGCACGCCCGCGCGCGCCGGCCCGCACGAGCCGGTATCCGCCCTTGTCAGCCGCTGTTCCCCCCTCTTTCGCGACCCTTGCCAGGCTGCCCCGCGACCGTCGTCGCGGGCGGCCGGGGCCGGTCGTCCGGGGCCTGCGGCACGGACGCGTCGTCACCGAACGCGGTTGCGAATTCGGTGATGACTAGCCGGTAGCCAAGGGTTGACACCCAGAAGCGCTGAGTGCCGTTGTGAGCCTCCTGGAGCCCTGCTCCGTATATGGGGACCCGGAAGAGACCGGTTCAGGGCGGCACATGCGGACTCAGGTACCGGCAAACCCCCATCACTGTCAGCGCTACCGGTAGACTGGAAGCAATCCCGCCCCGACCGTGGGGACCGTCCGGGACAAGCTGAGCAACGCTGATCAAGGCTTACCAACGCAACATGCCGCAGCCGCTCCGGCAACCCGCCGACGAGCCCGGCTCGTGCTGTGCCAGAAAGGGCGCTTCGTGGCCGATTCCGGCAACCCCAACGAGAACATCCCGTCCACCGACACCGGCGTGAACGACGACGGGGCGGCCTCCTCGAACACCGAGGCCGCCCCCTCGTACGACGCCGGTGCCATCACCGTCCTCGAGGGTCTGGACGCGGTTCGCAAGCGACCCGGTATGTACATCGGCTCGACCGGTGAGCGGGGCCTGCACCACCTGGTGCAGGAGGTCGTGGACAACTCCGTCGACGAGGCTCTGGCCGGGCACGCCGACACGATCGACGTGACGATCCTGTCCGACGGCGGCGTCCGCGTCATCGACAACGGCCGCGGCATCCCGGTGGGCATCGTCCCCTCGGAGGGCAAGCCGGCCGTCGAGGTCGTGCTGACGGTCCTGCACGCGGGCGGCAAGTTCGGCGGCGGCGGTTACGCGGTCTCCGGCGGTCTGCACGGCGTGGGCGTCTCCGTGGTGAACGCCCTGTCCACCCGGGTCGCCGTCGAGGTCAGGACCGACGGCCACCGCTGGACGCAGGACTACAAGCTGGGCGTGCCCACCGCGGCCCTCGCCCAGCACGAGGCCACCGACGAGACCGGCACCTCGGTAACGTTCTGGGCGGACCCCGACATCTTCGAGACCACCGAGTACTCGTTCGAGACCCTCGCGCGCCGCTTCCAGGAGATGGCGTTCCTCAACAAGGGTCTGACGATCAAGCTCACCGACGAGCGCGAGTCGGCGAAGGCCACGACGGGCGCGGACGAGGCGGGCGGTGACGCGACCCCCGAGGTCAAGACCGTCACCTACCACTACGAGGGCGGCATCGTCGACTTCGTGAAGTACCTCAACTCCCGCAAGGGCGAGGTCGTCCACCCCTCGGTGATCGACGTCGAGGCCGAGGACAAGTCGCGGCTGCTGTCCGTCGAGGTCGCGATGCAGTGGAACAGCGGTTACAGCGAGGGCGTGTACTCCTTCGCCAACACCATCCACACGCACGAGGGCGGCACGCACGAAGAGGGCTTCCGCTCGGCGCTCACGAACCTGATCAACAAGTACGCGCGCGAGAAGAAGCTGCTCCGCGAGAAGGACGACAACCTCACGGGCGACGACATCCGCGAGGGTCTGACGGCGATCATCTCGATCAAGCTGGGCGAGCCGCAGTTCGAGGGCCAGACGAAGACGAAGCTGGGCAACACGGA
Organism: Streptomyces sp. NPDC008150; assembly: GCF_042956945.1. Classification (NCBI taxonomy): domain Bacteria; kingdom Bacillati; phylum Actinomycetota; class Actinomycetes; order Kitasatosporales; family Streptomycetaceae; genus Streptomyces; species Streptomyces sp. NPDC008150. Next base: position 280,266 of record NZ_JBIBHJ010000003.1, on the reverse strand, counting down.
GGCGAAGACCTTCGTGCAGAAGGTCGTCTACGAGCGCCTGAACGACTGGCTGGACCGGAACCCCAACGAGGCCACGGACATCATCCGCAAGGGCATCCAGGCGGCCACCGCGCGCGTGGCGGCCCGCAAGGCCCGCGACCTCACCCGTCGCAAGGGCCTGCTGGAGTCGGCGTCGCTGCCGGGCAAGCTGTCCGACTGCCAGTCGAACGACCCCACCAAGTGCGAGATCTTCATCGTCGAGGGCGACTCCGCCGGCGGCTCGGCCAAGTCCGGCCGCAACCCGGAGTACCAGGCGATCCTGCCGATCCGCGGCAAGATCCTCAACGTCGAGAAGTCCCGGCTGGACAAGATCCTCCAGAACCAGGAGATCCAGGCGCTCATCTCCGCCTTCGGCACCGGCGTGCACGAGGACTTCGAGATCGAGAAGCTGCGCTATCACAAGATCATCCTGATGGCGGACGCCGACGTCGACGGCCAGCACATCAACACCCTGCTGCTGACCTTCCTGTTCCGCTTCATGCGCCCGCTCGTCGAGGCCGGACACGTGTTCCTGTCGCGCCCCCCGCTGTTCAAGATCAAGTGGGGCCGGGACGACTTCGAGTACGCCTACTCGGACCGCGAGCGCGACGCGCTGATCGAACAGGGCCGCCAGGCCGGCAAGCGCATCCGGGACGACTCGATCCAGCGCTTCAAGGGTCTCGGCGAGATGAACGCCGAGGAGCTGCGCGTGACGACCATGGACGTCGACCACCGCGTCCTCGGCCAGGTCACCCTGGACGACGCCGCGCAGGCCGACGACCTGTTCTCGGTCCTCATGGGCGAGGACGTCGAGGCACGCCGCCAGTTCATCCAGCGCAACGCCAAGGACGTCCGCTTCCTCGACATCTGAGTCGGTCACCGCTGACCGCGTCAGAAAGGATCTTCACCAGCAATGGCCGACGAGAACACTCCAGTCACGCCTGACGGGGACGGCGCCACCGCGATGCGGATCGAGCCCGTCGGGCTCGAGACGGAGATGCAGCGCTCCTACCTCGACTACGCGATGTCCGTCATCGTGTCGCGCGCGCTGCCCGACGTCCGGGACGGCCTCAAGCCCGTCCACCGCCGCGTCCTGTACGCCATGTACGACGGTGGCTACCGGCCCGAGCGCGGCTTCTACAAGTGCGCCCGCGTCGTCGGCGACGTCATGGGCAACTACCACCCGCACGGCGACTCCTCGATCTACGACGCGCTGGTCCGCCTCGCGCAGCCGTGGTCCATGCGCATGCCGCTCGTGGACTCCAACGGCAACTTCGGTTCCCCGGGCAATGACCCGGCCGCCGCCATGCGGTACACCGAGTGCAAGATGGCGCCGCTGTCCATGGAGATGGTCCGCGACATCGACGAGGAGACCGTCGACTTCACGGACAACTACGACGGCCGCTCGCAGGAGCCGACCGTCCTGCCGTCCCGCTTCCCGAACCTGCTGATCAACGGCTCGGCGGGCATCGCGGTCGGCATGGCCACCAACATCCCGCCGCACAACCTGCGCGAGGTCGCGGCCGGCGCGCAGTGGGCCCTGGAGAACCCGGAGGCCTCGCACGAGGAGCTTCTGGACGCGCTCATCGAGCGCATCAAGGGCCCCGACTTCCCGACCGGCGCCCTCGTCGTCGGCCGCAAGGGCATCGAGGAGGCGTACCGCACGGGACGCGGCTCGATCACCATGCGCGCGGTCGTCGCCGTCGAGGAGATCCAGAACCGCCAGTGCCTGGTGGTCACCGAGCTGCCCTACCAGGTCAACCCGGACAACCTCGCGCAGAAGATCGCCGACCTGGTGAAGGACGGCAAGGTCGGCGGCATCGCGGACGTCCGCGACGAGACGTCGTCCCGCACCGGCCAGCGCCTGGTCATCGTCCTCAAGCGGGACGCGGTCGCCAAGGTCGTCCTGAACAACCTGTACAAGCACACCGACCTCCAGACGAACTTCGGCGCCAACATGCTGGCGCTCGTCGACGGCGTGCCGCGCACGCTCTCCCTCGACGCGTTCATCCGGCACTGGGTCACCCACCAGATCGAGGTCATCGTCCGCCGCACGCGCTTCCGGCTGCGCAAGGCGGAGGAGCGCGCGCACATCCTGCGCGGCCTGCTGAAGGCCCTGGACGCCATCGACGAGGTCATCGCGCTGATCCGGCGCAGCGACACCGTCGACATCGCGCGCACGGGCCTGATGGAGCTCCTGGAGATCGACGAGATCCAGGCCAACGCGATCCTGGAGATGCAGCTCCGCCGCCTGGCCGCCCTGGAGCGTCAGAAGATCATCCAGGAGCACGACGAGCTCCAGGCGAAGATCACGCTGTACAACGAGATCCTGGCCTCGCCGGTCCGCCAGCGCGGCATCGTCAGCGAGGAACTGGCCGCGATCGTCGAGAAGTTCGGCGACGACCGCAAGACCAAGCTGGTGCCCTACGACGGTGACATGTCCATCGAGGACCTGATCGCCGAGGAGGACATCGTCGTCACCATCACGCGTGGCGGCTACATCAAGCGGACCAAGGCCGAGGACTACCGCTCGCAGAAGCGCGGCGGCAAGGGCGTCCGGGGCGCGAAGCTCAAGGAAGACGACATCGTCGACCACTTCTTCGTGTCGACGACGCACCACTGGCTGCTGTTCTTCACGAACAAGGGCCGCGTCTACCGCGCGAAGGCGTACGAGCTTCCCGACGCCGGCCGTGACGCGCGCGGCCAGCACGTGGCGAACCTGCTGGCCTTCCAGCCGGACGAGTCGATCGCGGAGATCCTCGCGATCCGGGACTACGACGCCGTTCCGTACCTGGTGCTCGCCACCAAGGCCGGCCTGGTGAAGAAGACCCCTCTGAAGGACTACGACTCCCCGCGTTCGGGTGGTGTCATCGCGATCAACCTGCGCGAGCAGGAGGACGGTTCCGACGACGAACTGATCGGTGCCGAACTCGTCTCGGCCGACGACGATCTGCTGCTGATCAGCAAGAAGGCCCAGTCGATCAGGTTCACCGCCACGGACGAATCGCTGCGGCCCATGGGCCGTGCGACCTCGGGCGTCAAGGGCATGAGCTTCCGCGAGGGCGACCAACTGCTCTCGATGAATGTTGTTCGAGCCGGTACGTTCGTGTTCACTGCCACAGACGGCGGGTACGCGAAGCGGACTCCCGTCGACGAGTACCGCGTCCAGGGGCGCGGCGGCCTCGGCATCAAGGCCGCCAAGATCGTGGAGGACCGTGGTTCGCTCGTCGGTGCGCTGGTGGTCGAGGAGACGGACGAGATCCTCGCCATCACGCTCTCCGGCGGTGTGATTCGCACGCGAGTCAACGAGGTCAGGGAGACGGGCCGTGACACCATGGGCGTCCAACTGATCAACCTGGGCAAGCGCGACGCCGTGGTCGGCATCGCGCGTAACGCCGAGGCGGGACGCGAGGCGGAGGAAGTCGACGGCATCGAGGCCGTGGACGAGCCCGCCGAGGGTGCCGTGACCACCGGCACGGACGAGGACGAGGGGTCCTCGCCCGAGTAGCACGAGGAGAGTCATCGTGAGCGGAGCCACGGGCGCCGGATCGACCGGAACGGAAACGGACGGCGGCGGCCGTGGCTCCGCCGCGCAGGTGACCGACTCGAACGCCCACGACACTCATGGATCCCAGGGGGGAACTGTGACGGACACCCGAGGTCCGCAGACCCAGCAGTACGCGGCTGGAGCGGGCCCGGCCGCTCCGGGCACGCCGGCCCAGCCGGCCGCGGGCGGTGCGGCGTCGCCGCTCCCCGGCGACCGGCAGCCGCAACAGCCCGCGGGCCCGTACCACCCGCCGCAGGCCTACCAGGCGCAGGCACCCGCGGGCGCCGTGCGCCGGCCCCGCACGGGTGCCCGCACGACACCGCGCACCCGCAAGGCACGCCTGCGGGTGGCCAAGGCCGACCCGTGGTCGGTGATGAAGGTCAGCTTCCTGCTGTCCATCGCCCTGGGCGTCTGCACGATCGTCGCGGCCGCCGTGCTGTGGATGGTCATGGACGCGATGGGGGTCTTCTCCACGGTCGGCGGCACGATCTCCGAGGCCACCGGCTCGAACGACTCCAACGGCTTCGACCTCCAGGCGTTCCTGTCGCTGCCGAACGTCCTGATGTTCACGACGATCATCGCGGTCATCGACGTCGTCCTCGCGACGGCCCTCGCGACGCTCGGAGCGTTCATCTACAACCTGTCCGCGGGCTTCGTGGGCGGCGTCGAGCTGACCCTCGCCGAGGACGAGTAGAGCCCCGGTCAGAGCGGTTTCCGCGGTGCCGCGGGGGTGCCCCGACTATCGATTTTGGGACTGCCCAGGTCGTGCGCTAATCTTCAGGGGTCAGCGCGCGGGACACACTCCGCAAAGCGCGGCGGGGCTATAGCTCAGTTGGTTAGAGCGCATCCCTGATAAGGATGAGGCCACAGGTTCAAATCCTGTTAGCCCCACCAGCACGAAGGCCCCCAACCGGTACCGGTTGGGGGCCTTTGACATCTACGGGTGACATCAGCCGATCAGTGGATCTTCCAGCAGGCCGGCCAGCAGGTCCGCAGCCTCCCTCTGATCGTCGCCCACGACGTGCGTGTACACGTCCATCGTCATGCGGATCTGCGAGTGCCGGAGGATCGCCTGAGCGACCTTCGGATGGACCTTGAGGAAGGCCAGCAGCGTCCCGCAGGTGTGCCGAGCCAGCCGCACGGTGATCCGGGGCACGCCGGCCCGCGTCACCCTGGCATCGAAGGACCGCGAGAAGCCCCGCGGCTCGATGGGCCCGCCGTTCCGCTCAGTGAAGATCAGGTCCGCCCCCGGAGCCTGCGACCACTCGGCGCCGGCCTGTGCCCTCTCGATGCCCTGGAGGTGACGCCGCTCCGCCAAGGCCCGCACGCAGAACTCCGGGAGCGGCAGCGTGGCTTGGGACGAGTCGGTCTTGAGTTCCTTGAGCACGAGTCCCCTCCCCTTCTCCCGCTGCACCTGCTTGACCGGCGTGAACTGGCGAGCGTCGAAGTCCACGTCTGACCACCGCAGTCCGAGCACCTCGCTTCGCCGAAGCCCCAGAACGAGCACCAGGACGAAGGCGGCATACAAGCGGTGCGCCCGGACCGAGCGGAGGAAGGCGACCGCCTCACGGGCGTTCCAGGGGCTGTGAGGCTCCTTGGAGACCTTCGGCATGTCGACGAGCAGCGCGACGTTCCGCGTGATCAGTTCCTCGCGCAGAGCGCGGTTCAGGGCGTTCCGCAGGGTACGCAGAACCTCGAACCGCACCGACGCGGACACCTTGGCGCGGGTGAGCTGTTGCATCATCAGCCGCACCTGAGCAGGCGTGAGCTTGGCCAGGGGCTTCTTCCCGAGTGCCGGCACGAGGTAGAGCCGCACCTTCGACTCGTACTTGGACCAGGTGTTGTACTCGGTGTTCGGCTTCACGATGTGCGTCAGCCAGTAGGCCAGCCACTCGCCCACCGACCAGGACCGCGAGGGCACCGGGACCCCGTTGCGCTCTTGGTCTTGCAGCTTGCCCAGCTTCTCCGACGTCTCGTCCCAGGTCTGCCCGTAGACGTACTTGCGGACGCGGTTGCCGTCCGTGTCGGTGACGTAGGCAGCGCCCTGATACCGGCCGTCGCTCCGCTTCGTGATGGTGCCTCCGCCGTTGGGCCGACGCTTCGCCATCAGGCAGCCTCCCCGATCTGACCGACGATGAAGTCGTGAATGGCACTGTCGGGGATGCGCCGGCAGCCGTCGACCTTGATGGACGTCAACCGGTGGGTGCGGATCAGGTCGTAGACCTTGGTCCGACCGACCTTGAGCCGCGCCATGACTTCCGGCACGGTCAGCAGCTCAGCGGGTGCGGTGGTCATGCTGCGGCTCCTTCCAGTTCGAGCAGGGCGGGAAGTTCCTCGCGGGCGGTTTCGCGGTTGAGTTGGATCTCTCGGCGGGTGTTGGCGGCGAGCCAGGATTCACCGGGGGTGTGGCCGTGGCCGGCGTAGGCCCAGTGGGCGAGGGTGAGCGTCGACGCTTCGGGGTCGTCTGGGTCGGGCAGGCCGAGGGCGGCCCGGTGCTCGCCGGCGCGGTAGTCGGCCCGGACTTGGCGCAGGGCGCCCAACGTGGTCGAGTAGCGGCGGGACTTGGTGGAGAAGTGGCCGCGGAAGCCGAGCATGTGGGCCCAGTCGCGCAGCTTGCGGTCCGGGTACAGCGCGTGCAGGTCAAGGCATGCGGCGATGAGCCGGGCGGGATGCTCGGGGACGTCGAGCAGGGCCAGGGCTTCCTTGTTGCCGATCCGGCGATCAACCGTGCCCGTCGTCTCGGCCGCCTTGGTGGCGTACTTGGCGACGTAGGAGGCGACCGCCTGTTCCGTGATGTCCTCCCCGTCGCCGAACGCGCGGATCGGGCGGACGTCGAGCTGTGTCCCCCACGTGAGGGTGCGGGTCGGCTGGTCACCGGCCGGGGGGACGTCGACCGCAACGCGGGCGGCAGCGGCCCTAATTGCGGTGTCGAGGAGTTCGAGCGTCGCCCACGTCGGGGGCGGGGAGTCGGGGCCGTCCGGTCCGTCGAAGCGGATCACGGCGTGGAAGTGCACGGCGCCGCGCTTCTGGTACTCGGCGACCTTGCCGAAGGAGACCCGCGACTCTTCCTTGGCCGCCTTCTGCGTGAGGCCGGCGTGCCGGGCGATCTCGCGGCGCAGGTAGATCGAGAAGTAGCGCCACAGGTCGGAGGCGTGGTTGTTCCACAGCACCGCCCCGGCGTAGTCGTACGTCTCCGGGGCCAGCGGCGTGCCCAGGGCCGGCGCGTCCTCGGGGTGGCGGGCGCCGCACCGGCAGGGGCCGGAGCCGCCAGGCCGGTTGTGGACAGGGCCGAAGGAGGGTGCGGTGAGGGTGGCGAAGACGCGGGGGTGGTTCCGCACGGTGGGCGGGGTGCCCTTGGCGGGGTCGCCGACGAGTCCGGCGCGGATGAGGTGGTAGGTGTCGCCGGCGTAGGTCCAGGCGCAGGAGGGGCAGCGGGAGGCACGGCGGTTGCCGCACGCGATGCGGAGCCGGCCACCGGGTTCGTTGTCGGTCGAGTACCGGTGTAGGACGTGCCCGGTGGTCCGGTCGCGGGTGACGGTGCCGCCGGTGAGGTGGATCGGGTCGGAGCAGCCGCCGGTTCGGCGGATCTGGTCCTGGATGCGGTCGAAGCCGGGAGACCCGGTCAGCCTCAGCACGTCGGCGAGGGTGGCCGGGTCCAGGCCCGCCATGGTGGCGGTGTCGGTCACGCGGCGGCCTCCAAGGCGTTGGAAACCAGGGCGCGGAGGGCGGCGGAGGCGAGCAGCGGCGGAACGGCGTTGCCGATCTGCTCGAACTGCCGGGTCTTGGTGCCCTGGAAGGGGTAGCCGACGGGGAAGGTCTGGAGGGCGGCGGCTTCCGGAACAGTGATGCGGACGGATTCCGGACCGGCGGAGCCCTCCTTTTCCCAGGACACGTCGTTGCTGGCCTTGGCGAACAGCAGGGTTGCGGCAGGTTCATCGGCGCGCCGGACGGTGGCGTTTCGGCGGTTGCTGTGCCTCAGGACCCACTGACTGCCTGCCTTTGCCGTGAACGTGGGCGCGGGCGCACCATGCGGGTCGGCGGTCTGCCGATTGCCGTCGGGCCGTTGATCGCGGTTGGTGTGCAGCACCCACGAGCCGCGCCGTTGAGCGTCCATCAGGGCTTTCCGGGCCGAGCTGGGGAAGGGCTCCGGTCCCCCGCTCTTGCCGCCGCCGGCGGTGACCGTGGGGACGGGGCGGTCGGTGGCGCCCCAGCCCAGGGCGTCGGCCATGGTGACCCACGGCGCCAAGGTGGGGCCGAACAGGGTGTCAGGGCCGGGGTCCTTGGCGTGAGTGGGCTCGGGCGGTGCGGCGGTACGGGTGCGGGATGCCAGCAGGAGGGCCCGGCGGCGGGTCTGCGGGACGCCGTAGTCGGCCGCGTTGAGCACGCCCGTCCACACCGAGTAGCCGATGCCGCGCAGGATGCCCGCGACGTGGGCGAACAGGGGTGCCACGGCTGGGACTTCCTCCAGGGCGATCCAGCCGGGGCGTAGGTCGAGGGCGTAGCGCAGCGGTTCAACCACGAGCAGAGAGCGCGGGTCGGCGCAGGCGGCGCGAAGTGCGGGGCGGGTGTCGCTCCCGCGGGCGATGTCGTCAAGGCCCTGGTGGCACAGGTCCATGTCGTCGTTTCCGGCGCGCAGTCCGGCGGCGCTGAAGGTCTGGCAGGGCGGAGAGGCGATCAGCCCGGAGACCTTTCCGTCGAGCGGTGCGGTGGGGTAGGCGGCGACATCGGCGCGGATCGTGGTGTGCCCGGCGGCAGTACGGGTGGCGCAGGCCGCCGGGTCGATTTCAATCCCGACGTCCCGCAGCCCGAGCGATCGCAGTCCCTCGGACCAGCCGCCGGGTCCGGCGAAGAGGTCCAGGACGAGGGCGGGGGCGCTCATTCCGAGTCCCCCTTCTCGGGGGTGTGGGCGTCGATCCACTCTTCGGCGCACACCTTGTGGGCGGGCTTGCCCCGGTCGGAGCGCAGCGGGGTCGGCTTGGCGCACAGGACGCACGGCTTGTCGCCGGTCGGGTCGTAGTGCTTGGCGGAGCGCCAGTCGAGGAGGCTCACGAGTGCCTCCCGTGGCCGCGCGGCGGCAGGGGCTTGCCGTGGCGTTCCCACGGGCGGCCGTTGCGGTCGGGGCAGGTGCTGCCGTGGTCGGTGTACTCCTGGACGAGGTTCTGCACGGCGTGTCGGCCGCAGGCTTCACCGGCGGCGCCGCATCCGCAGGCGTAGGACGCGGTGGGCTGGCCGGCCAGGGTGGTCGGGACAACGCCGGACAGCTCCAGCTCGCTGGGGCGCTGGGCGTACCGGGGGTCCCGTTCGGCGGCGGACGGGGCAACGATGTGCAGTCCGGGGCTCTGGCGGGTGGGGCGCTTCACCGCATCCACCTCCCGACCGGGGCGAGACGGTCGGCGGGGCGGGTGGTACCGGTGCCCTTGCAGGCGGGGCAGACGACGGGGAGCACGGCGCGGGAGCCGTCGCGGTCGCGGCCACCAGTGGTGACCATGGCCGAAGCGTGGCCGTCGCAGTCGCGGCAGACGCGCATGGCGGAGTAGTGCTCGGGCATGATGGCCTTTCCCTTTCGGGTCCGTTGGATCAGGAGGGGCGGGCCCCCGCAGCGGCGGAAGTTTGGCGACCTAGGCCACTGCGGGGGTTTTTCAGTGCCGGTTCTCGTGGTTGAGCAGGGAACGCAGGACGACCGCGCACACGGCGACCGAGGCCCCCGTGATGGCGACCGCGAGGAGCATGGAGACCAGGACCGCGCCGACGACCAGGACCACGGCGGTCCCGCCGCCGACGAGGGCGAGGGTGCTGCCGGGGGTGAGCTGGACGACGGGCCGGTTCGAGACCGGGGCGGGGGCGGCCGGGGCCGGCGCGGTCGGCACGGACACCGGGGGCGCGACGGGGGCCGCGGCGGGGATGCCGGAGGCGGTGTCGGGGGCGGGGTACTTCGGGGTGAACACGGGTGGATCTCCCTTCGGTCAGGCGCAGCGGTGGGTGTTGGCGGCGAGTTCGGCGGCGGAGCGGTCGTCGTAGTCGGCGGAGAAGCCGCAGCCGGGGGCGGAGCAGGCGGCGACGTGGCGGGTACGGCCCCTCCCGTCCTGGTAGGTGGCGACCGTGACCGGGCCGATACGGCGCTTGTCGCGGAAGCGGCGGAAGGCGGGCATGGCAACTCCGTTCAGGTCAGGTTGAGTTGGTTGGTGATCGCGTCGGTCATCGGTGCGGGAAGGCCCAGCCGTCCCGCGAGCGCGGCAGCGGTGATCGGTTCTCCGTGCGCGGCCCGGTGGCTGTCGGCGATCTTTCGGGCGTGATCGAGCAGGGCCGCGGGGACAGCCGGAGCCGGCGTGGCCGGAGCCGGGGGTGCCGCAGGCAGTTCCGGGGTCGTCTCCCGCATCGGAGCAGGCTCCGGGGCGGGTTGGTCGGCCCGGTCCAGGGCGACGTCTGGCACCTCTGCGGGGACTTCCGGCGGGTTGTTCGCGGCCGGAGCGGTGGGGGCGGGTGCGTGGACGAGGAGGGTGCCGCCGAGGAAGGCGAGGGCGGGCCAGCCGGCGACGAGGATGCACAGCCAGGCGGGCACGTGCCGCATGTCGAGCAGACCGGCCGTGGCGACGTTCGCCCCGAGGGAGGCGCACAGCGCGATGGCGAACCAGGTCCAGGTGGCCCGGTCCCGTCCGGCCCGGAGCCGGCGCCATGCGGCGACAAGGAGCAGGTCCACGGAGACCGGGTAGGCCCACGCCTTCCATCCGGACTGTCCGGCAGCCGCCGCCAGGTCGTGCAGGTGCGCGAAGGAGAGCGCCCCGGCGATCACCGCTTGTACGAGGACCGCGTCCAGCCGGACCTTGCCGTTCATGAGGTCACCTCACCCTCACCGAGGCAGTTCAGGCAGAACCCGGACTGCTGACCGGCCGGGCGACGCTTGCGGCCGACCAGGACCGTGCGGGGAACGTCCCCGGAGCCCTTGCAGACCGGGCACGGCACGGTGGGCGGCGGGGTGGGGGTGGTGCTCTTGGCGCTCTTGCGTGCAGCCATGGCGAACACCTCCTACTCGGCGACCGGCCGGGGCTTGACCAGCGACGGACCGGACACCGGGGCGCCGGCGGGCACGTGCGGGCGGAACGACTCCAACGCGGGCAGGTCCGGCACCAGGTGCGCGTACCGGAGGCAGGCGGCGACCACTTCGGCGCGCGAGACGTGCGGGGTGCGGATACGGGACCAGCCGCCGGAGGTGTCTGCCGCGACAGCGGTTCCGGGGCGGTCCGCACGGATCAGCCCGGCAGCCGCCACCGCGTCCGGAGCCACGTCGCCCAAACCCATCTCGGCGGTCTGCTTGTCGTTGACCCGGTGCACCACACGCCCGGTGAGCTGGGCACGGAGCATGGTGGCGCCCCTGCCGAGTTCCGAGCCGAAACGCTGACCGCAGATCTCCAGATAGATCCCGACCGCGCGTGCCATCTGCGCGAGCCGGATCAACGCCGTCACCAGGCGTTCGCGCCGTTCCTCATCCTTCTTCGAGGAGATCAGGAACAGTTCCGCGATCTCGTCAACCAGCACCACCAACGGCACCGGACGCTCACCGGCGGGCAGTTCCCACATGTCGGAGACACCGTGCCTGGCCAACAGGTCGAACCGGTCCTCCATCTCACCGACGAGGACGTCGACCAGGGCGGAAGCCTGATCCGGTGTGGTGGCCAGAGCCGACAGCCGCGGGCGGTAGGCGGACTGTTCCACCCCGCGCTTGCAGTCGATGCCGACCAGCGCCACGGGCAGGGAGGCCAAGCCCTTGACCAGGTTGCGCAGGTACATGGACTTCCCCGAGTGCGTGGCACCGAGGGTCAGTGCCATGGGCACCTTGCGGTAGTCCCGCTCGAAGGCCGTGCCGTCGTCCCGCACCGCCACCGGCACCACCAGACCCGACGAACGGGCCGAGCGGGGCAGGCGGACCCGGGACAGGACGTCGTACCCGGTCATCCGCAGCTCGACATACCCGGGCTTGGTCTCCGCCACGGTGACCGCGTGGACACCCCAGGCGTGCCGAAGCCGCTCGGTCGAAGCGGTGATGTCGGCGGGTTCGAGGCCGGCGGGGAGCCGGAGGGTGACCCGCAGCCCGGTCGACGTACCGCGAACCCGGCGGACCTTCGGCGCCACCTGACGCACCTCGCGACGGGCCACGTTCCTGGTGACGAACGCGCGGAACCCGGACGGCTGCACCGTCAGCCCGCACACGTCCATCGTCGACTGGTACGACCACGTGAACCGACCCCAGGTCACCGGGAGCCCGACCAGCGACCAGTACACGCGAGGAGCGTGCACCTTCGCATAGCCGAGACCGCCGGCAGCCGAAGCGGCCCCCGCAGCCTCCACGTACACGGCCAGGTCCGTCATCCTCAGACCCCAGCCGTGATGGCAGCCGCACGGAACGCGATGCCGTGACCGGGCTTGCCGTTGAACGTGTTCTCCCAGTCCCGGGCCTTCAGGCCGACCACGGTCACCGGGACACCCACGGTCAGTCCGTCCGGCAGGCCCGTCTCCGGGACCGTCACCTTGTAGAGGTTCGCCTCCCCGTCGTCCGCGATCAGCAGCCCCACCGTGGACAGGCCGGCGCCCGTCTCGAAGTCCACCGCGCGCTCACCGGTCTTCTGGTCCTTCAGCTTCGGAACCGGGGCGGTCGCCACGAACACCGTGGCCGACGAAAGGTCGATCTTGAAGGACGGCATGCGTCACTCCTCGTTCACGGAAGTCGCCTGTACGACCTCTCTAGACATCTCCATTTGAGCGCACCTCTCTAGAGACGTCAAGGGAGATGTATAGAGATGTTGGTCGAGCCTGATCCGGGCTACACGCAGAGAGCGCCTATGGAACCCATGCCATAGGCTGTCTAGAGAAGAGAGGAGGGCTCCAAAATGGCCACCACCGACGACGACCGTCGGCCGAAGTACCAGCGGATCGCGGACTCCCTGCGTGAGGCGATCCAGTCTGGCGAATACGGTCCCGGTGATCGGCTACCAGGAGAGAACGACCTGATCTCCGAACACGGGGTTGCCCGTATGACAGCCCGCCAGGCTCTCGGCGTGCTTCAGTCCGAAGGGTTGGCCGAGTCCCGTAAGGGCGCCGGCGTCTTCGTGCGAGCCTTCCGCCCGCTTCGACGCCAGGGGATCAAGCGCTTGGCACAGGACCAGTGGGGTACCGGGCGCTCCATCTGGGCCGCCGACACCGAAGGCCGTGACCTCGTTGTCGACCAGGTCAGCGTTTCCGAGGAGCAGGCGCCAGCCGAGTTCGCGGAAGCACTCGGCTTGGCGGAGGGCGAGACCGCATGCGTCCGCCGGCGGAGGTTCGTGCTGGACGGGAAACCCGTGCTGTTCGCGACGAGCTACCTCCCCACGTCCGTGGCGGCAGGGACACCGATCACTGACGAGAACCCGGGTCCCGGCGGCATCTACGCCCGGCTTGCCGAAGTCGGCTGGAAGCCCATTCACTTCCGCGAGGAGATCCGCTCCCGCATGCCGTCGAAGGACGAGGCGGAGCATCTGAGCATCGCGGCCGGCACCCCGGTCATCCTCATCGTCCGGACCGCCTTCGCCGAGGACGGCCGCCCCGTCGAGATCAACGACATGGCCCTTGACGCTGCCTCGTACATCCTGGAGTACGCGTTCGACGCGTGATCAACCTGTCCAGGTCCGCGGACGTCGCGCCACGGCGTAGATGTGGGCGACCTGGTCGGGCGAGAGCGTGGGAGTCAGACCGGACAACACTTGGTCGAGCCGCGCGACTTCCAAGACGAGGACAGGCGGATTCGCACCCTTGACCGTGACCTTCGCCGCGTGCACGACAGAGATCACAGGACGGACGGAAATCTCGGTCCCGCAGTGACGCGACAGGGCACGCGAGATGCGGCGAGCTTCGGACTGGCTGATCGCGATGTGCCGGGTCGGGGAACGGTTCACTGTCAGGGCATGGTCGCCGTACCAGACCGTCTTGCCCGGGTGCCGTTTGGAGTTGATCGCGAAGACCCCGGCAGGACCGATGGCGAGATGATCGATGTCAGCGCCGCCGGCCCCCGGGATCGCGTGGAGGACGAACCATCCATGACGCCGGAGTGTGCTCAAACGGCGCCCGGTGAGGCGTTCACCGGTAAGACCGGCCGCCCAGCTGTAGATGGCCGACCCCGGACGCCAGCGGTCAATCAGCCTCAGCACCGGGTTCGGCTGCAACTCCAGGATCTTCCGACGCACCGCGTCGCCCGGCCTGTTCCGTGCCAAGTCGTCCGGTAACGGCTGCACCCTGCCCCCTCGCGCGTGACCTTCCTTCACCCCACCACGCGGCATGAGTAGCGCCAAGGCCCCTACCGGCCAGGAGCTGTTACAGGTTTCTCTACCTCATCAAGCCCCGGCTGCGCTCCGCTCCGCCGGGCGCGCTTCCCGGCTCTGGCTGCGCCCGCGCTCCTGCCTTCGGCCCGCTCGGCGCTGCCGCCGCCGACGCGCGCCCACACGTGGGTAGGGCCGAGGTCCATGGGGTGATCACCGTGCAGAGCAGCCACGCTACGAACAAGCCTCCGGCGGGGGCGCTCAGGCTCCGAGATGGCAGGGGGCCCGGTCGCGAGTGCCGGCCGTGAGTGGCTGGTGCGGAGGCTCCCATCCCGCCTGCCGTCGACCCAGGCAGAGCCGAGCAGACGCGGCCCAGGGCGTCAAGGTCGTTCGTACAGTGGCGCGCTCCACCTTGACGCCCTGATCCACGCCCGCTCCACGGTGTGTGGGTCGACGGCAGACGGGATGGGAGCTGGGGCGGGTGGTGAGTGGCAGGGGGTTGAGACGTGCTGACCTTGTGGTGTAGGCGAGTTTGATGAGTACACTGTTGATACGGCAAGCCGTGTACGCCGAGCCGCCGCGCCCTTGCGCCCACACCGCAAGTGACAGACGGTCAAGGCCCTTGGGGCCCACGTTCATTCATCGAGCTTGGCAACAGCCACGGACCGATGAGGGTGTGGGACTCGTCGAGGTCGGAGAAGGCTGTGACCAAGAGGGGCAAGAACTCTCTTAAGCAGAAGGCCCGTCAGCTTGCCCAGCATGAGGGCATCCACTACAGCACCGCACTTGCTCGTCTGAGCGGTACCCAGGACTGTCAGCCCCACCAGACCGAGTGCGGGAATCCTCTCCCCGATGCAACCTCGTTCCGGAAGCTGGCGGCTGAAGCGCGGCCGTTCCGGATGCTCGCGGACCAGCCGGCGCCGTTTGAGTCGCTGCTGAAGAAGCTGGCGGATCAGCAGCGGCCGTACGAGTCGGTACTGAAGAAGCTGGCGGATCAGCAGCGGCCGTACGAGTCGGTACTGAAGAAGCTGGCGGACCAGCAGCGGCCGTACGAGTCGGTACTGAAGAAGCTGGCGGACCAGCAGCGGCCGTTCGAGACGGCGCTGAAGAAGCTCGCGGACCAGCAGCGGCCGTTCGAGACGGCGCTGAAGAAGCTCGCGGACCAGCAGCGGCCGTTCGAGACGGCGCTGAAGAAGCTGGCGGACCAGCAGCGGCCGTTCGAGACGGCGCTGAAGAAGCTGGCGGACCAGCAGCGGCCGTTCGAGACGGCGCTGAAGAAGCTCGCCGACCAGCAGCGGCCGTTCGAGACGGCGCTGAAGAAGCTCGCCGACCAGCAGCGGCCGTTCGAGTCGGTACTGAAGAAGCTCGCCGACCAGCAGGCGCCGTACGAGTCGGTACTGAAGAAGCTGGCGGACCAGCAGCGGCCGTACGAGACGGCGCTGAAGAAGCTCGCCGACCAGCAGGCGCCGTACGAGATGGCGCTGAAGCGGCTCGGTCGGTGAAGGCGCTTCGCCTACGTGGGTAGCTCGTGTGTTGAGCCGCCTTTGTCAAGAGCGGCCCCGTTCGTTGACACCAGCGCCTGACACCAACAAGGGCGGACACTGGCGGGCACCGTCGAATACAGACGTACAGATGGTCCAAGTCCACGGCGGACTTGCCGATGCCCACAGGTACCCGTGATCGACCTGATAAGGATGAGGCCACAGGTTCAAATCCTGTTAGCCCCACAGCGGAAAGACCCCCGGCCCACAGGGCCGGGGGTCTTTTGCTGTCCCGTCGTGGCGGTGGCCCGCTCCGCTGGGATTCCCTTGGTCGAGGCCGTGATGGGGGCCTGGGCCGCGGGGGTGGGCGGGCTGGTCGTGTGGGGCTTCAGCAACGTGTTCGGGCCGGACGGAGAGCCGCTGAACTGGTGGCCGGCGTCGGAGGCGTGACCGGCTTCGCGAGCGGCGGCCGGGAGAGCCCGGTACTGGGCTCTCCGGGCGTCCCGGGGGGCGGAGAGGGCCCGCGCAACGCGCAACCCGGCGTAGACGTCAGGGACTTGGCCCACGCCGCACGGGACAGGTTCCGGGCAACGCGAAGAGCCCCGGCTGTCCAGGCCGGGGCTCTTTTTCTTCTCCAGGAGCGGAGTACGCAAATTCGCCGCTGGTTCGTGGAGAGGTCATGCGGGACGTGCGGGGGTACGGCGGGACGCGACGGGTGCCGTTCTCGGCCTGGAGCCCACTGCCGGGTTCGCCTCGCGGTGGCGGCACGTCCCGTCGGCGGTGGCGTGTGCGGCCAACTGCGCCGCGGCCTGCCGTCGTACGGGGATTCCGTCCGGTGCTGGGCTTACGTCGGGTCGTGAGCAGCCCTGTCGAGGGTGCGTGGCCACCGGGTGGTGGTCTCGTCCTGCCGTGCTGCTGCAAGTCCGTGTGGTGCGTGTGGTGCTGTCGTGCGGGGTGGTGCCGGAGGGTCTGGTGGGGCTGTGGAGCCGAATGTGCTGGGCTCGGGTGGCTCGCTCGGCCGGAGGGCCTGGCCCTGTCGGGCTGTGCCTGCTGGGCCGTCGGGCCGGAAGGTGCGGGACCGGGCTGCCGGACCGGGCTTGCCGGATCGGGCTGTTGGGGTCCTGCGCTGTCGGGACCGGGCTCGCCTGGCGGCGTGTGCCGGGGGCCCTGCCGTGTCAGCGCTGGAGCGGGACCGCCCGGTCGTGCTGGCGGGCGAGGGGGATGCCCGCGAGGTGCGGTTCCTTCAGGAGCGGTTCCGCCGGGGCGTCCGCGCACTGGGCGTCGGCCGGGATGCCTGCGGTGATGTCGGCCGGGGGTGCCTCGGCCTCGTCGTCGGCCGGCGGGCGGTGGCGGCAGCTCGGTGACTTGCCGTGGGCCTCGGCCCGGATGCGCTGCTTCATGGTGGGCGGTAGTGATCGCGCGAAGATCCACGCCCAGGGGCTGAGCGCCGGTGTCGTCACCTCCGCCGGGGTCTCGGTGGTGCGGGCGGCCGAGTCCGTCTGCGGCGCTGCCGCGGCGGAGGTGGTGGTGATCAGACCGAGCGCGGTGAACAGCGCGAGGAACGCGGTGACGATGGCGGTCCAGAGCTTCATGACCGGAATCCGGGCCATGACCCCTCACTTTCAGGTTGGGCGATTTGCGTACTTTCCTCATGATGTGTATGCGGACCGCGAAGTGGTGGACCTCGGCACGTGGCGCGTTGATGTTCAGATGAACACCACACGGATGGGTGCAAGAGGGACGAAAAGCGCCGCAGACGGGAGGAGAGTGGCCAAAGTCACCGTCCGTGCGGATGTGATCACCGTCAGATCGGACCGACGTCCACCCCGTCTACTGCGCTCCGGGGAACGGGAGTTGAGGGCCGGACGCGGGTCACTGATCGGTCTCGGTCGGTGTGTATAGTCGGGCGCCAGAGGTCCCCTTACGTCAAGGAAAGACGAGGTAGCGCGGTGAAGAAGCTTCTCCTGGTCGCACTGGCCGCCATCGGCGGGCTCCTCGTGTACCGGCAGATCCAGGCGGATCGAGCCGAGCAGGACCTGTGGACGGAGGCAACCGACTCCGTGCCCGCGGGTTCGTGAGCACCGACAAGCGAGACTGAACAGACCCCGGCCGCCTCGCGGTCGGGGTTTTGTGTTGTCCGGGCGCGGGATGCGGCACCCGGTGCAGGATGGGCCACGTCCGGAGCAACCGCGGGAGCAACGGCGAGGGGTGGCGCGATGGGGCGGGGTGTGGCAGGGGGACGCGGTGCGGCACGGCACCGGCGCCCTTTCCGACCGAAGGCGCCCGCGGCCCCTCCCACGGCGCAGGGCCGTCCGCCCGGCTCCCCGCTCCCCGGCGCCGCCGCCTCCCCTCTCTCTCCGGTCCACCCGGTGGCGCCGGTCCACGGCCGACCGTCCGGTGGTTCCCGCCTCCGCGGCGTCGCGCGCGCGGGTGTCGTCGGTGTGCTGCTCTGCGCGATGTCGGCGTCGGCGGTGCGGGCCGCGGTGGCCGCCGACGGAACCGTCCCCTACGACTACGTGCCCGGCGCGCGGACCGTCGCGGGCACGGAGGGGACCGTCGGCGCGTCACCGCTGGAGGCCGGGTCGGCCTACCGCAGCTCCCTGCCGAGGGACGGCGCCCGCTACTACCGCCTCGAACTGGACGCCGCGGAGACCGCCTACGTCTCCGTGACCGCCGTTCCGCGTGCCGGCGGAACGGTCGCCGCCACGGACGGCGTCCGCGTCTCCCTGCGGGACGCGAACGGCGGCACGTGCTCGCTGGCGACCGAACAGTTCGGCGCGAGCCACAGCCCCCACCCGGTCGCGGCGTCGGCGTCCCGCGAGGTCGCACCGGGATCCGGAGTGTGCCAGGGGGCGGGCACCTACTACGTCGTCGTCGAGCGGGCGGACGCGAAGAACTCCCAGGCCGGCGACTGGGGTCTCGAACTGACCGCCGTGTCCGAACCCGGGCTGAAGGCGGCCGGGGCGACGAAGGCACCCGAGGCGTGGGACTCCGCGACGCCCGAACCGCCGGCCGGGACCGCCGTGCGGCGCGCGGGCGGCGCGGGCTTCGGCTCGGCGGTCACCGTGGGACGGGGCACCTGGACGGCGGACATCCGGCCCGGCCGGACCCTCTTCTACCGGGTGCCGCTCGACTGGGGACAGCAGCTCGACGCCACCGCCGAGCTGGGCGCGGGACCGGGCACCGGCTACGTCACCGGCGCGCTGACCACCTCCCTGTACAACCCCGTGCGGGACGACGTGCAGGACGTCGCCCTCTCGTACGGCGGCCGCGCGGCGTCGGCCGCGCTGGACTCGTCGCCGCCCGTGGCGTACGCCAACCGCTTCAGCTTCAGCGACCAGGTGCGGGCGATGCGGGTCGCGGGCGCGTACTACCTGGTGGTGCATCTCGCCGGGCAGACGGCCGACCGGTTCGGCGACGGGCCCTTCACGCTGACGCTGCGGCTGGGCATCCGCGGCGAGGCGCAGGCGGGCCCGGGGTACGCGGGGAGGTCCGTGCCGTCCGGGGTCTTCGAGGTCAGCGACGCGGAACGCGACGCCGCGACGGCGCACGGCGCGGCGGGCACGGGCGCCGACCCGGGCATGCGGGCGGTCGCCGCGGGCGGGATCGGCGGCGGCACCGTACTGCTGGCCGGACTCGGCGTGTGGACGGTGCTGAGCAGGCGCCGGGCGGCGGCCGCGGGCCGGGGCTGAGCGGGGCCGTCCGGCCGCCGGGCGCGGTCACATCCGGGTCAGCGCCCAGAACCCCACGGCGTAGCAGGCGAGCGCGATGAGCAGGACGGGGACCACGACCGCGGCGGGCGGCCCCGGCCTCGGCCGACGCCGCCGCGAACCGCGGCGCCGGGCCGGCTCCCGCGCGGGGAGCGGGACCTGGGCGGTGTACGAGGCGGTCGGCCTCTCGGCGGGGACGTGCTGCTGGGTGGGCGGCGTCGCGTCGGGCACGGGGCCGAGGCCGCCGTACGGCAGGCCGCCGCCGGGAGCGCCGGGGCCGTCGTCCGGGGCGGGACCGGTGCGCTGTCCGCCGGGTACGCCGGGTGCCGGGGACGGCAGGCGGAAACTCCCGGTGTCCTCGGGCGAGGGCCCGCCGGTGCCGGGGGAGCGGGGCGTCGGCGCGGGCAGGTTCGCCGGGCGCGGGGGTGCGGAGACCGACGCCGAGGGGGAGTCCGGCGAACTGCGGGGGTCGGACGGCGGCGGGCCGGAGCGCGGGGGGCTCGTCACCGGTCCGCCCGGTGCCTGCCCGGCGGCCTTCGAACCGGCCCTTGCCGCACCCGCGTTCCCGTGTCGGGGCGACCCTCCGCTCTGCGAACTCCCGTTTTCCCAGACGTCCTTGACCGCACCCGGCCGTGTCGCGCTCGGCCCTTCCGGGCCGAAGCCCGGGGGAAGGGGGCCCAACTGGTCGAAGATCTCGATCAGTTCGTCGTCCGGGCCGGGCGGTGGGAGGAGTTCGGCGGCATCGGCGAGCGCCCGGCGGGCGCCGGTGGCGGTGCGGAAGCGGGCGTGCGGGTCGGGTTGCAGCAGGGTGGCCACGACCTGCCAGAGGGGCTCGGGCACGCGCTGCGGCGGCCCCGGCGTCCCGTGGGCGGCGAAGTGCTCGACCAGTGCCCTGGCGTCCGGCTTCGCGCCCTCCAGCAGGTAGAGGGCGACCAGCCCGACCGCGAACAGGTCGGCGGTGAAGTCCGGTTCGGCGCCCATCATCTGCTCGGGCGCGAGATAACCGGGCGTTCCCACCACGAGGTTGGTGTCCGTCAGGCGTGCCTCGCCGAGACGCATCGCGATGCCGAAGTCGGACAGCCGCAGCTTCGGGAGGCCCGTGCCCGTGGCTTCGAGGAGGATGTTGGCGGGCTTGATGTCGCGGTGCACGACCCCTTCCGCGTGGACGGCGGAGAGGCCGGACAGCAGCTGGTCGAGGAGCAGGCGGACGAACGCGGGCGGCAACGGCCCGTAGTCGCCGACGAGATGGACCAGGGAACCGCCCGCCACCAGGTCCATGGTGAACAGGACCTTGTCGTCGTCGGCCGCCCAGCTGGCCGGTGCCAGCACATGGGGATGGTCGATCCGCAGGGCCTGTTCGCGCACGAAGCGCAGCAGCGAGTGCGCGTCGCTCTGCTGGAGGACCTTTGCCGCGACGTAGCGGCGACGGCGGTGGTCCCAGGCGCGCCAGACGGCGCCCACTCCTCCGCGTCCGATCGGGTCGGCCAGTTCGTACCGGCCGGCGAAGACCTCACCCATGACAGCGCGTCGCTCCTCCCCCTGCGGTTGCCCCCGTGGGCCTCTCCGTGCCGGGCGGTGCGACTCCCCCGTGAACTCCCGCCCGTTCCTGGTGCCTTGCGCCGTGCCTTGCCTCTGTGCGGTTCTCGCGCGTGCCGCATTCCACGAGGGACACGGGAACGTCCGTGCCCCTCCGGTGCGGACGGGTGGAGTCCCCCGACTCCGTTCACACGGCCGGTGACGCGCCCCCGCGCGTTCCGTGCCTGCCCCTGCCCGACGGCCGGACCCCCTGCCGGCGACCGGGTGCGGGGTCTCAGCTCTGGTGGGACTGGTAGTGCGCCACGGCGTCGGACGTGCGGCCGGCGCCGTACACGCGCAGGAACTCGGCGAGTTCCGGATGGGACGGGGCGAGGGTGTTCGCCGCGTCGATGATGTCGCCCGCGGCGGCCACGGACCGCAGCAGGGACTGGATCTCACGGACCACCCGCTTGACCGTGGGCACTCCTGAACTGCTGGTCGTCTGCGTGGTGTTGCTGAGCACCGAGCCCCCTTGAGACTTCTTGATCTCCTCCATGCGCTCGGTGGCCTCGGCGGCGCTCACGCTGCCGTCCGCCACCTGGCCGGCCAGGTCCTGCAGCAACTGCACCCGCTGCACGACCGCCGGGTTGCCGATCTTCGCCCGCTGGCCGCTCATCAGCTGGGACAGCATCGGAGCCGACAGTCCCAGCACCCCCGCGAGACGAGCCTGGTTGAGCCCCAGGTCGTCGATGAGCTTACGGAAGAGCGCCCCCAGCGGCTCCCCGTACCAGTTCCGCTGCAGTTCCCGCGCTCGCGCGGTCGCTTCCTGCTGTGCGGCGTCCATTGCGTCTCCCCATCGCTTCCCCAATACCGTGGTTCGCTGCCGCGAACCACGCCGAGCATCTTACGGAGAGTGGTTGTCCACGGGGACCCCCAATCTTTTTGCGAGATCGGGGGGGTGACCCGGTACTCTGGGCCTGCGGCGCCCACCGGTACGGGGTTTCTCGGGGTGGTCGTCCGTCTTCGGGGCCTTAGCTCAGTTGGTAGAGCGCTGTCTTTGCATGGCAGATGTCAGGGGTTCGACTCCCCTAGGCTCCACAGTGATGAGCTCCTTCCACCTGCGGAAACGCGGTGGGAGGAGCTCATTTCGTTGCGACGTCGTCCGCCCCGCCACTCGCCCCCACTGGGCTGTTCGCCCCGCCCGGGGTGTTCGCCTCACCCGTGGCGGCCCGCTCACCTACGGCGGCCGACTGTCCCAGGCCCGCCGTGCGCACGATCAGGTCCGCCGTGGCCTCCACGGTGCTGCCGGCGCCCACGATCCGCTCGATGCCGCCGGGCAGCAGGTCGAGCGGCCGGTACCAGCCGCGCAGTTGGTCGGCGGTGACGTCCAGGGCGATCGGTTTGGTCGCGTGACGGGCGAGGGTCTCCGTGAACGGCACGTCCAGGTAGAAGAGATGGGTGCCGCCGCGGTGGTCCCGGCACAGGCCGTCGATCATCGTCCCGTAGTGAGCCACGTAGAGGATGCCTTCGAGGACGACGTGGAAGCCGTGGTCGAGGGCGTAGCGGACGGTCAGGTCGATGAGGCCGATGTTGGCCGCGTCCGGGACGTCGCGCTCGCGCAGCACCTCTCGGCGGAGGTTGTCCTGGCCGACCAGGGCGATCCCCCGGCCGTGACGTTCACGGACGCGTGCGGCGACTGTGGACTTCCCGGAGGCGGAGTTGCCGCGCAGCACGACGAGTCGAGTCGAGTCGCTTCCCGTCTTCACCGGCGGCACATTACCGGCCGGAACGGACGTCGCGGCCGGGTGCGGTCCCGACGAGGTTCCGCGGAGCGTTTCACGTGAAACAACGCGGCGGGGCGGACGACCTCAAGTCGTCCGCCCCGCCGCGTCGTTGGCGCCTTGCTTCAGAGGATGGTCGGTCCGGTGGGAACTCAGCCGAGGTCGTCGCGCTTGGCGGCTTCCTCGGCCTCCTTCGCCTGGACCTCCGGGTCGAGCGCGCTCTGTGCCTGCGCGCTGCCGTCCACCGAGGTGAGGCCGCCGGACTCCGGGACCTCCGTCGCGGCGGGCGGCTCCACCAGCCAGTCGGGGTTGGCCTGCTTGTCCCACCACTTCCAGGCGGCGAAGGCCCCACCCGCGAGGATGCCCAGAACGGCGAGTCCCTTGGCGATACGGCCGGCCCTGGCCCGTCGCTCGTGCTTGCGGACCAGCTTCTGGATCTCCTTCTGGGAGACCTGGCCGCGCAGTGCGGCCAGTGCGGCGAGTCCGCGCGCGGCGGCCTCGTCCTTGACCGGTCCGGCCGCTGCGACGGCCTGCTCGATCCTGGGGCGTGAGTAGTCGGCGGCCTGGCGGGCCGCCTTGCGGGTGCGATCGGCCGCGTCCTGGGCGGCCTGGTCGACCTTCGGCGGGACATGCGCGAGAGCCTGGTCCACTCGCGGCGCGACGTAGGCGTCGTACTGGACACGAGCCTGCTCGGCGGCCTGCGACACCTTGGGCGCGAGCCGTACACGCGCCTCCTGTGCGTAGAGCGCGGCCTTCTCCTTGGCCGTGTCGGCGTAGGGCGCCACCACTTCCGCGGCGTGCAGCACGCTGTCCTTCGCCGAACCGGTCGCGGCGCGCACGCTGTCAATGCGGGTCACGGGTTCCTCCTCCTCGGTGGCGTACGGTAATCGACTTTCCACCCTTTTCCGGATCATGCCTGTCCGTGTGCTCCGGGGCATGCGAGGACGGGCATCCGGGTCATGGGCACCGGCTCGGGGCCCGCCGGGATCAAGGACTTTCCGTACGGCGATCAAGTGCAATAGCGGATTAATTCGGGGCAACAGGAGCTTGTCGCCGACAATGCCACGGATCGTCGGCCCATGCTGCGGTCGCGCGGCGACTCGGCCGGATTTCTGCGAGCGGTCGGGCGGACGCGCGTCCCGAGGGCGGTGCGCGTGCCTCCGCCGGGGCGGTCGGAGCCGGGTCGGACGGGCGTGCGGAGGTTGTCGTCGAGCGCCGCGCGGCACCGTCCGTGCGAGGATCGGCGAGTCACAGGAGGACAACGGAAGGCACATCGTGGCCGAGCAGCTTTACGCCACCCTGAAGACCAACCTTGGGGACATCCAGGTCCGGCTGCTGCCGAACCACGCTCCCAAGACGGTCCGCAACTTCGTCGAACTCGCCCAGGGCGAGCGCGAGTGGGTCAACCCCGCGACCGGCGAGAAGACCCGTGCCAGGCTCTACGACGGCACCGTCTTCCACCGCGTGATCAGCGGTTTCATGATCCAGGGCGGTGACCCGCTGGGCAACGGCACCGGTGGCCCGGGGTACCAGTTCGAGGACGAGTTCCACCCCGACCTCGGCTTCGACCGGCCGTACCTGCTCGCCATGGCGAACGCCGGGCCGGGCACCAACGGTTCGCAGTTCTTCATCACCGTCGCTCCGACCGCGTGGCTGAACCGCAAGCACAGCATCTTCGGCGAGGTCGTCGACCCGGCCGGCCAGAAGGTCGTCGACGCCATCATCAACACCCCGACCAACCCGCGTACCGACCGCCCCGTCAACGACGTCGTCATCGAGTCGGTCGTCGTCGAGACCCGCGAGGGCTGAGCCGGGCCCAGGACCCGATCACCCCGGGTCCACAGGGAACCAAACGCCCCGCTCATCCGTAAGGATGGGCGGGGCGGTGCATTGTGCGTACGGAGTAGTGAGGGGACCCCGATGGAACAGGTGCCAGGCGACCCGCAGGGTCCCGCGGGCCGGGACCCGTCGAGCGCTCCGAGCCTGCCGCGCTGCTACCGCCACCCCGACCGGGAGACCGGCATCCGGTGCGTGCGCTGCGAGCGCCCGATCTGCCCGGAGTGCATGGTCAGCGCGTCCGTCGGGTTCCAGTGCCCCGAATGCGTGCGGCAGGGCTCGGGCACGGGCCACGCCCCGGAGGCGAACCGGCCGCGCACGATCGCGGGAGGCACGGTCGCCGCCGATCCACGGCTGCTGACGAAGATCCTCATCGGGATCAACATCGCGGTGTTCATCCTGGTCCAGGTGCGCGGCCAGGCGCTGGTCGACCAGATCGCCCTGCTGGGCCAGGCGCAGCTGCCCTCCGGGTCGGTCGCCGGCGTCGCGCAGGGCGAGTGGTACCGCCTGCTGACCTCGATGTTCACGCACCAGGCCGTCGCGCACATCGCGTTCAACATGCTGAGCCTGTGGTGGGTGGGTGCTCCGCTCGAAGCCGCGCTCGGCAGGCTGCGGTACCTCTCGCTGTATCTGGTCAGCGGGCTCGCGGGCAGCGCGCTGGCCTATCTGCTCGCGGCGCAGAACGTGGAGACCGTCGGGGCGTCCGGAGCGATCTTCGGCCTCTTCGGCGCGACGGCGGTGCTGATGCACCGGCTCCGGCTGGACCTGCGGCCGGTCATCGCCATGCTGGTGATCAACCTCGTCATCACCTTCGCCTGGGCGGGCATCTCCTGGCAGGCCCACATCGGCGGGCTCGTCGCCGGTGTCGTGACCGGGTACGCGATGGTCCACGCGCCCCGGCGCCACCGGGCTCTGATCCAGTACGGCACCTGCGCCGCCGTACTCCTGGTCGTCGTCGTGTTGACCCTGATCAGGACCGCTCAGCTCAGCTGATATCGGATCGTTGTCCACAGCGGGTGCCGGATCTTGTGCATAGTGTGCGGGAACAGCTGTGCAGCCGGTCGCTCAGACGTGTTTTCGCAGGTCAAGTGGGATGCGAACGCTCTTCCGGATCTCGGTGTGACGGTCCTACCGGCGTCAACGGCCAGTGGGTTATCCACAGATCGTCGTTCTTTTCCCCAGGGTCGTGTGGAAATTCGAATCAGGCTGTGGATAACTCAGTGGATAGCCGTGGGCAGAGCTGCCGTCGCCCGGCCGCACGCCGGGCCGCCGTCGGGGCGCCACCAGGCAGAACCCGCTGTCCGCGGGCAGGCAAAAACCCCTTCACCGGCTTTCGCGCCCGGTGAAGGGGCGGACCCCCTGGGAAGCTCAAGAAGCTCCGGAGGTCCTACTTCCACTGCGTGGAGACACCGAAGCCGGCGGCGATGAAGCCGAAGCCGACGACGATGTTCCAGTTGTCCAGTGCGTCGATGGGCAGCGAACCGTCGGTCACGTAGAAGACCACGATCCAGGCGAGCCCGATGACGAACATGGCCAGCATCACGGGCGCGACCCAGGCCCGGTTGTTCAGCTTGAGCGCGGTCGCCTGCTTCACCGGCGGCGGCGTGTAGTCGGCCTTCTTGCGGATACGTGACTTCGGCACGAGGGGCTCTCCTGTCGATGCGCTGCGTGGCCGCGCAGGGGACTTGGCTGGCTCGGAGGGCAGCGTACAAGGGGACGCTGAGCGCCCTCCCGGGCGTCCGTTAGCGTAGTGCTTCCGTGGCGTCGAAGGAGATAAGGGTACGTTGACCAATTCCGACGACTCCCCCGGAGCAGGCCCGGGCTCTGCCCGTATCCGCCGGTTCCGCCCGTTCCGGGTGGTCACGGCTGGCGTCTTCGCTCTCGCGGGACTCATTTTCTTCACCAGTTTCGACACCGCCAAGGGCACCGACATCCGCACGGACGCCTCGCTGCTCAAGCTCTCCGACCTGATCCAGGAGCGCAGCCACAAGAACGGCGAGCTGGACGAGTCCAACGGCACCCTTCGCGACGACATCGAGGGCCTGGCCGAGCGCGACGACGGCAGCACGCGGGCCGAGGACGCGAAGCTCGCGGCGTTGGAGAAGAACGCCGGCACCCAGAAGCTGTCCGGCGACGGGCTCACCGTCACGCTCGACGACGCCCCGCCCAACGCCACCGCGAAACTGCCCGGCTATCCCGACCCGCAGCCCGACTACCTGGTCATCCACCAGCAGGACCTCCAGGCCGTGGTGAACGCCCTGTGGCAGGGCGGCGCCAAGGGCATCAAGGTCATGGACCAGCGGCTGATCTCGACCAGCGCGGTGCGCTGCGTCGGCAACACCCTGATCCTCCAGGGCCGCGTCTACTCGCCGCCGTACAAGATCACGGCGATCGGGGACACGGACAAGCTGCAGAAGTCCGTGGCGGCGAGCCCGGCCATCCAGAACTACATGGTCTACGTCAACGTCTACGGACTCGGCTGGGACGTTACGGAGGACGGCCCGGTGACTCTGCCCGGCTACTCGGGCACAGTGGACCTGCACTACGCCAAGCCCGTCGGGTAGCGCGTCGTGCGGTAGGGGATCGGCTGTCGCTGGGGGGAACCGGTGCCGGTGCGCGTGATCGTCAGGACCGTCAGCGAACTGTGCGTCACGCTGGGCGCCCTCATCGTGCTGTTCGTGGTGTACCTGCTGTTCTGGACCGGTGTGCGGGCCGACGACGTGATGGACGACCAGGTCGGCCGGCTGCACGCCCAGTGGGACCGGGACCGGGAGCACGAGACCGCGGGCGGGAAGCCGGCCGCGCCCGCCTCCGGCGCCTCCCCGACGGCGACCGCCACCCCCGCCGCGAAGCCGTACCGGAACGGCAGGGCCTTCGCCGTGATGTACATCCCGCGTCTTGGTTTCACGTGGAACAAGCCGGTGCTCCAGGGCACCGCCACCGACGTCCTGAAGAAGGGCCTCGGCCACTACGGGGGTTCCGCGCGACTCGGTGGGACCGGCAACTTCGCGGTGGCCGGCCACCGGCGCACGTACGGCGATCCGTTCAAGGACTTCCCGAAGCTGCGGCGCGGTGACGCGGTCGTGCTGACCGACGGAACCACCTGGTTCACGTATCGGATAGACAAAGGCCCATACAAAACAGTTCCCACCGATGTGGCCGTGGTCGACCCCGTCCCGGCCAAGTCCGGGTACACGCGTCCGGGCCGTTACCTGACGCTGACCACGTGCGATCCGGAGTGGGGGCACAGCCACCGCCTGATCGTCTGGGCGCACCTGGCCTCGACCCGGCCCGTGGAGGCAGGGAAACCGGAGGCACTGCGCCGTTAGTCTGGTGCCGTACGGCGTGAGTCTGGTGCCGTGGTGCGACGGAAGGGACGGCATGTACGGCTGGATCTGGCGGCATCTGCCGGGGAACACGTGGGTGAGGGCACTCATCTCACTGGTGCTGGCGCTGGCCGTCGTCTACATCCTCTTCCAGTACGTCTTCCCGTGGGCCGAACCGCTGCTTCCCTTCAACGATGTGACGGTGGACAACCAGTGAGTGCGCGGATTCTCGTCGTCGACAACTACGACAGCTTCGTCTTCAACCTGGTCCAGTACCTGTACCAGCTCGGCGCCGAGTGCGAGGTACTGCGCAACGACGAGGTGTCGACGGCGCACGCCCAGGACGGGTTCGCCGGAGTGCTGCTCTCTCCCGGTCCTGGCGCGCCCGAACAGGCCGGTGTCTGCATCGACATGGTGCGGCACTGCGCGGCGACCGGCGTCCCCGTCTTCGGCGTCTGCCTCGGCATGCAGTCGATGCAGGTCGCGTACGGCGGTGTGGTGGACCGGGCGCCGGAGCTGCTGCACGGCAAGACCTCTCCGGTCGAGCACGACGGCAAGGGCGTCTTCGCGGGCCTGCCCTCGCCGTTCACCGCGACCCGCTACCACTCGCTGGCGGCCGAGCCGGCCACCGTGCCCGCCGAGCTGGAGGTCACGGCACGCACCCACGACGGCATCGTCATGGGCCTGCGCCACCGTGAACTGCCGGTCGAGGGCGTGCAGTTCCACCCCGAGTCGGTGCTGACCGAGCACGGGCACCGGATGCTCGCCAACTGGCTCGTCGAGTGCGGCGACCAGGGTGCCGTGGCGAGATCGGCGGGGCTCGCCCCGGTGGTGGGCAGGGCCTCCGCGTGACCATGCTGCGCCCCGAGCGCGAGTCCGCCGCCGCACCGGGTGCCGAGGCCCCGACGGCCGCGGACGGCGCTGTGGACGGTGCCGCGCGGGGCGCGGCGGACCGCCCGGCGGCCGGGGGCACGGCAGCTGGGCCCACCGACGCGGCAGCGCCCGCGGGGCGCGGCACGGGACGCAGGCGCGCGCCGGGCGGGGCTGCGGACGGTGCCGTTGCCGGTGCCGCGGACCCCGCAGCGGGCGGGGGCGGCACGGGTGCGCGCGGCGAGGCGGCGATGCCCGGCAGCCGGGGCACGGGACGCAGGCGGGCGCCGGGCGGCGCCGCCGACGCCGTGCCGGGTGCGGCGGATCCCGCCGGGGGCGGCAGCGCGGCGGGGCCGCGTGGTGACGCGGCGGCCGTGGCCGGAGGCGAGGGCACGGGGCGCAGGCGCGCGACGGGCGGTCCGCGCCGGGCGCGCCCGGCGGCCGAGGAGGCCGCCCGTGCCCTGGCCGACGGGCCCGCTCCCTCCCCCTCCACGACCGCACCGCCGCGCCGCCCCCCGTCCGACGACGAGACCGTCGCGCTGCGGCTGCCGCCCCCGCCGGACGACGAGACGGTCGCCCTGCGGATATCCGACCTCACCGCGCTCGTGGCCGAGACCGCCCTGGCCGACGAGGACGCCACACGGGCCTCAGCGGCCGCTTCTGGCGCGGGAGTTGACGGATCCACCCCGGGCGGCCGTGCGGCCCGCAGAAGGGCGGCCAAGAGCCGTCACGGGCGTCGTACGACCGCTCCGCGCGCCGGGGAGGGCACCGACGACGCGGCGGAGGACGCCGGATCGCCGGACGGAGCGCCCCTGTCCCGCGTCGAGGCGCGGCGGCGGGCGAAGGCGCAGAAGCCGGGAGCCGCGGTGATCGCGAGCCGTGCGGTGGGCGAGGTGTTCATCACCACGGGCGTGCTGATGCTGCTGTTCGTCACCTACCAGCTCTGGTGGACGAACGTCCGCGCGCACGCGCAGGCAGGCAGCGAGACGAACAAGCTCCAGAACGACTGGGCGAGCGGCAAGGGCGCCCCGGGCGCGTTCGAGCCGGGCCAGGGCTTCGCCATCCTGCACATCCCGAGCCTCGACGTGGTCGTGCCGATCGCCGAGGGCACCAGCAAGTCAAAGGTCCTCGACAAGGGCATGGTCGGCCACTACGGCGTCGGCGACTTCAACACCGCGATGCCGGACGCGAAGACGGGCAACTTCGCGCTCGCCGGGCACCGCAACACGCACGGCGAACCCTTCCGGTACATCAACAAGCTCAAGCCCGGCGATCCGGTCGTGGTCGAGACGCAGGACAAGTACTACGTCTACAAGGTCACTTCGACGCTCGCCTCGACCCCGCCGAGCAACGTGAACGTGATCGACCCGATCCCCGCGGGCTCCGGCTTCACCAAGCCGGGCAGGTACATCACGCTGACGACGTGCACCCCGGAGTTCACCAGCACGAACCGGCTGATCGTCTGGGGCAAGATGGTCGAGGAACGGTCGCGCAGCAAGGGCAAGCCGGATGCGCTCGTCGAGTAGGGGCAGATGACCAGTGGCAGCGACCACCGACCACGAAGAGCAGACGGACGCGACCGGACCCGACCCGGCGCCCTCGCGGCCCCGGCGTTCCCGGCCGACCGGTCCGGTCGCGGCGGCGGTCAGCTTCCTCGGTGAACTCCTCATCACGGCGGGCCTGTTGCTCGGCCTGTTCGTCGTGTACTCGCTGTGGTGGACGAACGTCGTCGCCGACCGGACGGCGGACCGGCAGGGCGACAAGGTCCGCGACGACTGGGCGCAGCAGGACGACGGCGGCGGCGACGCCTCGTCGGGAGCGCCGGGTGCGCTGGACACGAAGGCCGGCATCGGCTTCCTGCACGTGCCCGCGATGAAGAACGGCGAGGTCCTGGTCGAGAAGGGCACCGACACGTCCGTCCTCAACGACGGCGTCGCCGGCTACTACACGGACCCCCTCAAGGCGACGCTGCCGACGACCGGCAAGAACGGCAACTTCACGCTGGCCGCGCACCGGGACGGGCACGGCGCCAAGTTCCACAACATCGACAAGATCAAGAAGGGTGACCCGGTCGTCTTCGAGACGAAG
This sequence comes from Streptomyces sp. NPDC008150, assembly GCF_042956945.1. Classification (NCBI taxonomy): domain Bacteria; kingdom Bacillati; phylum Actinomycetota; class Actinomycetes; order Kitasatosporales; family Streptomycetaceae; genus Streptomyces; species Streptomyces sp. NPDC008150. The sequence continues at coordinate 249,811 of NZ_JBIBHJ010000003.1, read as the reverse complement.
GACGACTGGTACGTCTACAAGGTCTTCGCGATCCTCCCCGAGACGTCGAAGTACAACGTGAACGTCCTGGGCTCCGTCCCCAAGGAGTCCGGCAGGAAGAAGGCCGGCCACTACATCACGCTGACGACCTGTACACCGGTGTACACCTCCCGGTACCGGTACGTGGTGTGGGGCGAGCTGGTCCGCGTCGACAAGGTCGACAGCAGGCGGACGCCGCCGAAGGAGCTGCGGTAGGGGGCGCGAGTCCTCCGCGACGCCGGAGCCCCGGCACCCGTGACGGGTGCCGGGGCTCCGGCGTACAGGGCGGGGGCGGTCAACCGCCGAAGAGGCCGCCGTTGTTGCCGCCGTTGTCGTTTCCGTTGCCGCCGATGGTCGTCAGCGTGACCGTCGTGTTGTCCGGACTGTCCACCTGGCTGTTTCCGGCGGGGTCCTGCTGGAGCACCCGTGCGTTGTCGTCCCGGGAACTGCCGTTGGCGAACTGGATGTTGTTGTAACCGGCCGCCTTGAGGGCCGCCGTGGCGTCCTTGACCGTCTGGCCGCGGACGTCCGGCACCGTCGACTTCTGCACGGCCTTGCCGATCTGGATCGTCACCTTCGAGTCCTTGTCGACCGAGGTGCCGGCCGCGGGAACCGTCTGGATGACCTTGCCGACCTTCGAGGCGTCCTCGGTGTCGACCTCGGTGCAGTCGCCCTGGAGGTTGCTGGCGGTCATCTGCGCCTTCGCGGCGTCACAGGTCTGGTTGGAGACGTCCGGGACCGTGGATTTCGCCACTTCCTTGGCGATGGTGAGGGTGATCGTCGATCCCTTCTCCACCTCCTTGCCGGCGACCGGGTCCTGGTCGAGAACAGTGCCGGGGTCCTCGGTGGACTCCCTCTCCTTGGTCTTGACCGTGAGCTGGTAGTCGTCGCCCTCCAGCTGGGACTTCGCGTCGTCGAGGCTCTGGGTGATCACGCTCGGCACCGTCACCTTCGGCGCACCGGTCGAGATGACCAGGTTGACGGTGTCGCCCTTGTTGACGTCGGTGCCTTCCTGCGGGTCCTGCGAGCAGACGTTGCCCTTGGGCTGGTCCTCGCAGGCCTTGCGGGTCACCGCCACCTCAAGGCTGACGTTGCTCGCGCTCTGCTTGGCCCTGGCCAGGGTCTGGCCCACGAAGTTCGGCGCCTGGAGGCTCTCGTTGTCCGCGCCCCCGTTGCCGCTGAAGACGTACTTGCCGATCAGGATCGCGCCGATGAGCACCAGGATGCCCGCGACGACCAGCAGGATCGTCGAGGTGTTCTTCTTCTGCTGCTTCTGCCGGCGCCGGTCGGGCCGCTCGTCGTAGCCGTAGCCGCCGTCGTCCGGGTTCATCGGCGGCAGCATCGAGGTGGCGCCGGCGTCCGCGGTGCGCAGGGCGGTGGTCGGCTGGTCCTGGCTGCCGTAGGCGCCGTAACCGACCGAGCCCATCGCCGCGGTGGCCGCGACCGGCTGGCCGTCGAGGCATGCCTCGATGTCCTGGCGCATCTCGTCGGCGGACTGGTAGCGGTAGTTGGGGTCCTTCTCCAGCGCCTTCAGCACGATCGCGTCCATCTCGGGCGTGATCTCGGTGTCGAAGACGCTCGGTGCCTGGGGCTCCTCGCGCACGTGCTGGTAGGCGACGGCCACCGGGGAGTCGCCGATGAACGGCGGCCGCACGGTGAGGAGTTCGTAGAGCAGGCAACCCGTCGAGTACAGGTCGGAACGGGCGTCGACCTGCTCGCCCTTGGCCTGCTCCGGCGAGAGGTACTGGGCGGTGCCGATCACGGCCGCCGTCTGCGTCATCGTCATGCCGGAGTCGCCCATGGCGCGGGCGATGCCGAAGTCCATGACCTTGACCTGGCCGGTGCGCGTGAGCATGACGTTCGCCGGCTTGATGTCACGGTGCACGATGCCGTTGCGGTGTGCGTACTCCAGGCCCTGGAGGATGCCGACGGTCATCTCCATCGACCGTTCCGGCAGCAGCTTGCGGCCGCTGTGCAGCAGCTCGCGGAGCGTGGAGCCGTCGACGTACTCCATCACGATGTACGGGATGGAGACCCCGTCGATGTAGTCCTCGCCCGTGTCGTAGACCGCGACGATCGCGGGATGGTTGAGCGAGGCGGCCGACTGGGCCTCCCGGCGGAACCGGGCCTGGAACGACGGGTCGCGCGCCATGTCGGCACGCAGCGTCTTCACCGCGACCGTGCGGCCGAGCCGGGTGTCATGCGCGAGGTACACCTCCGCCATGCCACCACGGCCGAGCACGTGGCCCAGCTCGTACCGGCCGCCGAGGCGACGCGGCTCTTCCATAGCTACCTACCAGCCCTCTCCGTCGGCCCGACCGGCACTCTTGTGCCGTCGGAGGCTGCCGTCCGGGCCTACCGTACCCGGCTCGTTTGCTGTGACCTGGCCAAGCCCGTCACCCGATACCGGACCGGTATTTCAACGTGCACCGATGTGCAGGAGACGTGAGCGGGGTCACTTCTTGCTGTTGACGACTGCCTGCATCACGCTCTTCGCGATGGGGGCCGCGAGGCCGCCGCCGGAGATGTCGTCACGGTTGGCGTCGCTGTCCTCGATCACCACGGCCACGGCGACGGGGGAGCTGCCGTCGGGCATCTTGGCATACGAGAGGAACCACGCGTAGGGGTTCTCGCTGTTCGCGACACCGTGCTGCGCGGTACCGGTCTTGCCGCCCACCGTCAGGCCGTTGATCTGGGCGTTGGTGCCGGTGCCCTTCTGGACCACCGTCTCCATCATCGACTGGAGGACCTGGGCGTTCTCCGCGGTCAGCGGCTGGCTCATCTGCTCCGGGTCGGTCTTCTCCAGGGTGTCCAGGTTGGGCGCCTGGAGCTCGTCGACCATGTAGGGCTTCATCAGCTTGCCGTCGTTGGCGACCGCCGAGGCGACCATGGCCATCTGGAGCGGGGTCGCCGCGGTGTTGTACTGGCCGATCGACGACAGCGCGGTCTGCGACGGGTTCATGTCCGACGAGAAGACGGAGGCGTTCGAGCGGACCGGCGTGAACTGCTCCGAGTCGAAGCCGAACTTCTTGGCCTCGGCGAGCATCTTGTCGTTGCCGAGGTCGGCGCCGATCTTGCCGAACACGCTGTTGCAGGAGTACTGGAGGGCGACGCGCATGGTGGCGTCCTTGCAGGGGATGTTGCCCTCGTTCTTCAGCGGTGTGGTGGTGCCCTTCATGATGTAGGGCAGCGGGGAGTCGGTCTTCTCGTCGGCCGAGGTGTACAGGCCGTTCTCCAGCGCGGCGGCCGCGGTGACGACCTTGAAGGTGGAGCCCGGCGGGTAGGTCTCGCGCAGCGCCCGGTTCAGCATCGGCTCACTGGAGTCCGACGCCTTCTGGAGCTTCTTCCACGCGTCCTCGTCGGCCGTGCTGGCGCCGGCGATCGTCGAGGGGTCGTACGAGGGGAACGAGGCCAGCGCGAGGATCTTGCCGGTGGACGGCTCGATCGCGGCGACCGCGCCCTTGCCGCCGTTCTTCGCCAGACCGTCGTAGGCGGCGGCCTGCGCGGCGGAGTTGAGGGTGGTGACGACGTTGCCGCCCTGCTTCTTCTTGCCCGTGACCATGTCCAGGGTGTTGCGGAAGAAGAGCCGGTCGTCGTTGCCGGTGAGGATGCCGTCGTCGATGGACTCCAGCTGGGTCGCGCCGTAGGCCTGCGAGACGTAGCCCGTGACGGGCGACCACATCTTGCCGTCCTTGTACGTGCGCTTGTACTTGAAGTCGCCGTCCTTGGCCGTCGTGTGCCCGGTGATCGCCTTGCCGTCGACGATGATGTCGCCGCGCGGGGTGGCGTACCGCGCGATGGCGACCCGGCGGTTGTCGGTGTCGCTGGCGAGGCTGTCGGCCTTGACGTACTGGAGCCAGTTGTCGCGCAGCAGCAGCGTCAGGACGAGGAGGGCGCAGAAGATCGCGATCCGGCGCAGGGGCTTGTTCACGGGCGGACCACCTGGGTCATTTCGGCGTCGGGGTTGGCGGCGGGGGCGGGCGCGGGGCGGCGCGCGGTGTCGCTGATTCTGATCAGGATGCCGATGAGGGCCCAGTTGGCGATGACGGAGGAACCGCCGTACGCCACGAACGGCATCGTCATACCGGTCAGCGGGATGAGGCCCATGACGCCGCCGGAGACGACGAACACCTGGAGCGCGAAGGCGCCGGAGAGGCCGATGGCGAGCAGCTTGCCGAACGGGTCGCGGGCGGCGAGGGCGGTGCGCACGCCGCGTTCCACGATCAGGCCGTAGAGCAGGAGGATCGCCATGATGCCGGCGAGACCCAGTTCCTCGCCGAAGGTGGCGAGGATGAAGTCGGAGTTGGCGGCGAAGCGGATCAGGTCGGAACGGCCCTGGCCGAGACCGGTGCCGAGGGTGCCGCCGGAGCCGAACGCCCACAGCGCCTGCATCGACTGCTCGGAGTGGCCGGCCACGCCCTTCTGGCTCAGCAGGTACTCGTGCATCGGGTTGAGCCACGCCTGTACGCGCATCTTGACGTGCGGTTCGAACGACGCGACGCCGACCGCGCCGGCCGCCGACATCAGCAGACCGAAGAAGATCCAGCTGGTCCGCTCGGTGGCGACGTACAGCATGATGATGAACATTCCGAAGAACAGCAGCGACGTGCCGAGGTCCGTCTCGAACACCAGGATGATGATCGAGATGAACCAGACGACCAGGATCGGGCCGAGGTCGCGGCCGCGCGGCAGGTACAGCCCCATGAAGCGGCGGCTGGCCAGCGCGAGCGCGTCGCGCTTCACCATCAGGTAGCCGGCGAAGAAGATCGCGAGGACGATCTTCGCGAACTCACCGGGCTGGATGGAGAATCCGGCGACGGAGATCCAGATCTTCGCGCCGTAGATGTTCGCGCCGAGGCCCGGCACCAGCGGCAGCAGCAGCAGGACGAGCGCGCCCACCATCGAGATGTAGGTGTACCGCTGGAGCACGCGGTGGTCCTTGAGGAAGACCAGGACCGCGATGAACAGGCCGATGCCCATGGCCGTGTACATCAGCTGGCGCGGGGCCGCGGTGCCCGCCTGGTGGATCGACTGGAGCAGCTTCGACTGGTCGAGCCGCCAGACGACCACGAGACCGAGGCCGTTCAGGAGGGTCGCCAGCGGCAGCAGCAGCGGATCCGCGTACGGCGCGAACTTGCGCACCGCGAGGTGCCCGACGCCGGCGAGCAGCCCGAGGCCGAGCCCGTAGCTCAGCAGCCCGGACGGCACCGAACCGTCGATGGCCAGGCCCACGTTGGCGTAGGCGAACACCGGGATGAGGACGGCGAACACCAGCAGCGCGAGCTCGGTGTTGCGTCTGCTCGGCGCGCCGATCGAGCCGATCGTGGACGTGTGGTGCGTCGACGTGTTGGAAGAACTGCTCATCGTGTGACGGGGCCTCTCACGGCTTGCCTACTGCTTACCGCACAGCGAGACGACCTTCTGCTCTTCCTCGGAAAGGCTGGGGCCGGGGCTGGGAGTGGACGCGGTGGCGGACGGGGACGGGGAGGACGAGGCCGACGGGGTCGGTGACGCCTTGGACGAGGCGGAGGTGCTCGTGGTTCCTGCCGTGGCCCCGGTCTTGGCGTTGCTGTCGCTCTGCGGGGCGGTGCGCTGGGCCTCCTTCTTGCACGCGGAGGCCTGGACGGTCAGCTCGTCGATCTTCTTCTGGGCGGCCTTGAGCCCGCCCTCGGCGATCGTCGCCCGCACCTGCTTCTGCTGGTACTGCGGCAGGTACTTGAGTTCGATCTCGGGGTGGGCCTTCTCGACCTTCGAGAGTTTCACCCAGGCCAGGTCCTGGCTGATGCCCTGGTAGAGCGCGACGTGCTCGTCCTCGGCGCCGACGAAGTACTGCGTCTGCGTCCAGCGCCAGCCGCCGTACAGGCCGCCGCCGATCACGGCGAGGGCGAGCACGGTGTAGAAGGATCTCTTCAGCCAGCGCCGACGGCCGCGGGGCTTGACGAAGTCCTCGTCGGTGTAGTCGTCGAAGCTGCCCGTGGGCGCGTACCCGGTGGTGTCGCCGCTGCCGGGCGGGCCGAACTCCCCGCCGCCGCCCGCCTGTCCGGGCACCTGGCGGCCGAGCCCGGAGGCGCGTCCGGCCGGGGTCTGCATGATCCCGTTGTCGTGGTGGTGCAGCTGCTGGTTCTCGGCGACCGCGCCGACCACGATCGGGGTGTCGGAGAGCTGCCCGGCCAGGGTGTCGCCGGTGTCCAGGTCGAGCACGTCGGCGACGATCAGCGTGATGTTGTCGGGGCCGCCGCCGCGCAGCGCGAGCTGGATCAGCTCCTGCACGGTCTCCTGCGGGCCCTGGTAGCTGGCGAGCGTCTCCTCCAGCGTCTGGTGGGAGACGACGCCGCTGAGACCGTCGGAGCAGATCAAGTACCGGTCGCCCGCGCGTACTTCGCGGATCGACAGGTCCGGCTCGACGTGGTCGCCGCTGCCGAGGGCGCGCATCAGCAGCGCGCGCTGCGGATGGGTGGTCGCCTCCTCCTCGGTGATGCGCCCCTCGTCGACGAGGCGCTGCACCCAGGTGTGGTCCTGCGTGATCTGCGTGAGGACGCCGTCGCGCAGCAGGTACGCGCGCGAGTCGCCGACGTGCACGAGACCGAGCCGCTGGCCGGTCCACAGCAGGGCGGTGAGGGTGGTCCCCATGCCTTCGAGCTGCGGGTCCTCCTCGACCATCATGCGGAGCTGGTCGTTGGCCCGCTGCACGGCGGTGCCGAGCGAGGTGAGGATGTCGGAGCCGGGGACGTCGTCGTCGAGGGCGACGATGGTGGAGATCACCTCGGAGGAGGCGACCTCGCCGGCGGCCTGGCCGCCCATCCCGTCGGCGATCGCGAGCAGCCGGGGGCCGGCGTAGCCGGAGTCCTCGTTGCCCTCGCGGATCATGCCTTTGTGCGATCCGGCGGCGAAGCGCAGTGACAGACTCATGCGCACCTCGCCCGTCGGCTCCGGGTACATCCGCACGGTGCCCACCCTCCGGTCGGGAGCGCGCCGGGGCCCGGGGTGGGGACCACCGCTGCGTGCTCGCTCCGCTCGCTCCTACTCATGACGTAGCACTACTTCCGCAGCTCGATGACGGTCTTGCCGATGCGGATCGGTGCGCCCGGTGCGATCGGTGTGGCGGTCGTCAGCCGGGACCGGTCCAGGTACGTGCCGTTCGTGGAGCCCAGGTCCTCGACGATCCACCGTCCGTCGCGGTCCGGGTAGATCCTCGCGTGCCGGCTGGAGGCGTAGTCGTCGTCCAGCACGATCGTGGAGTCGTGCGCCCGGCCCAGCGTGATGGTCTGGCCCTGGAGCGCCACGGTGGTCCCCGTGAGGGTGCCCTCCGTCACGACGAGCTTGGTGGGTGCGTTGCGGCGCTGGCGGTTGCCGCCACCGCCGCCCGCGGGCTGCTGCTGGCCGCGCTGCTGGGGCGGCGCGGCCTGGCGGGCGGCCTGCTGCCGCCCGTTGTCGCGGCGGGCCCCCCGCTGGGTGACACGCGTACCGAACAGATCGCTGCGGATGACCTGCACGGCCACGATCACGAACAGCCACAGTACGGCCAGGAAACCCAGCCGCATGACCGTGAGGGTCAGCTCTGACATTGCCCCCGCTTCACCCTTCGGCTTGCCGGTAAATGATGGTGGTGCTGCCCACGACGATCCGCGAGCCGTCGCGGAGCGTAGCGCGGGTGGTGTGCTGCCCGTCCACCACGATGCCGTTGGTGGACCCGAGATCCTGGATCGTCGAGGGCGTTCCGGTCCGGATCTCGCAGTGCCGGCGCGAGACGCCGGGATCGTCGATCCGCACGTCGGCCTCGGTGCTGCGGCCCATCACCAGCGTCGGCCGGGAGATCTGGTGGCGGTTGCCGTTGATCTCCACCCAGTAGCGCATACGTCCTGAGGGCATCGGTCCCGCGGGGGGCCGCTGCTGCGCGCCGTAGGGCGCCGACGCCGGGGGCTGTGCGGGCGGCGGCGAGGCCGGCATGGGAGGAGCGCCCGCGGCGGGCGGGTAGCCGTAGCCGCCGCCCGGGGCGGCGCCGCCGGGGCGTCCCGCCGGGGCCGAGGGGCCCTGGGCCTGCTGGTTGCTGGAGGAGGCGAGGGTACGGCTGCGGACCCGGTAGAGCCCGGTGTCCAGGTCGTCCGCCTTCTCCAGGTGGACCTTGATCGGCCCCATGAAGGTGTAGCGCTGCTGCTTCGCGTAGTCGCGCACCATCCCGGCGAGCTCGTCCCCGAGCTGGCCGGAGTAGGGGCTCAGCCGCTCGAAGTCGGGCGTGCTGAGCTCCACGATGAAGTCGTTGGGAACCACCGTGCGGTCGCGGTTCCAGATGGTGGCGTTGTTGTCGCACTCCCGCTGGAGCGCTCCCGCGATCTCCACGGGCTGGACCTCGGACTTGAACACCTTGGCGAAGGTGCCGTTGACCAGACCTTCGAGACGCTGCTCGAACTTCTTCAGGACTCCCATGGGGCACCTCCTCCGTCGTCGCCGTGCTGGTCTCGCTCGTACTGCTTACTGATCGTATCCACGCGCCGGGAAATCGGCTGGTTCCCCCTGTCGGCCCCGTCGACGGGTGTCGACGCCTCCGAAGTTCCCGGCGAAGCTCCCCTTCGAACTCCTCCGGGGCCACTTCTCCGCTTCTCCACGTGCTGCCCGCCATGTCGTACGGGCGCACATGGTGTCGTACACCCTGCCAAGGATCGTAGAGGCGGCCGTGGACCAGTGTCCCGCACCTGACTGTGCACCCTGCCCTGCTCCTGGGGAGATGCGTGGGACCGGTACGAGGTTGATACGTGAACCGATTTTCGTACCGGTTCATGGGACTCCCCGACGGGAGACGGGGGACGCGGCCGACAAAGGGGACGGGGAGCGGGGGCCGGGCCGGGCGGAACGCGGAGCCGGGGACGGGACGAGGGGAGCCGCGAAGAGGAGGACGTGTGACGGATCACGGTCCGTGGGACGCCCCGGACCGTGACCGGCGGGGTGGGACGGATCACGCGGACCACGGCGGGGAGGGACGGGCGGGGTGCGGGGGTCGCCGCGTTCCGGGCCCTGGGGAGGCGGGTGCGTCCTCGGCGTGCGTGCGGCATGCGGGGTGTCCTCCGTCGGGGCTCTCGCGGGACGTCCCGCCGGGACCTCTGGCTCCGCCGGGCCCGCCACCTGCCCCTTCTCTCCGCGCGGCCGAGCGGTCGCCGCGGCTCGGCGGTCCCGGGCGCCCGGTCCCCGCGGGCTCGGCAGGGTGCCCGGGGAGGCGCTCCGGGGTGCCGTCTGCCCACGGGAAAGGGATGTGAATCCACCCCCTCCGGCGTGCTAATCTTCTCGATGTCGGAAGGCGCCGGGCCGAAAAAGCCAGGAGCCGGAGGACACACCCAATGCGCGGGTGGCGGAATAGGCAGACGCGCTGGATTCAGGTTCCAGTGCCCGAAAGGGCGTGGGGGTTCAACTCCCCCCTCGCGCACAGCGAAGACGGGTAACGGGTCTTCACCAGAGACGAAAGTCTCGGTGAAGGCCCGTTTCTCGTTGTGGGGGTTCGGGGGCCGGGCGGCGGGCGGTGAGGTATCTCACGGCCGCCCTGCCCTGCCCGGTGTCCGTCGGCCCCTCTCGGCGGCCCCGGCGGCGCTGTGGCGTCCGCCCCGTGGCGAACTTCGGCTCCTGTCGGCCGAGTTGACGGCGGCGTGGGTGGGCGCGGGACGGTCTTGCCGGTGGTGACGTCGAGGGCGGGCGGTCGGAACGGCAGGGGCGGCATGGCGGGCGGCGTCGTGAGCCGGGGCTTCGGCAGTCTCGTTTTCCGCTTCCTTTTCCACAGCCTCGGACTTGTCCACAGGCCCTGCCGCTGCTCGGCCTCCCGCTGTACGGTCTCCACGAGTTGATGTTCGTTGCTGTTCGTGCGGGCAAATCCGCATGTCGGCGGGTTTCGGGGGAGGCGGTCCGCGTGGCCGTGGACGGTGTGGTGGGCGTGGTCGGTGCGCCGCTTGTGAGCGGGGAGTCCGCCGCTGCCGGTGCCGGTGCCGGCGGGAGCGGCGGCGGGGCGCCGGTTCCGCCCCGGCTGCCCCGGGTGCCGGGCTTCGCCGCCCGGCGGGCCGACGGGTCCGTGAAGGCGCGGGGCAAGGCGCTGCGCGAGAGGGTGCCGCGCGACGCGCACGCGGAGTTCGTCCCGGACCCGGCGCGACCCGACGCGGTGGACGCGGTCGAGGAGTCGGGGCGCGGCCGGATCCCCGCGCTCACGCCGCTCCGGGTCGGCAGGATGGCGGCCAACCCCTTCGCCTTCCTGCGCGGTTCGGCGGGCCTCATGGGGTACGACCTGGCCCGCACCCCCATGACACGGATCACCGCGCAACTGTGCGGCGACGCCCACGCGGCCAACTTCGGTCTCTACGGCGACGCCCGCGGCGGCCTCGTCGTGGACCTCAACGACTTCGACGAGACGGTGCCCGGCCCCTGGGAGTGGGACCTCAAGCGCCTCGCCGTCTCCCTGGTGCTCGCGGGACGCGTGGCGGGGGCCGGTGAGGAGGCGTGCCGTGCGGCCGCCCTCGACGCCGTCGGTGCCTACCGGCGCACGATGCGGCTGCTGGCCCGGCTTCCCGCCCTGGACGCGTGGAACGCCATCGCCGACGAGGAGTTGGTCTCCCACACCGACGCCCACGACCTGCTCGGCACCCTGGAGCGGGTCTCCGCGAAGGCGCGGGCCAACACCAGCGGGCGCTTCGCCGCCAGGTCGACCGAGGCCACCGCCGACGGCGGACGGCGGTTCGTCGACGCCCCGCCCGTGCTGCGGCGGATCGGTGACGCGGAGGCCGGCGCGGTCGCGGCCGCGCTGGAGCAGTACCTGACCACCGTCTCCGAGGACCGTCTCCCGCTGCTGGCCCGGTACGCGGTGCACGACGTGGCCTTCCGGGTCGTCGGCACCGGGAGCGTCGGCACCCGCTCCTACGTGGTGCTCCTGCTCGACCACCGCTCCGAGCCCTTGATACTCCAGGTCAAGGAGGCCCGGCCGTCCGCGCTGCTGCCGCATCTGGCGACCGCCGGGTTCGACGTGCCGCCGGTCGCCCACGAGGGCCGGCGCGTGGTGCTCGGGCAGAAGCGGATGCAGGTCGTCAGCGACATCCTGCTCGGCTGGACCACGGTCGAGGGGCGGGCCTTCCAGGTACGGCAGTTCCGCAACCGCAAGGGGAGCGTCGACCCCGCCGCCCTCGCCCCCGATCAGCTCGACGACTACGGCCGCATGACCGGGGCGCTGCTGGCCCGTGCCCACGCGCACAGTGCCGACCCGCGCCTGATCGCCGGCTACTGCGGCAAGAACACGGAACTCGACGAGGCGGTCGCCACGTTCGCCGTCGCCTACGCCGACCGCACCGAGAAGGACCACGCGGAGCTGGTCACGGCCGTGCGCGCCGGGCGGATACCGGCGGAGGAGGGCGTCTGATGCCCCCGGCGGGCCTTGGCGTGTCCATCGCGTTCGGGGTGTGGCCTAGGCTGGTCGGGTGACGAGCCCGGAAGCTGAGCAAGGGGACGGCGCCACCGGCGGGGCGGCGCCCCGGAGCGGTGACGCGCGGCCCGAGGAACGGTTGGAGCGGGCCGTGCGGGCCGCCGAACAGGCCCTCATCGAGTTCGAGATCGCGGTGGAGACCTTCCGCATCGAGGTCGAGAACTTCTCCCGGCTGCACCACCAGAAGCTCGGGCCCATGTACACCCGGCTCGACGAGCTGGACGCGGAGCTGGCCGAGCTCAAGGCGGCCCGCACCGGCGACCCCGAGGACGCGCGCAAGGCCGACGAGGCGCGGGCCCTGGTGCAGCCGATGCCCGGGGTCGAGGAGCTGTTCCACGGCTGGATGGACGGGTCGGGGCTGTTCCCCGAGGCCGCCGCCATGCTCACCGACCAGCCCGTGCGTCCGCCGCAGCGTGTCCGCCCCAGCGAGGAGGCCCGCAAGCTCTTCCGGGAGCTGGCGCGCAAGGCGCACCCCGACCTGGCGCAGGAGGAGGGCGAGCGCAAGCGGCGCGAGGAGTTCATCACCCGCGTCAACGCCGCCTACGCCCGCGGCGACGTGCCGCTGCTGCGCGAGCTGGCCGAGGAGTGGGCGGCGGGTCCGGTGCCCGAGGAGCAGGGGCCGAGCGCCGCGGAGGAGCTGTACGCGCGCCTGGAGTGGCTCTCCCAGCGCAAGGAGATGCTGACACTGGTCGCCCGGGAGCTGGAGGACAGCGCGATCGCCTCCATGCTCAGGATCGCGCCGGACGACCCCGACCGGCTGCTCGACGAGATCGCCGAGCAGCTTCTGGGCGAGGTCTCCCGCCGCGAGGCGGAACTGTTCAACCTGCGCGCGCAGGAGCAGGGGCAGGACGGCCCGGGTCAGGCGCCCGCGGCGGCGCGGCAGCCCGGTGACGAGGCGGTGCCGGGGGCGGAGGCCGACCGCGGTCTCGGGGACCAGCAGCCGGGCTGACGGACGCGGGGGTGCCCGGGTGCCGGGTTTCCCGGTTTCCCGGTTTCCCGGGCGGATCCGGCAGCGGGGTCGTGGTTCCCGGGGTTCGGGGGACGCCCGAGCCTCGCCGCGGGTGCGGTTCGGGTAGCGTCGGGGGCATGCACTTTGGAGCTGGTGTCCCCACGGTCGAGGTCTCGGACCTCAAGGACGGCGACTTCCTCCTGGACGTCAGGGAGGACGACGAGTGGCAGGCTGGGCACGCCGAAGGGGCGCTGCACATCCCCCTCGGTGAATTCGTGTCCCGCTACGGCGAGTTGACCGAGGCCGCGCCGCAGGACGGGCGGGTCAACGTCATCTGCCGTTCCGGCGGGCGGTCCGCGCAGGTGACGTCGTACCTGGTCCAGCAGGGCATCGACGCCGTGAACGTCGACGGCGGCATGCAGGTCTGGCAGGGCTCCGGCCGTCCCGTGGTGACCGACGACGGCAAGCCGGGCCACGTTCTCTGACCCGGCCGACGGGCGTTCCGCCGGCCGGTCGCGCGGCGGTCAGCCGTCGAAGTCCAGCTCGACCTCGCCGGTGAGGGGGCGGGACTGGCAGGACAGCACGTACCCGGCCGCCGTCTCCTCGGGCTCCAGCGCGAAGTTGCGGTCCATTCGCACCTCGCCGGTGACCAGCAGCGCCCGGCACGTCCCGCAGACGCCGCCCTTGCAGGCGTAGGGGGCGTCGGGGCGGTTGCGCAGGACGGTCTCCAGCAGGGTCTCGCCGTCGAGCACCGGCCAGGTGCCGGCCCGTCCGTCGAGCCGCGCGGTGAGCTTGCCGGCCGGGGCCGCGGGGCGTGCCGGGCCGGCCGCGGCGGTGCCCGACGGGACGGCGGCCTCCACGTGGAAGATCTCCTCGTGGATCCGGGTGCGCGGTACGCCGAGGTCGCGCAGCGCGCGTTCGGCGCCCTGCACCAGGCCGTACGGGCCGCACAGGAACCAGCCCGCCACCCGGTCGACCGGCAGCAGGCCGGGCAGCAGTTCCGTCAGCCGTTCCCGGTCCAGCCGTCCGGACGGGAGCCCCGCCTGCAACTCCTCCCGGGACAGCACGGTCACGAGCTGGAAGCGGCCCGGGTAGCGGTCCTTCAGATCGGCGACCTCCTCCAGGAACATCGTCGACGCCGCGGTGCGGTCGCTGCGGACCAGGCAGAAGCGGGCCTCGGGCTCGTGTGCCAGCAGGGTCGTCACGATCGACAGCACCGGCGTGATGCCGCTGCCGCCGACGACGGCCGCGTACAGCCCGGGGGCCGGCTCCAGGACGAACCGGCCGGCGGGAGTCATCACCTCCAGCTCGTCGCCGACGACGATCTCCTTCAGCGCGTAGGTGGAGAAGGCGCCGCCCTCGACCAGCCGCACGCCGACCCGCAGCGTGCCGGGGCCGTCGGTGTGCGGGGCGGGGGCGGGTGAGCAGATCGAGTACGTGCGGCGCACCTCGGGACCCTCCGCCGGGCGGCGCAGGGCGAGGTGCTGGCCCGGTGCGTGCCGGTAGGCGGCGCGCAGTCCGGCGGGCACGGCGAAGGTGAGCGCCACGGCGTCGTCGGTGAGCCGGTCGACCGCGCTCACCGGGAGCGGGTGGAAGCGGGCCATCACAACTCCTTGACGTGGTCGAAGGGTTCACGGCAGGACAGGCAGCGACGCAGGGCCTTGCAGGCCGTGGAGGAGAACCGGCTGAGCAGCTCGGTGTCGGCCGAGCCGCACTGCGGACAGCGGACCGGTTCGGGTTCCGGTCCGGGGGCGGCGGCGGGCGGTGTGCCCGGGGCGGCCGTGCCGTCCGCGCTCCGGCCGCCGCGCGTGCGGGTCGGGCCGAGGGACAGGGGGAGCGGACCGGACGCGGGCCGGGTGCGGCGCGGGGGCGCGATGCCGGACTCCCGGAGCTTGCGCAGGCCCTCGGGGGTGATGTCGTCCGTCGACCAGGCGGGTTGCAGCACCGTGCGGACGGTGACGTCGCGCATGCCGTGCTCGCGCAGCGCGTGCTCGATGTCCGTCGCCATGGTCTCGACGGCGGGGCAGCCGGTGTAGGTGGGCGTCAGGTCCACCTCGACGGTGTCCGTGCCGTGGACGCGCAGGGCGCGCAGCACGCCGAGTTCCGCGAGGGTGAGCACGGGCAGTTCGGGGTCGGGCACCGCGCCCGCCGCCCGCAGCAGTTCCGCCTCCAGGGAGGTCACGTGGGTCACCACGAGGCTCCCGGGTGGCTGCGGTGCAGGTGCTGCATCTCGGCGAGCATCCGCCCGAAGGACTCGGTGTGCACGCCCTGCCGGCCCGCACCCGCCGACCAGGCTCCCGCACGCGGGCCCTGCGGGACCGGCACACCGGCGCGGCCGAGGACGGCGGTGACCGACTCCAGCCACGCCGCCGCCGTGCCCGTCCAGTCGATGTCGACGCCCTCGACCGGCTGGAACAGCTCGTCGGTGAAGCGCCAGAGCGCGTCGCAGGCGTCCCGCATCCGCCGGTTGCTGACGTCCGTGCCGTCGCCGAGGCGCAACGTCCACTGCTCGGCGTGGTCGCGGTGGTAGGCGACCTCCTTCACCGCCTTGCCGGCGAGCGGTGCGAAGTCGCCCGTTCCGCCTGCCAGTTGGGTGTACAGGAGGTGCTGGTAGGTGGAGAAGTAGAGCTGGCGGGCGATGGTGTGCGCGAAGTCCCCGTTGGGCTGCTCGGCCAACTGGACGTTGCGGAAGGCGCGTTCCTCGCGGAGGTAGGCGAGTTCGTCCTCGTCGCCGGCCGCCGACAGCAGCACCCGGGCCTGGCCCAGCAGGTCGAGGGCGATGTTGGCGAGGGCGACCTCCTCCTCCAGCACGGGGGCGTTTCCCGCCCACTCCCCCAGGCGGTGCGAGAGGACCAGCGCGTCGTCGCCGAGGGCGAGGGCGGCGCGGGCCGTGACCGAACCGGCGCCGGGAGCAGGCGAGTCGGGGCGCGGAACCGGTTCGGGTGTCGGCAGGGGACGGGGCCGGGCGGAGGTCACAGGTGCTTCACCCCTTCCGGGATCTCGTAGAACGTGGGGTGGCGGTAGGGCTTGTCGGCGGCGGGGTCGAAGAAGCTGTCCTTCTCGTCGGGCGACGACGCGGTGATCGCCGTCGCCGGGACGACCCAGAGCGAGACGCCCTCGCCGCGCCGGGTGTACAGGTCGCGGGCGTTGCGCAGGGCCAGTTCGGCGTCGGGTGCGTGCAGGCTGCCGGCGTGGGTGTGGGACAGGCCGCGGCGCGCGCGGACGAAGACCTCCCACAGGGGCCAGTCCGGGGTGACGGCCGGCCGCTCCTGCGGCGCCGCGGGCTCGTGCGCGGATGTCATGCGGACCTCGCTTCGGTGCGGTCGGCGGTGAGGGCGGGGCCGTCGTGCGCGGCGGGCGCTTCGGGGCGGGCGTGCTTGGCCGCGTGGGCCGCCGCCGCGTCGCGCACCCAGGCGCCCTCCTCGTGCGCGCGGCGCCGCCGGGCGAGGCGCTCCTCGTTGCACGGGCCGTTGCCCTTCAGGACCTGCTGGAACTCCGTCCAGTCGATCGCGCCGAAGTCGTGCCGGCCGCGCTCCTCGTTCCACCTGAGGTCCGGGTCCGGCAGGGTGAGGCCGAGCGAGGCGGCCTGCGGGACGCAGATGTCCACGAAGCGCTGCCGCAGCTCGTCGTTGGAGTGGCGCTTGATCTTCCACGCCATGGACTGCGCGGAGTGCGCGGACTCGTCGTCGGGCGGACCGAACATCATCAGCGACGGCCACCACCAGCGGTTCACGGCGTCCTGCGCCATCTCGTGCTGCTCGGGGGTGCCGCGGCCGAGGGCCAGCAGCAGTTCGTAGCCCTGGCGCTGGTGGAAGGACTCCTCCTTGCAGACGCGGACCATGGCGCGCGCGTACGGGCCGTACGAACAGCGGCACAGCGGGACCTGGTTGGTGATCGCGGCGCCGTCCACCAGCCAGCCGATCGCGCCGACGTCGGCCCAGGTCAGCGTGGGGTAGTTGAAGATCGAGGAGTACTTCTGGCGGCCGGTGTGCAGCCGGTCGAGCAGTTCGTCGCGGCCCGTGCCGAGGGTCTCCGCGGCGCCGTAGAGGTAGAGGCCGTGGCCCGCCTCGTCCTGGACCTTGGCCATCAGGATGGCCTTGCGGCGCAGCGAGGGCGCGCGGGTGATCCAGTTCGCCTCGGGCTGCATGCCGATGATCTCCGAGTGCGCGTGCTGGGCGATCTGCCGGACCAGGGTGGCGCGGTAGGCGTCGGGCATCCAGTCGCGGGGCTCGATGCGCTCGTCGGCGGCCACGGCCGCGTCGAAGGCCCGCTGAAGCGCTGCGGTGTCCGCGGCGCCGGTGCCGGGGCCGCCCGGTGTCCGCACGGGTGCGGTGGGCGACGGGGCGGCCGTCCGCGCACCGTGCGCACCGGTGCGGGACGGGCCCTGCGCGGGTGCTGTGGCCATGCGGTCCCCCTCGACGTCGTGCTCGACCTGTCGGACTTGTCGAATCCGTCCCGACCGATCGTTCGGTTCGGGCGATTCAATGGTGGAGCGGCGCCCCGTAGGGTGTCAACCGCTGTGGACAACCGGTGGGCGCACCCGTCCCACCCGCCTCCCGCCCGCGGTCACGCCGTCGCGCCGGGCTTCCGGGCGGGCGGCGGACCCGTTCCCGGACCTTTCGCCCGTACGACCTCGCGAGGCGGTGTCCCGGCCCGATGTCCTCGTACGACTGATGGTGCGGCCGTGACGGCCGGTGCGCAGGGGACGGGACGCGGCCACGGAGGTTCCGGAGTCATGGGGGACTGTGCCTGGCGGGCGGGGCTGGGTACCGTGCCTGCCAGCGACGGAGACCGGGGCGCATGGCCCGGTCGGGTGGTGGCGCCGCCGGGCGGAGGCCCGGCACGGCGCCGGAGCGCGGACGCCGTGGCGCGGGACATCGGGTGGGACGACCGGCCGGACGGCCGGCAGACGGACCGGAAACGGGAGACGGGGCGGAATGGACGCGCACGACGGGGGCTCGAACACCCCGGGCGAGGTCGACGGCGGCGGGCGCCGGCCGGACGGGGAGGCGTCGCCTCCCGGTGCCACCGTCGGCGACGGGAAGCTCCCCGCACCCCGGGAGCCCGCGGCGCGCCGGGAACCCGCGGCGCGCCGGGAACCCGCGGCGCCCGCAGAGGGCGCGGTACCCGCAGAGGGCGCGGTGGAGGAGAACACGGAGGGGGAGGAACCCGCGTCCCCCGCAGGTCCCGCAAGTCCCGCGGGGGACGTGGACCCGGTGCAGGCCACAGGGCCCGCGCAGGCCCCAGGGCCCGGGGCGGCCGGGGAGGCCGGCGCGGCGTCCGAGGTGCCGGTTCCCGGTGGCGCGTCCGCCGCGGTCCCCCCGGCGCGCGGAGCGGTCGGCGCCCCCGTGCCCGGCGCCGGAGCGCCCGCGACCCCCGTGCCCGGCGCCGGAGCGCCCGCGGCCCCCGTGCCCGGCACGGAAGCGCCGGGCGAGCAGGCCGAGAACTGGGGGCGTGTCGCCTCGCTGCCCCTGCCGTACCGGGTCGGCGCCGCGCTGGCGCTCGCGGTCGTCGGGGTCGTCACGTGCGTACACCTCGGCATGGTGTTCCTGCACGTCGCGCCGTCCAACACGCTCACCAAGCAGCACGGCGAGGCGATCGAGGAGTGGATCTACCCGGAGTTCGAGCAGAACTGGAAGCTGTTCGCCCCGAACCCGTTGCAGCAGAACATCGCCGTCGAGGTACGCGCGCAGGTGCGCACGCCGGACGGCAGCACCCGGACCACCGGCTGGTACAGCCTGTCCGCGCAGGACGGCCGGGCCATCGACGGCAACCTGGTGCCGAGCCACACGCAGCAGAACGAACTGCGCCGGGCGTGGGACTTCTTCACCGCCACGCACGACAACGACAACCGCCCGGTGGGCCTGCGCGGCGCGCTCTCCGAGCAGTACATCCGGCGGATCGTGGTGCTGCGCCTCGGCCGTGACGACGCGGCGGGCAGCGGCGGGGTCGTGGAGCGTGTGCAGATAAGGTCCCGCACCACCAACGTCCAACCCCCGAAATGGAGCGCCGAGAAGGTGCCGGACAGTCC
Source organism: Streptomyces sp. NPDC008150 (assembly GCF_042956945.1). Lineage (NCBI taxonomy): Bacteria > Bacillati > Actinomycetota > Actinomycetes > Kitasatosporales > Streptomycetaceae > Streptomyces > Streptomyces sp. NPDC008150. Next base: position 231,370 of record NZ_JBIBHJ010000003.1, on the reverse strand, counting down.
CGTGTACCGGCAGCTCGCCTGGTGGTCCGTGCCGGCCTCCGAGGCGGACGGGAGCGTCCGGTGAATCGCTTCTCCCTGACACTCTCGCGCGGCATCGCCCGCATCACCGACTCCGCGCTGGGGCCCTACCAGACCGCCGTGGTCCGGACCGGCTTCGCGACGACCTGGCTGCTGTTCCTGCTGCGCGAGTTTCCGCACCGCCAAGAGCTCTACGGCCCCGACGGTCCCTGGAGCTGGTCCCTCGCCCGCCAGCTGACCTCGGACAACGGCGCGTTCACGGTCCTGATGTGGGCGCGCGGGCAGGGCTGGTTCGAGCTGGTCTACGGGGTCGCCGTCGTGTCGAGCGCGCTGCTGCTGGTCGGCTGGCGCACCCGCACGATGTCCGTGCTGTTCATGGTCGGGGTGCTGTCGCTCCAGAACCGCAGCGTCTTCGTGGGCGACGGCGGCGACAACGTCCTGCACCTGATGTCGATCTACCTGGTGTTCACCAGGTGTGGGCAGGTCTGGTCGCTGGACGCGCGCAGGGAGCGCCGGGAACGGGCGGTACGCGCGCGTGGCGGGCGTCCGGCTGACGCAACCGGCGTGCTCCTGTGGAGCGTCCTCGGCGTGCTGCTCGTCATGGTGACGGCGGCGGGCAAACTCGCCGACGGCAGCGAGCTGTTCGTGCCGGCGCTGCTGTGGACGGTGTGGCTGGCGCACGGGCTGTGGTGGGCGGCGGGCCGGCGTGAGCGGGACGGGCACGCGCGCGTACTGCTCGACGTCGTCACCGACCTCATGCACAACGCCGCCGTGCTGGTGATCATGGCCGAGGCGTGCCTGATCTACGCGACGGCGGGCTGGTACAAGATCCAGGGCTCCCGCTGGCAGGACGGCACCGCCGTCTACTACCCGCTGCACCTGGACTACTTCTCGCCGTGGCCGGCACTCGCCGACCTGCTGTCCTCGTACGGCGCGGCGGTCATGATCATCACGTACGGGACGGTGATCGTGCAGGTCGCGTTCCCGTTCACGCTCTTCAACCGGCGGGTCAAGAACGTCCTGCTGGTCGTGATGATGACCGAGCACGCCGTGATCGCGGTCGTCCTCGGGCTGCCGTTCTTCTCGCTGGCGATGATCGCGGCCGACGCGGTGTTCCTGCCGACGTCGTTCCTGCAAGGGGTGGGCCGGGTCGCCGTACGCGCGCGTGCACGCGTGCTGCCGGGTGGCGGCCGACCGGTGCCGGGGCCGCGCGCGGAGCCGGACGGGACGGCGGCCGGGACCGCGACCACCGGCCCCCCGGCCGCCGGTGCGCGAGCCGGAACCCCGGCCGTAGCCGATGCCGGAGCCGGTACGGGGGCGGACGCTGGGCAGCGTCCTGGGGCCGGGCGCCCCGAGGTGTCCGGCGAGGCGGCCTCCCGGGGCTGAACGGGGCGGTCCGGGGGTTGCGACCCGCCGGGCCTGCCGTCCCCACCGCGCGGTCCGCCGGGGCTCTCGCCCGGCGGACCGGCGGCCACGCCCGCGTAGGCTGCACCGCATGACCGACGGCGCGACCGACACCACGACCACCTGGCGCCGGCTCGCCGACAGCTCCGTCCTGCTCGACGGTTTCCACGCCCTCAAGCACGCCCTGCGCTTCGGCGCGCGGGTGCCCGTGGCGGTTGCCGTCGACCGTGCCGCGGCCCTCACCCTCGCCGACGAACTGGCGCCCGACGTGCGCGACGCACTGGACGCGCTGCTCACGGAAGTCCCGGAGTCCGTCTACCGGGGGTTCGTCGCCCGCCCGCACCCCACCGCCGTCGCCGCCCTGGCCGAGCGCCCCGACCGGGACGCGAACCTGCGCACCCTCGCCCGCATGCCCCGGCACGCCCCCGTCGTCGTCCTCGACGATCCGCGCAACCTCGGCAACGCGGGCGCCGTGATCCGCCTGGCCGCCGGTTTCGGGGCGACCGGGGTGGTCACCACCGGCACGCTCGACCCCTGGCACCCCAACGTCGTGCGCGGCGGCGCGGGCCTGCACTTCGCCACCGCCGTCGAACGGATCGACGTGACGGGGGAGGGCGCCGAAGGGCTGCCCGGCGGCCCGCTGTTCGCGCTGGACCCGGAGGGCGAGGACATCCGCGGTCTGGGCCTGCCGGACGACGCGGTGCTCGCCTTCGGCTCGGAGCGCGGCGGCCTGTCGGCCGAACTGCGTTCCAGGGCTGACCACTTGGTCTCCCTGCCGATGCGTCCCCAGGTCTCCAGCTACAACCTCGCCACCAGTGTGGCGATGACGCTCTACCACTGGTCCGCAGGACAACGCTGAGGCCGCCGGCAGGCGGGGCCGTGGCGTAACCGGCGTTGCCTGCACCGCCTGAGGGGATCGTGAGGGCCGGCGGAAGGCGGGGTGCCGGGTGGCCCTTGGGGTGGAGCGCGGCGGTCCGTCGGCTGAACACCGCTGCGAGGCTGACCAATTGGTGTGTCTGCTGGCGCGTCCCCGGGTGTCCAGTGACAACCCGGCCATCGGTGGCGATGACGCTCTACTGCTGGTCCGCAGGGCAACGCTGAAGGCCGCCAACAGGCGGTGCCGTGACGTAACCGGCGTTGTCTGCACAGCCTGTTGGGATCGTGAGGGCGGGTGGAAGGCGGTGTGCCGGGGGCCTTCGGGTTGGAGTGCGGCGGTCGGTCGGCGCTGAACTGCGTTGCCTGGCTGCCCAATTGGTGTGTCTGCTGGCGCGTCCCCGGGTGTCCAGCGACAACCCGGCCACCGGTGGCGATGAAGCTCTACCACTGGTCCGCGGGACAACGCTGAAGGCCGCTGGCAGGCGGTGCCGTGACGTAACCGGCTTGGCCTGCACAGCCCGTTGGGGTCGTGTGGGCCGGTGGAAGGCGGGGCGTCGGGTGGCCCTTGGGGGGAGCGCGGCGGTTGGTCGATTGAACTGCGTTGCGAAGCAACCCACTTGGTGTGTCAGCTGACGCGTCCTCGAGTGTTTAGGGAGCCAGCGACCGCCTCGCCGCCAGTGTTGCCATGGCGCTCTGCCGTTGGTCCGCGAAGGCGGGGTCGTGGCCTCACCCGAGTTGCCTACAAGGCCTGTTGGGTCTGTCGGTACCGGTGGAATGCGGGGTACCGGGAGGCGGTCCCGGACCCTTAGGTTGGCGGCGAAGTCGTGTCCGCCGACGGGGTCGCCTGCCCGTCGCAGCCGAGGAGGTCGCCGCCGCATGCCGAGGTTCACGTCCGACGACGGGGTCGAGATCGCGTACGAGGTGTGGGAGTGCGAGTCCGCGCTGCCGCTCGTGCTGCTGCACCACGGGTTCATCGCCGACGGGCGGACGAACTGGCAGGCGCCCGGGATCGTGGACGCGCTCGTCGCCTCGGGGCGCCGGGTCGCGACCGTGGACGCGCGGGGGCACGGGCTGTCCGGGAAGCCGCACGACCGCGCCTACTACGGCGAGGCCCGGATGTCCGAGGACGTCACCGCGCTGATCGACATCCTCGGCGAGCCCGCCTACGACCTGGTGGGCTACTCGATGGGCGCGATCGTCTCGCTGCTGACCGCCGCGCGGGACCGGCGCGTACGACGGGTCGTCGTCGGCGGGGTCGGGGCGGGCGTGGTCGAGCTCGGTGGCGTGGACCGCCGGGTGGTCGGCGGACCGGCGCTCCAGGACGCGCTGCTCACCGACGATCCCGCGTCGATCGTGGAACCGGCCGCGGCGCAGTTCCGGGCGTTCGTGGACGCCGTCGGCGGCGACCGTGTCGCGCTCGCCGCGCAGGCGGCCTCGGTGTACCGCGAGCGCATGCCGCTGGAGGAGATCAAGGTGCCCACGCTGGTACTCGCCGGGAGCGAGGACGCGCTCGCCGCTCGCCCCGAGGTCCTCGCCGGCGCGGTCCCCGGCGCGGTGCTGCGCACGGTGCCGGGCGACCACCTGGGAGTGGTGCGGCGGCAGGAGTTCGTCGACGAGCTGGTCGCGTTCGTCAACGAGGAGGCGGACGCCGGGGCGGCGTGAGCGGACGCCCCCGGGGCCGGGGGACCGGCGGACGCGGGGCCGGGCGGTGCCCTCTCCCCCGCGTCCCCGCATCCCCGCGTCCGTGTACGCGCGGGTGCCGTGCGGACTACCGCCGGACCTCCACCACCCGGAACCGGTTGGCCACGAACGCCGCGTCGCACAGGGCCGCGTTGGCGGCCGGGTTGCCGCCCGAGCCGTGGAAGTCGGAGAACGCCGCGGTCTGGTTGACGTAGACGCCGCCGGTGAGGTTCAAGGAGAGCTGGGCGGGTTCTTCGAAGCAGACCTCGCGCAGGTCCGCGGCGAAGTCCGCGTCCGTCGTGTAGCCCGCCACCGTCATCGCGCCGCGCTCGCGGATCGTGCGCCGCAGCAGGTCCAGCGCCGCGGCCGGCGAGTCGACGGCGACCGCGAAGGACACCGGGCCGAAGCACTCGCTCAGGTACGCCGCCTCGTCGTCCGGCTTGGCGCCGTCGAGCTTGACGATCACCGGGGTGCGCACGACCGCGTCCGGGAACTCCGGGTGCTCGATCCGCCGCGAGGCCAGGGCGACTTCGCCCAGTCCGGGCGCCGCCTCCAGGCGGGCCTTCACGTCGGGGTTCACCAGCGCGCCGAGCAGCGCGTTCGCGCGCGTGTCGTCGCCGAGGAGGCCGTCGACGGCCGCCGCGAGGTCGGCCACCACCTCGTCGAAGGTCTTGTCGCCCTGGTCGGTGGTGATGCCGTCGCGCGGCACGAGCAGGTTCTGCGGGGTGGTGCACATCTGGCCGCTGTAGAGCGAGAGGGAGAACGCGAGGTTGGCGAGCATCCCCCGGTAGTCGTCCGTGGACTCCACGACGACCGTGTTGACGCCGGCCTTCTCCGTGTAGACCTGCGCCTGGCGGGCGTTGGTCTCCAGCCAGTCGCCGAAGGCCGTCGAGCCCGTGTAGTCCACGATCCGGATCTCGGGGCGCACGGCCAGCGTCCTGGCCGCGCCCTCGCCGGGCCGTTCCGCGGTCAGTGCCACGAGGTTGGGGTCGAAGCCGGCGTCGGCGAGCACCTCGCGCGCGACGCGCACGGTGAGGGCGAGCGGCAGCACCGCGCGCGGGTGGGGCTTCACCAGGACGGCGTTGCCGGTGGCGAGGGAGGCGAACAGGCCCGGGTAGCCGTTCCACGTGGGGAAGGTGTTGCAGCCCACGAGCAGGGCGACCCCGCGCGGTACGGGAGTGAACTCCTTGGTGAGCGCGAGGGGTTCGCGCTTGCCCTGGGGCTTGTTCCACGGGGCGCTGTCCGGCGTGCGGGTCTGCTCCGCGTACGCGTACGCCACCGCCTCCAGGCCGCGGTCCTGCGCGTGCGGGCCGCCGGCCTGGAAGGCCATCAGGAAGGCCTGGCCGCTGGTGTGCATGACGGCGTGCGCGAATTCGTGCGTCCGGGCGGCGATCCGGCGCAGGATCTCCAGGCAGACCACGGCCCGGACCTCGGCGCCCGCGTCCCGCCACGCGCGCCGGCCCGCGCGCATGGCGGGCAGCAGCACGTCGGGGTCGGCGTGCGGGTACGTCACGCCCAGTTCGGTGCCGTACGGCGACACTTCGCCGCCCACCCAGTCGTCGGTGCCCGGCTGGCCGAGGTCGAGGCGGGTGCCGAGGAGCGCCTCGAAGGCGGCCTTCCCCTCCTCCGCGCCCAGGGTGCCGTGCTCGCCGTACGCCTTGGGGTGTTCGGGGTGCGGGGACCAGTACGCGCGGGTGCGGACGGCCTCCAGGGCCAGGTCCAGGGTCGGCCGGTGCTCGGCGATCAGCTGCTGGGCGGTCGGGGCGGCCATGCGGGACCAACTCCTCGTCTCACGGCTCCTCGTCGAGCTCGTGACCTGGGCGGGTACAGCCGGACAGAGTTAGAGTAACCGAACGATCGGTCGGGACAAGGGGGTCCGCCGGAGCTGTGGAAAACGGGGTGGGGGAGGATCGCGGTCATGACAGCACTCGACCTCAGCAGCCCCGTCGCCGTCGTCGGCGCGGGCACCATGGGCCAGGGCATCGCTCAGGTCGCCCTGGTCGCGGGTCACCCCGTGCGCCTCTTCGACGAGGTTCCCGGGCGCGCCGGGGACGCGGCCCGCGTCATCGGCGCGCGGCTCGACCGACTGGTCGAGAAGGGCCGTCTGGGGGCCGCCGACCGCGCCTCCGCCCGCACCCGCCTGCTGCCCACGGACGACCTGGACGACCTCGCGGACTGCTCCCTGGTGGTCGAGGCCGTCGTGGAGCGCCTGGACGTCAAGCAGGAACTGCTGCGCGAGCTGGAGGACATCGTCTCGGACGACTGCCTGCTCGCCACCAACACCTCCTCCCTGTCGGTGACGGCCATCGGCGGCGGTCTCGACTCCCCCGGCCGGCTGGTCGGGCTGCACTTCTTCAACCCGGCTCCGCTGCTGCCGCTGGTCGAGGTGGTCTCGGGGTTCGCCACGGACTTCTCGTCCGCCACGCGCGCGTACGAGATCGCCCGCGCCTGGGGCAAGACCCCGGTCGCCTGCGCGGACACCCCCGGCTTCATCGTCAACCGGATCGCGCGGCCCTTCTACGCCGAGGCCTTCGCGGTGTACGAGTCGCAGGCGGCGGACCCGGCGACCATCGACGCGGTGCTGCGCGAGTCGGGAGGCTTCCGCATGGGCGCCTTCGAACTGACCGACCTGATCGGCCAGGACGTCAACGAGTCGGTCACCCACTCCGTATGGCGGTCCTTCTTCCGGGACGTGCGCTTCACTCCCTCGCTCGCCCAGCGGCGGCTCGTCGAGTCGGGCCGTCTCGGCCGCAAGACCGGCCGCGGCTGGTACGACCACGGCGAGGACGCCGAGCTGCCGGAGCCGCACACCGCGGAGAAGGCGCAGGCGCCCGCGTACGTCGTCGTGGAGGGGGACCTGGGGCCCGCCGCCGACCTGCTCGACCTGATCCGTGAGGCGGGCATCCCCGTCCGCGAGGAGGACGAGGACCACGGCACGCGCCTGGTGCTGCCGTCCGGCGGCCAACTGGCGCTGGCCGACGGTCAGACGTCGGTGGAGTTCCGCGACGTCGTGTACTTCGACCTCGCGCTGGACTACCGGGAGGCCACCCGCCTCGCGCTGTCCGCCTCGCAGGACACCTCCCCGCAGACCCTCGCCGAGGCGACAGGGCTGTTCCAGGCGCTCGGCAAGGACGTCAGCGTCATCGGCGACGCCCCCGGCATGATCGTCGCCCGTACGGTCGCGCGGATCGTCGACCTCGCGCACGACGCCGTCGCCAAGGGCGTGGCCACCGAGGAGGACATCGACACCGCGATGCGCCTCGGCGTCAGCTACCCGCTGGGCCCCTTCGAGTGGAGCCGCAGGCTCGGCCGCGGGTGGGCCTACGACCTGCTCGACGACCTCCACGTGCGCGAACCCTCGGGCCGCTACGCACCGTCCCTGGCGCTGTACCGGCACGCGTACGCCACGGACAAGCGGGAGGGCAGACGATGACCACCGCCAGACGGGACACGTACACGCCGGAGTCGCTGCTCTCCGTCGCCGTGCAGGTCTTCAACGAGCGTGGCTACGACGGCACTTCGATGGAGCACCTGTCACGGGCGGCGGGCATCTCCAAGTCGTCGATCTACCACCACGTCACCGGCAAGGAGGAGTTGCTGCGGCGGGCCGTCAGCCGGGCGCTGGACGGGCTGTTCGGCATCCTCGACGAGGAGCACGCGCGCGGGGGGCCGGCCGTCGAGCGGCTGGAGTACGTGCTGCGGCGCACGGTCCAGGTCCTCATCGCTGAACTCCCCTACGTGACGCTGCTCCTGCGCGTGCGCGGGAACACCGTGACCGAGCGCTGGGCGCTGGAGCGCCGCCGCGAGTTCGACCACCGGGTCGCGGCCCTGCTGAAGGCGTCGGCGGCCGAGGGGGACGTGCGCACGGACGTCGAGCCGCGGCTCGCGACGCGGCTGGTCTTCGGGATGATCAACTCCGTCGTGGAGTGGTACCGCCCGGACGGCCGGGGCATGGCGGAGCGCGAGGTCGCGGACGCCGTGGTGCGGCTCGCGTTCGGCGGGCTGGAGAAGCGGGGCTGAGGCGGCCCCGGCACCGGAACCGGCCCTGGCACCGGAATCGGCACCGGCACTGGCACCGGCCGCGGTGACGCCGGACCGGGCGGTCACGCCTCCGGTTCCACGTCCTCCTCCTCGAACACCAGCAGCGTGCGCGTGCTGAGCACCTGCTCGATGGCCTGGATCCGGGTGAGCACGAGTTCGCGCAGCGCCCTGTTGTCGGTCGTGTGCACCAGCAGCAGGACGTCGAAGTCCCCGCCCACGAGGGCGATGTGGGAGGCGCCGGGCAGTCTGCGCAGCTCCTCGCGCACGGTGCGCCACGAGTTCTGGACGATCTTCAGCGTGATGTACGCGGACGTGCCGTGGCCGGCGCGCTCGTGGTCGACGCGGGCGCCGAAGCCGCGGATGACGCCGTCCTCGATGAGCCGGTTGATCCGGGCGTAGGCGTTGGCGCGCGAGACGTGGACGCGTTCGGCGACGGACCTTATCGACGCGCGGCCGTCCGCCTGGAGCATCTGGAGGATGTCGTGGTCGATGGCGTCCAGCGGGCGCGGCGGCTGCGGTACGGCCCCGCCGTCGTCGCCGTTCCCGCCGTCGGCACTCTCGGCCATTTGTTCAGGGGCCATGTCCTCCCGCCTCGCCGTGATGGACGTACTGCGTTCATCACAGGTTGTGGAGAACCGTTTGTCCACAGCCTCGGGGTGCGTGTAGCCAAAATGTGCCCGCGACCGAACAATCGGTAGTGAGGCGCCTCACATCCGTCGCGCTTCGTAGCCGCTCCCACGAGGAGGTGCCGTCATGACGGTCCTGGAGCAGCGAGGCGCCTACCGGCCCACCCCGCCGCCCGCCTGGCAGCCCCGCACCGACCCCGCGCCCCTGCTGCCCGACGCGGAACCCCACCGCGTCCTGGGCACGGAGGCCGCCCGGTCGGCCGATCCGGAGCTGCTGCGCCGGCTGTACGGCGCGCTGGTGCGCGGCCGCAGGTTCAACACGCAGGCCACCGCCCTCACCAAGCAGGGCAGACTCGCGGTCTACCCGTCGAGCACCGGGCAGGAGGCCTGCGAGGTGGCCGCGGCCCTGGTGCTCCAGGAGCGGGACTGGCTCTTCCCCAGCTACCGCGACACGCTCTCCGTCGTCACCCGGGGAGTGGACCCCGTGCAGGTGCTGACCCTGCTGCGCGGCGACTGGCACACCGGGTACGACCCCCGCGAGTGCCGCGTGGCACCGCTGTCCACGCCGCTCGCGACCCAGCTCCCGCACGCGGTGGGCCTCGCCCACGCCGCCCGCCTCAAGGGGGACGACGTGGTCGCCCTCGCCCTGGTCGGCGACGGCGGCACCAGCGAGGGCGACTTCCACGAGGCGCTGAACTTCGCCGCCGTGCAGCGCGCCCCGGTGGTCTTCCTCGTCCAGAACAACGGCTTCGCGATCTCCGTCCCGCTCGCCCGGCAGACCGCGGCGCCCTCCCTGGCCCACAAGGCCGTCGGGTACGGCATGCCCGGCCGGCTGGTCGACGGCAACGACGCGGTCGCGGTGCACGAGGTGCTGGCGGACGCCGTGCGGCAGGCCCGCGAGGGCGGCGGCCCCACCCTCGTCGAGGCGGTCACCTACCGGATCGACGCCCACACCAACGCCGACGACGCCACCCGCTACCGCGACGCGTCCGAGGTGGAGACCTGGCGCGCGCACGACCCGGTCGACCTCCTGGAGCGGGAGCTGACCGCGCGCGGCCTGCTCGACGACGCCGGTCAGCGGGCCGTCCGCGACGACGCCGAGGCCATGGCCGCGGACCTGCGTCGCCGCATGAACGAGGATCCGGCGCTGGACCCGGCGGACCTGTTCGCCCACGTCTACGCCGAACCCACCGCGCAACTGCGTGCCCAGGAAGCGCAGTTGCGCGCCGAACTGGACGCCGGGACCGCCGCGCCGCACGACGCGGCCGGCGCCCGCCACGACGGCGGGCCCGGGACGGACGCCCGATGACCGCCGCCACCACGGCCGCGACCCGCCCGGCCACCATGGCGCAGGCCCTCACGCGCGCGCTGCGGGACAGCCTGGCCGCCGACCCCGCCGTCCACGTCATGGGCGAGGACGTGGGCACGCTCGGCGGAGTCTTCCGCGTCACCGACGGGCTCGCCGCCGAGTTCGGCGACGACCGCTGCACCGACACCCCGCTCGCCGAGGCGGGCATCCTGGGCACCGCCGTCGGGATGGCGATGTACGGGCTGCGGCCGGTCGTGGAGATGCAGTTCGACGCGTTCGCCTACCCGGCGTTCGAGCAGCTCGTCAGCCACGTCGCCCGCATGCGCAACCGCACGCGCGGGGCGCTGCCGATGCCCATCACCGTGCGCGTGCCCTACGGCGGCGGCATCGGCGGCGTGGAGCACCACAGCGACTCCTCCGAGGCGTACTACGCGGCCACCCCCGGCCTGTACGTGGTCACCCCGGCGACCGTCGCCGACGCGTACGGGCTGCTGCGCGCGTCGATCGCCTGCGACGACCCCGTGGTGTTCCTGGAGCCCAAGCGCCTGTACTGGTCGAAGGACGTCTGGAACCCGGAGGAGCCGTCCGCGGTCGAGCCGCTCGGCCGGGCGGTGGTGCGGCGCACCGGCCGCACCGCCACCCTCGTCACGTACGGGCCGTCCGTGCCCGTCTGCCTCGAAGCGGCGGAGGCGGCGCGCGCCGAGGGCTGGGACCTGGAGGTGGTCGACCTGCGCTCCCTCGTGCCGTTCGACGACGAGACGGTGTGCGCGTCGGTGCGCCGGACGGGGCGCGCGGTCGTGGTGCACGAGTCGGGCGGTTTCGGTGGTCCCGGCGGCGAGATCGCGGCCCGGGTGACCGAACGCTGCTTCCACCATCTGGAGGCACCGGTGCTGCGCGTGGCAGGGTTCGACATCCCGTACCCGCCACCGATGCTGGAACGCCACCACCTGCCCGGTGTGGACCGCATCCTGGACGCGGTGGGTCGTCTGCAGTGGGAGGCCGAGCGCTGATGGCACAGGTACTGGAGTTCCGGCTCCCCGACCTCGGGGAGGGACTGACCGAGGCGCAGATCGTCACCTGGCTGGTGGAGGTCGGCGAGGTCGTCGCCGTCGACCAGCCGGTCGTCGAGGTCGAGACGGCCAAGGCGATGGTCGAGGTCCCGTGCCCGTACGGCGGTGTGGTCACCGCCCGGTTCGGCGAACAGGGCTCGGAACTGCCGGTCGGGGCGCCACTGCTCACCGTCGCGGTGGGAGCGTCGGAGACGGCCCCGGACGCGGCCCCGGCGGCGGACGGTGCGGGTGCCGGCGCAGGCGCCGGTTCCGCCGACCGCGCGGACGAGGGGCGCGGCCCCGGCGGTGCGGCTGCGGGTGGTACGACCGCCGGTGGCACGGCTTCCGGTGGCGCGGCGGAGACCTCCGGCAACGTCCTCGTCGGCTACGGCACGGGTGCGCCGCCCGCGCGCAGGCGCCGGGTGCCGCCGACGGCACCGCAGGGCACCGCCTCGCGGGACGACGGGGCGACGGAGGGGCTGTCGGACGGGCCCATGGACGGGGACGCACAGAACGCTCAGGACGGCCGGGCGGCGCGGGCTGCCGGGCCCGTGGCCGTGATCTCGCCCCTCGTGCGCCGCATGGCCCGCGACAACGGGCTGGACCTGCGCCGGGTGACGGGTACCGGCAGGGACGGGCTGATCCTGCGCGCGGACGTGGAGGAGGCGCTGCGGGCGGCCGCCGCCGACGTGCGGCCGGCGGGGCGTCCGGCACCGGCCGCGGCGTCCCCGGCGTCCGCCGCCGGGACCACCCGGGTGCCGCTCAAGGGTGTCCTCGGCGCCGCCGCCGACAAGCTGGCCCGCAGCCGCCGCGAGATCCCCGACGCCACCTGCTGGGTGGACGCCGACGCGACGGAACTGCTCCGCGCCCGGGAGGCCATGAACGCGGCCGGGGGACCGCGCATACCGCTGCTCGCGCTCCTGGGACGCATCTGCACGGCTGCGCTCGCCCGCCACCCCGAGCTGAACTCCACGGTCGACACGACGGCCCGCGAGATCATCCGCTTCGACGCGGTGCACCTCGGGTTCGCCGCGCAGACGGAACGCGGACTCGTCGTCCCCGTCGTCAGGGACGCGCACGCACGGGACGCGGAGGGGCTCGCCGAGGAGTTCGCACGGCTGACCGGCGCGGCCCGCTCGGGCAGCCTGACCCCGGCCGAACTCACCGGCTCCACCTTCACGTTGAACAACTACGGCGTGTTCGGCGTCGACGGCTCCACGCCGATCCTCAACCACCCGGAGGCCGCGATGCTGGGAGTCGGCCGGGTGGCCGCCAAGCCCTGGGTGCACGAGGGCGAGCTGGCGGTGCGGCAGGTCGTCCAGCTCTCGTTGACCTTCGACCACCGGGTGTGCGACGGCGGCACGGCGGGCGGCTTCCTGCGGTACGTGGCGGACTGCGTGGAACAACCCGCCATATTGCTCAGGACTCTGTGAGACCTGCGGAGGCCGTGGTCCGGCCGACGCCGCGTGGCCCACGGCCGAGCCGCGCGGGCACGCCGGGCACGCTTCGCGGTGCGCGGCGGCCGGCCTGACGATGCCGGTGTGTGAGACGGCGACGGCGTTGCCGGCCGCTCGGACGGGCAGCGGTGCGGTCGGCATTCGCGGCGCTGCGCGCCACCCGAACAACCCCGCCTAGGCACCCAAGGCCCAGGTCTCCGACCGCACCGCCCCCATCCAAGCGGCCGAACGTGCTGCGGCCGCCTCAAGGTCGGCTCCCGTGCCGCCCCCGGCCGAACAGGTGGTCCGGGTGGCGGGGTTACCGGGGTCGAGTCGTTTGGTCGCGGGCAGCGGCGCCGCCGGTGCGTGCGGCGGCCCCGGGGTGGCCGCCCGCTGCGACTGGTACCGGAGTGGCCGGTGCCTGTCGGCTTGCGGTGACTGGGCGGAAAGCATGCGGTGGTGGCGGCTCCAGTGCGTCCCCGGTCGAGCGGGGTGGTGCGGGTGGCTGGTTGGTCAGCGGTTGGGGCGTCTGCTTCCGGGCTGGGCATGGGCGCGCCTGCCTCGCCGCGTGGTGCGCAGCCATTGTTCGCTGGGATGCCGGTGGCCGGGCTGACGTCGCTGGTGCGTTGGGCGGCCCCGGGGTGGCCGCCCGCTGCGACTGGTACCGGAGTGGCCGGTGCCTGTGGGCTTGCGGTGCCTGGGCGGAAAGCATGCGGTGGTGGCGGCTCCAGTGCGCCCCGGTCGAGCGGGGTGGTGCGGGTGGCTGGTTGGTCAGCGGTTGGGGCGTCTGCTTCCGGGCTGGGCATGGGCGCGCCCGCCTCGCCGCGCGGTGCGCAGCCATTGTTCGGCGGATGCCGGTGGCCGGGCTGACGCCGTTGGTGCGTGGGGTGGCCGCCCGCTGCGACTGGTACCGGAGTGGTCGGCACCTGTGGCCTTGCGGTGACTGGGCGGAGGGGTTGCGGTGAGGGCGGCTCCAGTGCGCCCCCGGTCGAACGGGGCGGTCCGGGTGGCCGGTTGGTCAGCGGTTGGGGCGTCTGCTTCCGGGCTGGGCATGGGCGCGCCTGCCTCGCCGCGTGGTGCGCAGCCTTTGTTTGCGGGGATGTCCGGTGGTCGGGCTGACGTCGCCGGTGCGTGAGGCCGCCCCGGGGTGGCCGGTACCGGAGTGGCCGGTGCCCGTGGCCTTGCGGTGTCTGGGCGGGGGCTTTCAGGGCGGCGGCGCAAGTGCCGCCCCCGTCCGTGCGGTCCCCGCTTCCCGGCGCCGCGTGGTCGGCCGGTGGCGTCGTTCCGGTCCGGCTTCGCGGGTGGCCGCGGGGGTGGCGTTGATCCCCGGGGCGCCCATACTCGGGGAGTGACTCCGTACCCGCCCGGCGGACCCTCCCCCGCCCCCGACCGCACGCCGGCCCGTGCGGCGGAGCGGGACGCCGTCGCGTACGACGTCGTGGTGCTGGCCGGCGGCGCGGCGCGGCGGCTCGGCGGGGTGGACAAGCCCGGGGTGCGGGTGGGCGGGCGCGCGCTGCTCGACCGGGTGCTCGACGCCGCCGCGGGTGCGTGCCGCACGGTGGTCGTGGCCGACCCCCGGCCCACCGTCCGCCCGGTGCGGTGGGCGCGGGAGGAACCGCCGGGGGGCGGTCCCGTGGCCGCCCTCGGCGCCGGGCTCGCGCTGACCGCCGCGGAGCACGTCGTCGTCCTCTCCGCGGACCTGCCCTTCCTGCGCGCCGCGACCGTACGGGAACTGGCCGGGACACTGGCCGGGGGCGGTGCCGACGGTGTGCTGCTCACCGGCCCCGACGGACGGGACCAGCCGCTCGTCGCCGCCTACCGCACCGCGGCCCTGCGCCGCGAACTCGCGGTACTCGACCAGGAGCACGGTGGCCTCTCCGGCCAGTCGCTGCGCCGGCTGACCGCCGGGCTCGACCTCACGCGCGTCCCCGGTGACGTCGCCTCGTTCGACTGCGACACCTGGGACGACATCGCCGACGCAAGAGCACGCATCAGGGAGCATGAGCACGTGTTGGATGAATGGATCTCCGCAGTCAAGGACGAGCTGGGCATCGACCTCGACGTCGACACCGGCGTGCTGCTCGACCTCGCCAGGGACGCCGCCCACGGTGTGGCGCGGCCCGCCGCGCCGCTGACCACCTTCCTCGTCGGGTACGCGGCGGCGCGGGGCGGGGGCGGTCCGGAAGCGGTGGCCGAGGCCTCCCGCAAGGCCGCAGCCCTCGCCCTCCGCTGGGCCGAGGAGGAGGCCCGGGAGGAGGCGGAGGCGACCGATCCGAAGACCGCGCCTCCGGGTCCGGGTCCGGGCCCCGCCCCGGACGTCCGGCCCGGCGCCGGGCCGGACGCGGGATGACCGCCCGCTCCGCCTGGAACGAGACCTCGGAGGGCCTCGACCTCGACGTCGAGGACGCACTCGCCCTGGTGAACGAGGGCCGCGCCCGGCCCGCGGGCGCCCTCCCCGGGGACGACGGCACCCCGTCGCCGGCCGCGTCCCCCTCGCGGCAACCACCGTCCGGCGACCGGGCGAAGGGCACTCGGCAGGCGGCCCGGAGCGGGCGGCAGGACGAGGGGGGCGCGGAGGCGCTCCCCGACCGTGGCGCGGACAGCGGTGATCACGGCGGGAACGCCCCGGGCAACGACACGGGCGGCGGCAGCGACGTCGGCGCGGCCGGCACCGCCCCGCACGGCACCGCCCCCGGCCGCCCGTCCGCCCGCCCCGCCGGTTCACCCGCCGGGACCCGTCACCGTGCCACCCCCTGGGACACGGCGCGCGCGATCTCCGGCCGGGCCGTCCGCCCCTTCGCCGCCGGGAAGGCCGTCTCCGTACCGCTCGACGCGGCCCTGGGGCTGGTCCTCGCCGCGCCCCTCGCCGCCCTCACCGACCTCCCGTCCTTCGACACGTCGGCGATGGACGGCTGGGCGGTCGCGGGCCCCGGCCCTTGGGTGGTCCGGGACGGCGGGGTGCTCGCCGGGCACGACCGTCCCGACGCGCTGTCGGACGGGGAGGCCGTGCGGATCGCCACCGGCGCGCGGATCCCGCAGGACACGACGGCCGTACTCCGCAGCGAGCACGGACGTGCCGACGACAAGGGCCGGCTGCACGCGACCCGCGACCTCGGACACGGGCAGGACATCCGTCCGCGCGGCCAGGAGTGCCGCAGCGGGGACCAGTTGCTGCCGTCCCACTCGGCCGTGTCGCCCGCCGTGCTCGGCCTGGCCGCGGCGGCCGGGTACGACACGCTCGCGGTGCTGCCGCGGCCGCGCGTCGAAGTCCTCGTCCTGGGCGACGAGTTGCTGGCGACCGGGCTGCCGCGGGACGGACTGATCCGGGACGCGCTCGGCCCGATGCTGCCGCCGTGGCTGCGGGCGATGGGCGCGGACGTCGTCGCGGTGCGGCGGCTGGGGGACGACCCCGAGGCGCTGCACAGGGCCGTCACCGGCAGTGCTGCGGACCTCGTGGTGACGACCGGCGGTACCGCGTCCGGGCCCGTCGACCACGTCCACCCCACCCTGCGCCGCATCGGCGCGGAACTCCTGGTGGACGGCGTGAAGGTGCGCCCCGGGCACCCGATGGTGCTGGCGCGCGTCAAGGAGGACCAGCACCTCGTGGGGCTGCCCGGGAACCCCCTCGCCGCCGTCGCCGGGCTGCTCACGCTCGTGGAGCCGCTGCTGCGGACTCTGTCGGGCCGCCCGGCACAGGAGGGGTTCACGTTGCCCCTGCGCGGCAAGGTGACAGGGCATCAGTACGACACCCGGCTCGTGCCGGTCGTGCTGCGCGGGGACGAGGCGGTGCCGCTGCGCTTCAACGGACCTGCCATGCTTCGGGGAGTCGCGGCGGCCGAGGCGTTGGCCGTCGTTCCGCCGGGCGGCGCCGGGGCGGGCCGGGAGACGGAACTCCTGGACCTGCCGTGGGCGACCGCGGGAAACGGGGTGTGTTTCACGTGAAACTTCCGGGCCATGACGCGATCGCCCGCCGAGCGGACGAACATCTCGTGACCCACCGGGTGGAACTCCCGCGAAGGGTGGTGGACCGCCCGGTACGGCAGGTCGTCAAGCGCCTGTGTTTCGCCCTCGTCGTGCTCGTGGTGACGGCCCTGGTCGTCTACGTCGACCACGACGGCTACACCGACAACTCCGACGGCTCGGTGGACCTGCTCGACGCGTTCTACTACGCGACCGTCACCCTCTCGACCACCGGGTACGGCGACATCACGCCGGTGAGCGATGTCGCCCGGCTCATCAACATCTTCGTGATCACGCCGCTGCGCGTGCTCTTCCTGATCATCCTCGTCGGCACCACCCTCGAAGTCCTCACGGAGCGCACCCGGGAGGAGTGGCGCCTGAACCGCTGGAGGTCCACCTTGCGTGACCACACCGTCGTCGTCGGCTTCGGAACGAAGGGCCGGTCCGCGATCACCACGGTCTGTGTGTCGGGGGTGCGGCGCGAGCAGGTCGTCGTGATCGACGCCAGCGCGAAGGTGATCGAGGCGGCGACGGCCGAGGGCTACGCGGGCGTGGTCGGCGACGCGACGCGCAGCGACGTGCTCCGGCGCGCCGAGGTGCACCGGGCCCGGCAGATCGTCATCGCGACGCAGCGCGACGACACGGCCGTCCTGGTGACGCTCACCGCGCGGCAGCTCAACCGCGGCGCGAAGATCGTCGCCGCCGTGCGCGAGGAGGAGAACGCGCCGCTGCTGAAGCAGTCCGGCGCCGACGCCGTCATCACCAGCGCCAGTGCCGCGGGCCGGCTGCTCGGCCTGTCGGTGCTCAGCCCGGCGGCCGGCATGGTCATGGAGGACCTGATCCAGCAGGGCAGCGGCCTCGACCTGGTCGAGCGTCCCGTCACCAAGGCCGAGGCCGGACGCACACCGGGCGACATCGAGGGGTTGGTGGTCAGCGTCCTGCGCGGTCACCGGGTCCTGGACTACGACGACCCCGCGGTCGGCGCGCTCCAGCCGACGGACCGGCTGATCTCGATCGTCCGGGTCACCGCGACCCGCAGGGTCGCCCCGGACGCGCGCCCACTGCCCCAGGACTGACCTGCCGCGGGCGTACGGCGGTGCGCGCGCCCCGGGCGGGCGCCGTACCCGTGACGTGCGGTGTCCGTCCCTCGTACGTCCCTTCGTACGTCCCCGCGTGCGCCACGCCGCCGGGCTCGCCCGCCGTGATGCCGTACAAGGTCCCGGCGGGCCCTGGGAGTAGCGTCGGAAGCATGTATGCGATCACGATCGTCGAACCTGGTGGGCCCGACAAGCTGGTGTGGGGCGAGGTCCCGGATCCGGTACCCGGCGAGGGCGAGGTGCTGGTCGAGGTGGTGGCCAGCGCCGTCAACCGCGCCGACATCATGCAGCGGCAGGGCTTCTACGACCCGCCGCCCGGCGCGTCCGCCTACCCGGGTCTCGAGTGCTCCGGCCGGATCGCCGCGCTCGGCACCGGCGTCTCGGGCTGGTCCGTGGGCGACGAGGTGTGCGCGCTGCTGGCGGGCGGCGGCTACGCCGAGAAGGTGGCCGTCCCCGCGGGGCAGCTGCTGCCGGTGCCCCAGGGGGTCGGCCTCCACCAGGCGGCCGCGCTCCCCGAGGTGACCAGCACGGTCTGGTCGAACGTCTTCATGGTCGCCCATCTGCGCCCCGAGGAGACGCTGCTCGTGCACGGCGGCTCCAGCGGCATCGGCACCATGGCGATCCAGCTCGCGAAGGCACTCGGCGCCCGCGTCGCCGTCACCGCCGGGACCAAGGAGAAGCTCGACTACTGCGCGGGGCTCGGCGCCGACATCCTGATCAACTACCGCGAGCAGGACTTCGTCGCCGAGGTGAAGGAGGCCACCGGCGGTGCGGGGGCCGACGTCATCCTCGACAACATGGGTGCGAAGTACCTCGACCGCAACGTCCAGACGCTGGCCGTCAACGGCCGCCTGGCGATCATCGGCATGCAGGGTGGCGTCAAGGGCGAGCTGAACATCGGCGCCCTGCTCGGCAAGCGCGGTGCCGTCAGCGCGACCTCGCTGCGGGCGCGTCCGCTCGCGGAGAAGGCTGCCATCGTCGCGGCGGTGCGTGAGCACGTGTGGCCGCTGGTGGCCGACGGCCACGTCCGGCCGATCGTCGACCGCGAACTGCCCATGAACGAGGCCGCGACCGCCCACCAACTGGTCGAGGACAGCGGCCACATCGGCAAGGTCCTGCTGGTCGCTCCGTAGGCCGCGGACCGCGGGCCGGTCTGCGGCGCGCGGGCCGGTCTACAGCGGCCGGCGGTCCTGGCGCAGCCGGAGGCCGACGAAGGCGAGCGCGAGGCCGAGGCCGATCAGGACGAGACCGCTGCCGAGCGGCAGGATCCGCAGGACCGGCGGGGTCGGCCGGACCTGCCCCGCGGTCTGCCCGACCGGCCGCGGCGACACCGCGACGGGGTCGGGAACGGCGTCCTGGGGAGTCTCGACCGGCACGGCGGGCGGTACGGCCGCTCCGTCGTCGCCTTCGTCCTGTGCCGGGGAGTCGTCGGGGCGCCCCGGCCGTTCGCGCCCCTCACCGGCGAGACTGCCTGCCCGGGACGGGTCGTCGGAGAGCTCCGGCCGGCTCCCGTGTCCCCGTTCCGACAGGGCACCCGGGCCGGCGTCGGCGTTCTCCCGGACGTGGGTGTCGGCGCCGGTGCCCGCCCCGGCCCCCGGTCCGTCGTGCCGGGACGCGCTCGGACCGGCGCCCTGGGGGCCGGGCCCCCGCGACGCCGCCCCGTCCGGGCCGCCCGCCGCGTGACCGTCCGCCTCGTCCGCGCCCCGGCCCGGTCGTGAACCTCCGCCCGGACCCACCGCGCCCGCACCGGCACCGGACCCCGCACCGACACCGGACCCCGCACCCGCATCAGGACCCGAGGTCGCCGAGCCGTCCCCGCTCCCGTTCCCGTTCCCGCCCCCCGCGGACGGCGGCGCCGCACTCCCGGCTCCCCCCGTAGCGCCGCCGTGCTCCCTGCCCCGGTCGCCGCCGGAGGCCCCGTTGTCGGACCCTGAGCCCGACCCGCGCCCCGAACCGGGTCCGGTGCCCTCCGCCCGCCCCAGGTGCCGCGTCACCCCGGCTCCGGCCGCGTGTGCGGGCGCGGCCGTCCAGGGCGCGACCGTCGGACCGGCCGCCAGGACGAGTAGCAGGCCCAGAGCACGTACCGCCCCGGCGCGCGGGAGGGCGGGTCGCCGGACGTGCCGCCCGGACGCGCGCGCACCCCTCGCGTCCGGTGCGTCGCGCCGCCGTGCGGAGCGGCTGTCGCGCGGTGCGGCGGTGCTGAGACTCGGAGTCACGACGGTGACCCCCTCCCGGTGCCGGGTCGGTCCTCACGATGGACGGATCAAGCCTCACATCAGTCGCGCCCAGGGGCATTTCGTGCGCCGCCGTCGGGTCGATGCCGCCCGTGCACCCGATCTTCCGCTCGGGTGGGGGCAGCGCGACGGCGGCACAGGCGGGTGGGGGACAATGGAGGCATGGAGATGCCGAGGAACGACAGGTCGCCGGAGAATCCCCAGATTCTGGTCGTGGGCCAGGACGGTATGGCGCTCGGTGGCGGTGGAGCGGACCAGGACTCCCGCGAGACCCCGGTGACGGAGCAGGTCGAGCAGCCCGCGAAGGTCATGCGGATCGGCAGCATGATCAAGCAGCTGCTGGAGGAGGTGCGCGCGGCTCCTCTGGACGAGGCGAGCCGTGCCCGGCTGAAGGAGATCCACGCGAGTTCCGTGAAGGAGCTGGAGGACGGTCTGGCGCCGGAGCTCGTCGGTGAGCTGGAGCGGCTCTCCCTCCCCTTCACCGAGGACGTGACCCCGACCGACGCCGAACTGCGCATCGCGCAGGCCCAGTTGGTGGGCTGGCTGGAGGGCCTCTTCCACGGGATCCAGACCACGCTGTTCGCCCAGCAGATGGCCGCGCGGGCGCAGCTGGAGCAGATGCGCCGGGCCCTGCCGCCGGGCGTCGGCGGCCACGAGGGCGAGGAGGGCCAGCCGGGCCCCCGCACGGGCGGCCCGTACCTCTAGAGACGCGCGCTCCGGACCGGAGCGCACCCGACCGTGCTGCGGACCGCCCGCTGCGGACCGCCCGCCCGGACCGCCCGCCCCGGACCGTCCGTCCGGGAGGCGACCGCGGGCGCGACCGGCACCCCGACCGCGAAAGGGCCCGGCATCGCAACCGATGCCGGGCCCTTCTTCCGTGTGAGAACGGAGCGGGTCAGTTCGCCGGGTTTCCGGTGGACACGCTCAGCTCGATCTGCGGCATGTTCTTCGGGTCCACGTCGGTCCCGGCGGCGGGGAACTGGTTGAGCACCGAGCCCTGGCCCCACGTGTTCTCGTCGACGGTCGTGATCTTCACGGTCCAGCCGGCGGCCTGGAGGCACTCCTTCACCGACTGGATGTACTTGTACTGGAAGTTCGGCACCTGGATCTTGTCGGGGTCGCTGTACGACTCCTCGGGCTCGGTGCACTCGTCGGAGTCGATCGTCTTCGACGTGTCCGGGCCCCGGTAGCCGGACGCCTTCGACGACGCGGAGGAGGAGGCGGAGGCGGACGACGAGGCGCCTCCGCCGCTCTGGTCGTCGCCGCCCCCCTGCATCGCCAGGGCGGTGATCAGGGCGGCGACCGCGACGAACGCCACCACGATCGAGCCGATCACCACCCGGCGGTTGCCGCGCCCGCCGGACGCCTTGCTCGCGCCGCCCTGCTGGGGGCTGATCGTGTACGGCGGCGGGGTCGACATCCCCTGGTGCTGGTGGCCGCCCTGGTGCTGCGGCGCGTAACCGCCCTGATGCCCGCCCTGCGCCCCGTTCTGGTACCCGGCGGCCGGCGTCTGGTAGCCGCCGTGCTGCGGATAGCCGTAGCCGGGCGTCGGGCCCTGCGCGGGCGGGGCGGGCGTGCCGTACGGGCCGGGGGCCGGCTGGTACGGGGTCTGGACGTTGCCCTGCGGGGGCTGCGCGCCCTGGCCGACCGGCGGGAAGACGGCGGAGCCGACGCCGGAACCGGCGGCCGTGGGGGCGCCCGGGACGATGCTGGGGGCGGCGGCTTGGAAGGAGGCGGCCACGCGCAGGCACTCGTCGCGCATGGACTCGGCGTTGGGGAAGCGCTCGTTCGGGTTCTTCTTCAGGGCCCGCGCGACCAGGGCGTCCACGGCGGGCGGCAGCGCGCGGTTGATGGAGGACGGGGCGACCGGCTCCTCCTGCACGTGCGCGTACGCGATGGCGAGCGGCGAGTCCGCGTCGAACGGGAGCCGCCCGGTGACCAGTTGGAACAGCATGATGCCGACGGAGTAGAGGTCGCTGCGGGCGTCGACGCCGCGGCCCAGGGCCTGCTCCGGGGAGAGGTACTGCGGGGTGCCGACGACCATGCCGGTCTGCGTCATCGACGTGACCCCGGACTGCATGGCGCGCGCGATGCCGAAGTCCATGACCTTGACGACGCCGCGCTTGGTGACCATGACGTTGCCCGGCTTGATGTCCCGGTGGACCAGGCCCATCTCGTGGCTGATCTCCAGGGCGGCGAGCACGTCGGCGGTGACCTTGAGCGCCTCGTCGGCGGGCATCGCGCCGTACTGCCGCACGTCGGCGTCGAGCACCGAGCCGAGCGGCCTGCCCTCGACGTACTCCATGACGATGTACGGCGTCGTCATGCCGTCGACGTCGTCCTCGCCCGTGTCGAACACCGAGACGATGTTGGTGTGGGTGAGCTTGGCCACGGCCTGCGCCTCGCGGCGGAACCGCTCGCGGAAGGCGGGCTCGCGGCCCAGCTCGGTGTGCAGGGTCTTGATGGCGACCTGCCGGTCGAGCACGGAGTCGTACGCGAGGTGGACGGACGCCATGCCGCCCTCGCCGAGCAGGTCGCGCAACTGGTAGCGGCCGCCGGCCAGTGCCCGACCCGTGAAACGCCCCTGCGCGCCGTCCTGGCTCATTCTCCGCGTCCCCCATAGGCGCCGCCGACAGCGGCTTCGGTGCCTCGACCGACCGCGCGGATCCGGTGGTTCGTCCGGTGATCGTCCGCCCGGTGACCGGTGTCGCTGGTCGATGTCGCTGATCGTTGTGTTATTACCGGCCAAGTCTGCCCCAGGGCACGGACACGTCAAGCTCGGTGCCCGTTCCGTGACCGTAAGCGAAGGAAGCGTCTCCCCGCTGTTACAGCGGCCGGACGGCCGGCACACAGAACTTGCACGACCGTACCCGCAGCGGGTTTCATGGCCGGTCCGTCTGGGGCCCCTCCCCGCACGCATCTCGGACCGACGGCCCACCCAGAGGCTGTAGCGTGGCCGACGGAGACCGTAACAACACCGCGCGCACCCGCGGGCAGAAACGACGGCGAGGACCGATGGCACAGACGCAGCGCGCCCAGGGCCCGTCCGACCCCGAGGCGTCCGGCGGCGGCGGCACGTCCGACTCGCCGGAGTTGTGGGGCAACGGCGGACTGGTCGGCGACGGCCGGTACCGGCTGACCCACCGGCTCGGCCGGGGCGGCATGGCCGAGGTGTTCGCCGCGGAGGACGTCCGGCTCGGCCGCACGGTGGCGGTCAAACTGCTCCGCGCGGACCTGGCCGAGGACCCCGTCTCGAAGGCCCGCTTCACACGCGAGGCCCAGTCGGTGGCCGGCCTCAACCATCACGCGATCGTCGCCGTGTACGACTCGGGCGAGGACATGGTCGGCGGCCAGTCCGTCCCCTACATCGTCATGGAGATCGTCGAGGGCCACACGATCCGCGACCTCCTGCTCAATGCGGACGCGCCGGGGCCCGAACAGGCCCTGATCATCGTGTCCGGCGTGCTGGAGGCGCTCGCCTACTCGCACCAGCACGGCATCGTGCACCGCGACATCAAGCCCGCCAACGTGATCATCACGGAGAACGGCGCGGTCAAGGTCATGGACTTCGGCATCGCGCGCGCCCTGCACGGGGCGTCCACGACGATGACGCAGACCGGCATGGTCATGGGCACGCCGCAGTACCTCTCCCCGGAGCAGGCGCTCGGCAAGGCCGTCGACCACCGCTCCGACCTGTACGCGACCGGCTGCCTGCTGTACGAACTCCTGGCGCTGAGACCGCCGTTCACCGGCGAGACCCCGCTGTCGGTGGTCTACCAGCACGTGCAGGACATCCCCGTGCCGCCGTCCGACGTCACGGGCAGTTCGCCGCCCGAGCTCGACGGCCTCGTCATGCGTTCGCTCGCCAAGGAGCCCGACGACCGGTTCCAGACCGCGGAGGAGATGCGCGGGCTGGTCCAGTACGGGCTCCAGATGCTGTACGAGCAGGGCGCGCACACCGGCACCTGGAACACCGGCCCCGTCGACCGGCACGACGGCCGCAACACCCCGGCGGCGGGCTTCGCGGGCACCACCGCGATGTCCCACTCCGGCGGCACGGGCGCCGGCACCTCGCAGATCCCGCAGCAGATCCTGCCCGTCGGCTACGGGGGCGGCGACGACGGCGGCTTCGAGGGCAACGGCAACCGGGGCAGCGGGCGCGGCAAGCTCTGGATCCTCGCGGTGCTCGCGGTGATCGCGGTCGTGGTCGGCGTCGCGCTCGCGATGAAGGGCACCGGCGACGGCGGCGGCGCGAACCCCGACACGAGCAGGACGCCGAGCGCATCGCAGACCAAGGGCGACGACGACCGGTCGAGCGAGACGCCGAGCGACGACACGACGGACCAGCCGTCCGACGACTCCACGAAGCACAGCTCCAACGGCGGTTCCGACTGGGACTACACGCCGTCGGACACCCCGTCCTACACGCCGTCGCATTCCGCGTCGAGCGATCCGACGCCCGATCCGACGGACGAGCCGACGCAGGAGCAGTCGACGCCGGAGACGACCCCGACCGTGTCCACCCCCGTCACGCCCCCGGCGGAGGAGACCACCGGCGGTGGCGGCGGTGACGACGGCGGCAGCGGGACGACCGGCGGCGACGGCAGCGGTACCTGAGCACCGGACCCCGGAACGAGGCGCGGACGGGACTCCCGTCCGCGCCTCGTTCACGTCCGGCGCGCGGGCCCGCTCCCCGGCCGCCTCAGCCGGCGAACGCCTCGCGCACCGCGTCGAACTCGCGGGTCCACCACACCGCGAGCGCGGAGGCCGCGGGGAACTGCGGGTCCGCGCGGGTGTCGCCGCGCTCGTAGTGCCAGCGCAGCATCCAGAAGTCGTTGAGCCGCTCCCACCACACCCGGTGCGCCGCCGCCGCGAGTTCGGAGGGCGCCGCACCCGCCGTGCGCCGGTACGCGCGCGCGTACGCCCGCACCTTCGGCAGGTCGAGGGTGCCGACGGGGCGGACGAAGAAGATCGCGGCGGCCCGCACCGCCTCCTCCGCGCGCGGCTGCACGCCCAGCCGGTCCCAGTCGACGATCGCCGCGGGCGCCCCGTCGCGGTAGAGAAGGTTGAAGGGGTGGAAGTCGCCGTGCACCCAGCCCACCGAGCCGCTGCGGGCGGGACGGCGTCCGGCGTGCAGCTCCAGCAGCGAGCGGCGCTCCAGGAGCCGGTGGCGGGCGAGTTCGTCGAAGGCGTCGAGGGGGCGGTGGCGGTGGACCCGGCCGAGCAGTCCCTCGATGACGGCGAAGGTGGCCGCCGGGTCGGCGCTCTCGGCGGGAACGGCACGCGCGCGCCGGCACGGCGGCATCACGCGCTCCAGGCCCGCGTGCACCATCCCGAGCAGCGCCCCCAGCCGCCCGCACTGGTCCTCGGTGAGCTGACCGCCGTGCCGGTGGCGCCCCTCGACCCACGGGTGCAGGGCGTAGGCGTGGCCGCCGACCACGGCGACCGTGCGGCCGTCGCGGCCGGTGAGCGGCGGGGCGACCGGGACCCCGAGGTCGGCGAGCCGGCTGGTGGCGCGGTGCTGGCGGGCGATGGCGACGGGGTCGGCGGTCTCCGGGTCGAAGTGGTGCTTGAGGAAGTAGCGGCCGTGGGTCGTGCGGAGCCGGTAGCCGCGGTTCAGCAACCCCTGCTCCACGGGATCGCAGGTGAGCACGGCACCGGCGGCGTACTGGTGGAGGAGGGCGCCCAGAGGGGGCGCGTGATGCATTAAGGGTGGTACGGACGTTCGCGGCACGCGGCCGATGCTAGGGCACGATTCCCGGCCTTGACCTGGGGTTTGTCGCACACAGTCGCCAGCAGTCGCAATCGGTCACTAGAGGTTCCGGAAGTGGCGTCCCGGGCTCGTCCGGGGCTCGTTCCGGGCTCGTTCCGGGCCCGTCCGACGGTCGCGGGCGCTCGGTCGGGGGCGTCCTCGGCCGGGTGTCAGCCGGCGGTGCGGACGGTCACGAACTCGGGCGTCACGCACACGTACACCGGGTCGAAGGGCTCGTCGTCGGCGAGCGGCGGCGGGGGCGGACCGAACCGTTCCAGTTCGGCCGCGGTCGGCTCCACGGCGGCGCACTCCCCGACCACCTGCACGGACCACCGCACGGGACCGCGCCCGCCCCCGCCCCGCGCGCCGGCCGCTTCCCCGTCGCCGCCCGGTTCGTCCGCGCCGTACGCGACGATGCTGCCGACGCAGGACCGGTGGTGGTCGTGGCCGCGGTGCATGCGGAGCACCAGGCGGCCGTCCACCACGACGTGCCGCGCCGCCGCGAGGTACGGCAGCGCCCGCCGGCTGGTCGCCACCTGGCCGCGGTCGACCAGGCCGAGCAGGCGGAGGGCGAGCTGCGCGTCGGCCGTGCGGTCGGTCGTGGCGTCGGCCGGAGGCGGTGTCGGGTCGCTGATCGTCATGCCCCCAGGGTGGCCCGCGCCCACGCCCGCGCGGCAGGGGCGCCCGGCCCGTGCACCCGGGACGTAGGTCCCCGCCGTCCGCCCGTCCCGCGCGCTCGCCGGTGCCCGCGCGGGACGCTCAGCGCCGCTCCGCCTGCATCCGCGCGACGTACGCGGCGGCCTGCGACCGGCGCTGCATGCCGAGCTTGGCCAGCAGGCCGGAGACGTAGTTCTTGATGGTCTTCTCGGCGAGGTGCATCCGTTCGCCGATCGCCCGGTTGGTGAGCCCCTCGCCGATCAGGTCCAGGATCCGGCGCTCCTGGTCGGTGAGGTGGGACAGCGCGTCGTCGTCCTTGCCGGTGCCGCCGCCGCGCAGCCGCTCCAGCACGCGCGCGGTGGCCTCCGGGTCGAGCAGCGACCTGCCGGCGGCGACGTCGCGGACGGCGGACAGCAGTTCACCGCCCCGGATGGCCTTGAGGACGTAACCGGAGGCGCCCGCCATGATGGCGTCGAAGAGGGCCTCGTCGTCGGCGAACGACGTCAGCATCAGGCACCGCACGGAGTCGTCGTGGGAACGGACCTCGCGGCACACCTCGACGCCGCTGCCGTCGGGAAGCCGCACGTCGAGGACGGCGACGTCGGGGCGGGTGGCCGGAATCCTGACCAGCGCCTCCGCGGCGGTGCCGGCCTCGCCGACCACCTCGATGTCGTCCTCGGCGGAGAGCATCTCGTAGACGCCCCGGCGCACCACCTCGTGGTCGTCCAGCAGGAATACGGTGATTTTTCCGTCTTCGCGCACGCGGCAAGTCTCACACAGGACCGGGGGCCGTGCCCCTTGCGGAATGCTCCGCAATCTTCCCCGGACCGGGCCCGGGGAGATAACGTGCCGGTGTTCCGGCCTCCTGCGAGGCTGTGACCAGCGCCCTTGGCGAAGATGTCTCCGAATACCGGCGAAAGTGCTTGGACCTCCTAGCGAAAATGCTTGGAAATCCGAGCAAAATTGCAGGTCAGGAGGGTTTCGCGGAATTGTGGAGCACTGGGTAACGTAAAACTTGCAGGGCGCTCGCCGGGGCACCTGTCACGCCTGTTCCCGGCCGAGTTGGCACCCACCCCGTGCACGGGTGCCGGAGCAGGTGAGCCGCTCCCCGAGCTCCCAAAGGAGCAGAGGGATACCCAGCCCACCGGCAACCCCGAGGGCCGGACAGACGGAGGAGCACACGTGACCGTGGAGAGCACTGCCGCGCGCACACCGCGACGCAGCACCGGAAGCAAGGCCGGTGCCGCATCGTCCGGCACCGGGCGCGGCACCGCCCGCGCGAGCGCGAAGAAGAGCGCGGCCAAGAGCACGAAGAGCACCGGCGCGGGCACCGAGCCCGAACTCGTGCAGCTGATGACCCCGGAGGGCGAGCTCGTCGCGAGCGACGAGTACGCGGAGTACGCCGAGTACGTCGCGGCCATCACCCCCGAGGAACTGCGCGGTCTGTACCGGGACATGGTGCTGACCCGCCGCTTCGACGCCGAGGCCACCGCCCTGCAGCGGCAGGGCGAACTGGGCCTGTGGGCATCGCTGCTCGGCCAGGAGGCCGCGCAGATCGGCTCGGGCCGGGCCACCCGTGAGGACGACTACGTCTTCCCCACCTACCGCGAGCACGGCGTCGCCTGGTGCCGCGGGGTGGACCCGACCAACCTGCTCGGGATGTTCCGCGGCGTGAACCACGGCGGCTGGGACCCCAACAGCAACAACTTCCACCTGTACACGATCGTCATCGGCTCCCAGACGCTGCACGCCACCGGCTACGCGATGGGCCTGACCCTCGACGGCGCGGACAGCGCGGTGGTCGCCTACTTCGGCGACGGTGCCTCCAGCCAGGGCGACGTCCTGGAGGCGTTCAACTTCGGGGCGGTCTACAACGCGCCCGTGGTCTTCTTCTGCCAGAACAACCAGTGGGCGATCAGCGAGCCCACCGAGAAGCAGATGCGGGTGCCGCTGTACCAGCGCGCGCAGGGCTTCGGCTTCCCCGGCGTCCGCGTCGACGGCAACGACGTCGTCGCCTGCCTCGCGGTGACCCGCTGGGCGCTGGACCGCGCGCGACGCGGCGAGGGCCCGACGCTGGTCGAGGCGTACACGTACCGCATGGGCGCGCACACCACGTCCGACGACCCCAGCCGCTACCGCGCCGACGACGAGCGCGTCGCCTGGGAGGCGAAGGACCCGATCCTGCGCCTGCGGCGGCACCTCGAAGCGGCAAACCACGCGGACGAGGGATTCTTCGCGGAACTCGACGCCGAGAGCGAGGCGTTGGGCAAACGAGTACGCGAAGCGGTCCGGGCCATGCCCGACCCGGACCTGTTCGCCATCTTCGAGCACGTCTACGCGGACGGGCACGCGCTCGTCGACGAGGAGCGGGCCCAGTTCGCCGCCTACCAGGCGTCGTTCGCGGACGCAGACGCAGAGGGGGTCTGACCATGGCAGCGGAAAAGATGGCCCTGGCCAAGGCGATCAACGAATCGCTGCGCCACGCGCTGGAGACGGACCCGAAGGTCCTCGTCATGGGCGAGGACGTCGGCAAGCTCGGCGGCGTCTTCCGGGTGACGGACGGTCTGCACAAGGACTTCGGCGAGAACCGCGTCATCGACACCCCGCTCGCGGAGTCGGGCATCGTCGGCACCGCGATCGGTCTCGCGCTGCGCGGCTACCGGCCCGTGGTGGAGATCCAGTTCGACGGCTTCGTGTTCCCCGCGTACGACCAGATCGTCACGCAGCTCGCGAAGATGCACGCGCGCTCGCTGGGCACGGTCAAGCTCCCCGTCGTCGTCCGCATCCCCTACGGCGGCGGCATCGGCGCGGTGGAGCACCACTCGGAGTCCCCCGAGGTGCTGTTCGCGCACATCTCGGGCCTCAAGGTGGTCACCCCCTCCAACCCGTCCGACGCGTACTGGATGATGCAGCAGGCCATCCAGAGCGACGACCCGGTGATCTTCTTCGAGCCGAAGCGCCGCTACTGGGACAAGGGCGAGGTCAACACCGAGGCGATCCCCGACCCGCTGCACCGCGCGCGCGTCGCCCGCGAGGGCACGGACCTGACGGTCGCCGCGTACGGGCCGATGGTGAAGCTCTGCCTGGAGGCGGCCGACGCCGCCGCCGAGGAGGGCCGCTCGCTGGAGGTCGTCGACCTGCGCTCGGTCTCCCCGCTCGACTTCGACACCATCCAGGCGTCGGTGGAGAAGACCCGCCGGCTGGTCGTGGTGCACGAGGCGCCGGTGTTCCTCGGCTCGGGCGCGGAGATCGCCGCCCGCATCACGGAGCGCTGCTTCTACCACCTGGAGGCGCCCGTGCTCCGGGTCGGCGGCTACCACGCCCCGTACCCGCCGGCCCGCCTGGAGGAGTCCTACCTTCCGGACCTGGACCGGGTGCTCGACGCCGTCGACCGCGCCCTGGCGTACTGAGGAGAGGGGCGTGACGACGATGACGGAAGCCTCCGTGGGTTCTGTACGCGAGTTCAAGATGCCCGACGTGGGCGAGGGTCTGACCGAGGCCGAGATCCTCAAGTGGTACGTCCAGGCCGGTGACACGGTCACCGACGGCCAGGTGGTGTGCGAGGTCGAGACGGCCAAGGCCGCCGTCGAGCTGCCGATCCCCTTCGACGGTGTGGTGCGCGCGCTGCACGTCCCGGAGGGCACCACGGTCGACGTGGGCACGGTCATCATCGCGGTCGAGGTGGCGGGCGGCGCGGCCCCCGCGGCGGACACCGCGTCCGGACCGGCCGCCGACGAGGAGCCGAAGCCGGAGGGCCGTCAGCCGGTCCTCGTCGGCTACGGCGTCGCGGCGTCCTCGACGAAGCGGCGCCCCCGCAAGGGCGCGGAGGTCCCGGCCCCCGCGTCGCCCGCGGCCCAGGCGATCCAGGGCGAACTGAACGGGCACGCCCCGGCCGCCCCCGCCCCCGCCCCCGCCCCCGCCCCCGCGCCGGAGCCCCCGGCCCCGGCCGCACCCGCGGCGCCCGCCGCCGCGCAGGCCCCGGCCCGCCCGCTGGCCAAGCCGCCCGTGCGCAAGCTGGCGAAGGACCTCGGTGTCGACCTGACGACGGTCGTCCCGTCCGGCCCGGACGGCATCGTCACGCGCGAGGACGTGCACGCGGCGGCGGCCCCGGCGCAGGCACCCGCCCAGGTCCCGGCCGCCGTGCCGGCACCGGCGGCGGCGCCCGCGGCGGTCTCCTCGCCCGCGCCCTCCTACGACGGTGCGCGCGAGACCCGGATCCCGGTCAAGGGCGTCCGCAAGGCCACGGCGGCGGCGATGGTCGGCTCGGCCTTCACCGCGCCGCACGTCACTGAGTTCGTCACGGTCGACGTGACGCGCACGATGCGTCTGGTCGAGGAGCTGAAGCAGGACAAGGACTTCGCCGGGCTGCGGGTGAACCCGCTGCTGATCATCGCGAAGGCCCTCCTGGTCGCGATCCGCCGCAACCCGGACATCAACGCGTCCTGGGACGAGGCGAACCAGGAGATCGTGCTCAAGCACTACGTCAACCTGGGCATCGCCGCGGCCACCCCGCGCGGCCTGCTCGTCCCGAACATCAAGGACGCGCACACCCAGGCCCTGCCCCAACTCTCCGCCTCACTGGGCGAGTTGGTCACGACGGCCCGGGAGGGCAAGACGTCGCCGGCGGCGATGCAGGGCGGCACGATCACCATCACGAACGTCGGCGTCTTCGGCATCGACACCGGCACGCCGATCCTGAACCCCGGCGAGTCGGCGATCCTCGCCATCGGCGCGATCAAGCTCCAGCCGTGGGTCCACAAGGGCAAGGTCAAGCCGCGCCAGGTCACCACCCTGGCTCTGAGCTTCGACCACCGCCTGGTCGACGGCGAGCTGGGCTCGAAGTTCCTGGCGGACGTGGCCGCGATCCTGGAGCAGCCGAAGCGGCTGATGACCTGGACGTGACGTCCCCGACGTGACGCGACACAGGCCGGCCCCCGTTTCAGTAACGGGGGCCGGCCTCGTCGGTGGCGCGGAACTCGGCCCACACGGTCTTCCCGACGGCGAGCGGCTCGGCCGACCAGCGGTCGGCGAGCGCGGCGACGAGGAACAGCCCCCGCCCGAAGGCGTCCTCGCGACCGGCGTCCCGCACCTGCGGCAGACGTTCCCCCCGCGGATCGGTCACGGCAACCCGCAGCACGCCGCCCCGCAGGGACGTCTCCACCCTGAACAACCGGCCGCGCAGGCAGCCGTGGAGCACGGCGTTGGTGCACAACTCGCTCGCCACGAGTCCGGCGTTCCCGGCGAGGCCGGGGCAGCCCCAGGCGAGTGCCAGCGCGGCGACGCGTCTGCGGGCACGGGGCACGCTGTGGGGATACGGGGCGTAACTGACGCTGTCGAAAAGGCCGTTGGCCTTGCCGGAGCGGGGAAGCGGGCAGTCGTTCACCGGTACGCGCACCTCCATGTGCGGGCGAGGACCGGACGTGGTGGCTCTGCCGCGCCACCCGGAACGGGCAGACGGTGCACTTCCGCATCCTGATACCTCTGCGTTTAGGCGTGTGCACTGACGGTAGCGGTGTGGTGCGGCTTGCAGCAATCGATACGGGCAGAAATATTGCTGCCTCCTGTTTGTGCTGTTCGCGTTCGAACCCTCAGACTTGGGCGACTGAGGCGGAGGCTGGGCGATGACAGGAAACAATCCCGAGCGCGGGAAGACGGTCACCACCGTCCTCGGGCGTCGGCTCGGGGGTGAGTTGCTGCGGCTGCGAGAAGGCTGCGGGCTGAGGCAGCCCCATGCGGCAGAGGCTCTGACCGCCTCCGTGACCAAGGTCGCGAAGATCGAGCGTGGCCAGGTGCCCCTGCGTGACCCGGATGTCCGGGCCCTGTGCCACCTCTACAACGTGACCGACGATGCTGTGCTCGCGAGGCTTCTGTCCCTCGCCAAGGCCGATCGGGAGCGTCGAAAGGCCCGTGGTTGGTGGAATCAGTACCCACAGCTGCGCGCCATGTCGGAGTACGTAGCGCTTGAAGACATCGCGACCGGCATCCGGACCTGGCAACTGTCTATGATCCCGGGCCTGTTGCAGACACCGGACTACGCGCGGGCTCTCGCGGTGGGCAACGGCAACTGGACCGAACCGCACGAGATCGAACCCTTCGTCGAGTTCCGTATGGCGCGCCAGTCAAGGCTGGCAGGTGCGGCGCCGCTGCACCTGTGGGCGGTGCTTCACGAGTCCGCGTTGCGACAACTCGTGGGCGGACCCGACGTCATGCGGGACCAGTTGACGCATGTACTCGCCATGGCCGACAGACCGAACGTCCACGTGCAGGTGCTGCCGCTCATCGCGGGAGCCCATCCGGGAATGACCAGCGCGTTCACCGTCGTGTCGTTCGCCGAACCCGGTGCTTTGGACGTCGTGCACGTGGACACCAGTTCGTCCTCGCTGTGGTTGGAGAGCGATACTGACGCGGATTACCACGGCCGGCTCTTCGACCGGATCAGCCGGCTGAGTCTCGCGGAGCGGAACTCGGTCAGACTGATCGAGGCGGTCCGGAAGGGGATGTAGCCGACGTGTTTGCGTTCGAGTTCGTCAAGTCCAGTCACAGTGGCGGCAATGCCGACCAGGAGTGCGTCGAAGTGGCGCGCAATGTCCCGGGTGTTGTCGCCGTGCGGGACTCCAAGGTGGTGGAAGGACCCGTGGTGCGGGTCGACCCCGGGGTCTGGGCGCGGTTCGTGGAGGGGGCCGGGCGCTGAGCCCGGACGGGGCCGGCCGTCCGGGCGGGACGGCCGGGCCCCGGGCGGTCAGGCCGCCGACGCCGCCGTCGCCGTGCGCTCCGCCGTGCGGCGGCCCAGGGTCGCCGCGTCCTCCAGCGCGCTCGCGCGCGACGCCTCGTAGAGCGGGACCAGGTCGGCCATCGCGGGGTTCTGCGGTGCCATGGTCAGCTCGGGGACGATGAACTCCGCGTCCAGACCGAGGGCGTCCACGAGGACCGCCCGCAGGTAGTTCTGCACGTACTCGAAGCCCTCGCGCGGGGTGCCCGGACCGTAGGCGCCGCCGCGGCTGGCGACGACGGTGACCGGCTTGCCCTTGATCGAGGTGTCCTCGGCGCCGGCGGTGCGGCCCATGAGGATCACGTTGTCGAGCCACGCCTTGAGGGTCGACGGGATCGCGAAGTTGTACATCGGGGCGCCGATCAGCACCGCGTCCGCCTGCTCCAGTTCCTCGATGAGCCGCAGCCGCCCGGCGAACGCCGCGGCCTGCTCCGGCGTGTGCGTGTCGGGGGCCGCGAAGCCGGCGGTGGCGGACTCGGTGGTGAGGTGCGGGACCGGCTCGCTGTTCAGGTCGCGGTAGACGATCGTGCCCTCGGGGTGCTCCTGCTGCCAGGCGGCGCGGAAGGCCTCCGTGACGGCGCGCGAGGAGGAGGCGCCCTGCGGGAACACGGACGAGTCGATGTGCAGAAGGGTGGCCATGGGGACTCCGTAGACAGAGGGGGCACGGGGAGGTGCCCCGACGGGCACCGGGTTCGCACACCGGAGCCGTGGGCTAATGATTAGTACCTTACTACTTATAACATAGGGGCTTACTTTTTCTCAGTAGCCTACGGTGCCGACGGTACCCTGAAGTCATGACGGTCGAGGAAAGCCATGACGCGGGCGCGTGCCGAAGGGTCGACGACGGCATCACCCGGGTCTTCCAGCTGCTCGGGAAGCGCTGGACGGGCCCGATCGTCGCCGTCCTGATCGACAGCCCCGCCCACTTCGCCGACCTCCGCCGCGCGATCCCGGGCATCAGCGAGCGGATGCTCTCCGACCGGCTGGCCGAGCTGGGCGCGGCGGGTCTGCTGGTGCGCGAGGTGGACGAGGGGCCGCCGCTGCGCGTCTCCTACCGCCTCACCGAGCAGGGCGCGGCCCTCGGGCCCGCCCTCGGCGAACTCCGTTCGTGGGCCCAGCAGCACCTGCGCGACGGCTCGGGCGACTGCGGCTGACGGGCGGCCGTGGCGCTGTCCGGGCGCGGTTCCGCGGGGCCAATAGAAGATCAATTCGAGGGTCACGCGGAACGGTGACGGACCCGTTCCGGTGATCTTGGCGTGGTTGGCTCCGGTGTCGTGACCTCAGTACTTTCTTCTCTTTCCGCACCGGCTTTCGTGCCGCACGGGCAGACCGGCGACCCGGCGGACGGCCCGTCTGCCGAAACCTTCCGCCCCTCCCTGTTCCGACCCGCCGTGCCGGCCGAACGAGCCGGTCTGGACGCCCTGTTGGCCTCCGGCTGCGTCCGTTTCGTGCACGACCGCCTCGACGAGCAGCTCGACGAGCTGGCCTCCTGCCTCGTACCGTCGGGCGACCCCGCGGCACTGGCCGCCGCGCGGCGCGACGCCCTCGGCGACGTGCCCGTCGAGCGGTACGGGACGTGGGCCTGGTACCCGTGGTCGGGCCGGCTCGTGCGCGTCCTGCCCGAGGAACCGTTCCGCCTGGTCCGCACCGACCGCAACCGCGGCCGGATCTCGCGCGCGGAGCAGGAGCGGCTGCGCGGCTGCCGGATCGGGGTGGTCGGGCTCTCCGTGGGCAACGGCACCGCGCTCGCCTGCGCCATGGAGGGACTCGCAGGATCGTTTCGACTCGCGGACTTCGACCGGGTGGGCCTGTCCAACCTGAACCGTCTGCGGGCCGGTGTGCACGAACTCGGCGTCGAGAAGACGGTGTTGTGCGCCCGGCAGATGTACGAGACCGACCCCTACCTCGACG
Source organism: Streptomyces sp. NPDC008150 (assembly GCF_042956945.1). Classification (NCBI taxonomy): domain Bacteria; kingdom Bacillati; phylum Actinomycetota; class Actinomycetes; order Kitasatosporales; family Streptomycetaceae; genus Streptomyces; species Streptomyces sp. NPDC008150. The sequence goes on along the minus strand of NZ_JBIBHJ010000003.1, from coordinate 196,551 downwards.
TCGAGCTGCTGCGCGGCGGGGTGACCGAGGACAGTGTGGACGCGCTGTTCGGCGGTGCCGGCCCGGACGCTCCCGCCGGTGCCGGCGGCCTCGATCTGCTGGTCGAGGAGTGCGACACCCCGTGGGTGAAGTTCGCGGTCCGCGAGCACGCGCGGCGGCTGGGGGTGCCCGTGCTGATGGAGATGAACGACCGCGGCATGCTCGACGTCGAGCGCTTCGACCTGGAGCCCGCCCGGCCGGTGTTCCACGGCCGGGCGGGCGCGACCACCGCCGACGACCTGCGGGACCTGGACCGGGCCGGGCTCCTGGCCTGCCTGCTGCGGGTGGTGGACGAGCAGGCGCTGAGCCCGGAGATGACGGCCGCCCTGCCCGAGATCGGCCGGACCCTGTCCAGCTGGCCGCAGTTGGCGAGCGGGGTGGCGCTCGGCAGCGCCCTCGTCGCGGACACCGCGCGCCGGGTGCTGCTGGGCCACCCGGTGCCGTCGGGCCGCTACTACGCGGACCTGTCCGAGATCGTGGGCGGCGGCGCCCAGGGGCTGCCCTGCGCGGGGCCGGGCGCGGCGCCCAAGGCCGAGGCGCCAACGCCCGCGCCGTCCGCCCCCGGTGAGCCCACCCCCGTGACCCCCGCCCCCGTGACGCCCGCGTTCGCGGAAGGAGGCGCGCGCCGATGACCGCCCGCATGCCCGACCTGCGCGGCCACCACCTGAACCTCCGGGAGCTGCGCCCCACGGACCACGAGGTCTACGAGCGGATCTTCACCCACCCGCTCCTCACCCGGTACCTGGGCGTGGACCGGATGTCCCGCAAGGCGGCGCAGGACGCCTTCGCCCGCGCGCTCGGGCAGCCGCACGACCTCCCCCGCACCCGGTACTCCCTCGCCGTCACCGCGCCGGACGACGACGCGATGGTCGGCACGGTCGGCCTGCTGGTGGAGGGGTACGGCAGCAACGCGATGATCACCGGCCTGGTGCTGCTGCCCGGCGCCCCCGTGACCGGGCACGGCCACGAGGCGGGACGGCTGCTGATGGCGTACGCCTTCGGGCGGCTGGGCCTGCACCGGGTGTGGGCGGGACACCGCGCGGACCACACCCGGATGGGCGCCGTCATGGAGGCGGCGGGCCTGCGGCGGGAGGCGACCGTCCGGCAGTTGTTCCGCACCCGGGACACCTGGCACGACGTGACGACCTACAGCGCGCTCGCCCCGGAGTGGCTCGGCCAGGCCACCGGGGCGGAACGGGCGGTGGCGGCCGGCCCCGGCCCCGGGGGACTGACGCTGGCGACGTGAGCGCCCCGTCGGCGGGCCCAGGGAGACGGAAGCGGGGCGGTACGGGAGTCCCGTACCGCCCCGCCACCACGGTCACGCCCAACTGCCCGTCCCGCGGGCCTCGTCGGGCCGTGCCGACGGTCAGAGCTTGCCGAAGCCGTAGTCCATCAGCTTCTTGGCGTCCGCCGTGCGGTTCGCGACCGACGACGACGTCAGGACCGTACCGATGACGGTCTTGCCGTTGCGCGTCGCCGCGAAGACGAGGCAGTACTTGGCGTTCGAGCCGGAGCCGGTCTTGACGCCCAGCGTGCCCTTCCAGCCGAGCAGGGTGTTCGTGTTGGTCCAGCTCATGTAGCGGTAGCCACCGGACTTGGTGGTGACCTTCTGCTTGGTCGACTTGGTCTTGACGACCGCGCGGAAGGTGCTGCTCTTCATGGCGCTGCTGGCGATCTTCGTCAGGTCCCTGGGCGACGAGTAGTTGCCGCCATTGCTTATCCCGTCGAAGGAGTCGAAGTGGGTGTTCTTCAGACCCAGCGTCTTCGCCGTGCTGTTCATCTTGCCGATGAACGACTTGACCCGCGCGGCCCGGGTGGTGCCCGTGCCGAACTTGTCGGCGAGCGCGTACGCGGCGTCGCAGCCCGACGGCAGCATCAGCCCGTACAGGAGCTGCTTGACGGTGACCTTGTCACCGACGATCAGGTGGGCCGAGGACGCGCCCTTGGAGACGATGTAGTCGCTGTACGCCTTCTGGATCGTCACCTTGGAGTTCAGGTTCAGATTCTTCTGGGCGAGCACGACCTTCGCGGTCATGATCTTCGTGGTGGAGCCGGTCGGGCGGCGGGTGTCCGCGGCCTTCGAGTAGAGCGTCTTGGCGTTCGCGTTGTTCATCACGAAGCCGCCCTTGGCGACGATCGTGGGCGTCGCGATGGCCTGTGCGGGAGCCGCGGCGAGCGCACCCGTGGCGAGCACCGCGCCCGCGGTCACGACGACTGCGGCGGCTCTGCGGACGCGGGTGCCCCGAATAGGAGTTATCAAGTGAGATTCCCCGATTGATGTGAATTCCCCTGGTGTGCGGCGCCGTTGAGAGTCCATCCACCTCAAGTGCCGCACATACGTGACTTGTAACTAGCACACCGGGTTGTGGTGCTGCCAGGAGAGACCCGTGGTTCTCACGGACGGGTGACCTTTTTCGCGCGCCCGCCCCGGCGGTGCGGTCCGCATCCTGGACGGCCACCGGCATGCGTACGTGTTGTATCTATGCTGTGGACATGACCGTGGCCGTGAAACAACCACCCGCCGCCGAGCGTGTCTACGCGCACGTCAAGCAGGGTGTGCTCGACCGCCGCTACGAGGGCGGCACCCTGCTGACCGAGGGCGAACTCGCCGAGGCCGTCGGCGTCTCCCGCACCCCCGTGCGGGAGGCCCTGCTGCGCCTGGAGGCCGAGGGGCTGCTCCGGCTGTACCCGAAGAAGGGCGCCCTCGTGCTGCCCGTCTCCTCCCAGGAGATCGCCGACGTCGTCGAGACCCGGCTGCTGGTCGAGGAGCACGCCGCCCGCAAGGCGGTACCCGCACCGCCCGCGCTGCTGGCCCGGCTGGAGGAACTGCTCGCGCTCCAGACGGAACAGGTCGCCGCCGGGGACCTCGCCACCGCCGCCGTCACCGACCGCACCTTCCACGCCGAGATCGTCCGCGTGGGCGGGAACGACATCCTCTCCCGCCTCTACGACCTGCTCCGCGACCGGCAGTTGCGCATGGGCGTCGCCGTCATGCACTCGCACCCGGAACGCGTCGCGAAGACGCTCACCGAACACCGGCAGATCCTCGACGCACTGCGCTCCGGGGACGCCGCGGCGGCCGTCGAGGCCGTCCACCGTCACGTCGAGTGGGTCGCGCACGTGGCCCGGGGGGAGGTCCGATGAGTTCCGCGAGCACTCCGGCGGGAGGCTCCGCGGGGAGCCCGGGCAAGGGCCCCGCGAACGGCACGGCGGGCGGCACGGGAGGCGTCGCGGCCCTGCTGAAGGATCCGCCCGGCGGACCGCGCGCCGTCGTCGTGTGGAGCGTGGGCGTCGCCGTCTACTTCGTGGCCGTCATCTTCCGCACCTCGCTCGGCGTCGCCGGCCTGGACGCCGTCGACCGCTTCCACGTCAACGCCTCCGCGCTGTCGACCTTCTCGATCCTCCAGCTCTTGGTCTACGCGGGCATGCAGATACCCGTCGGCCTCATGGTCGACCGGCTCGGCACCAAGAAGGTGCTGACCATGGGCGTCCTGCTGTTCACCGCAGGCCAGCTCGGCTTCGCGTTCTCCTCCTCGTACGGCGCCGCCCTCGCCTCGCGCGCGCTGCTCGGCTGCGGCGACGCGCTCACCTTCATCAGCGTGCTGCGCCTGGGCACCCGCTGGTTCCCCGCACGGCGCGGGCCGCTGGTCGCCCAGCTCGCCGGCCTCGTCGGCATGGCGGGCAACCTCGTCTCCACGCTCGTCATCGCCCGCCTGCTGCACGGCCTGGGCTGGACCGCCGCGTTCGCGGGCAGCTCGCTCGCCGGTGTCGTCGTCCTCGTCCTGATGACCCTGTTCCTCAAGGACCACCCCGAGGGCTTCGCGCCGGAACCGCTGCCGCACCGGGGGGCCGCGTTCGTCCGCCGCCAGATCGCCGCGTCCTGGCGCGAGCCCGGCACCCGGCTCGGCATGTGGGTGCACTTCACGACGCAGTTCCCGGCGATGGTGTTCCTGCTGCTGTGGGGGCTGCCGTTCCTCGTCGAGTCGCAGGGGCTCAGCCGCGGTACCGCGGGCGACCTGCTCACCCTCATCGTGCTGTCCAACATGGCCGTCGGCCTCGTCTACGGACAGGTCGTCGCCCGCCACCACACCGCGCGGCTGCCCCTCGCCCTCGGCACGGTGACGGCCGTGGCCGTGATGTGGGCGGTGACACTCGCCTGGCCCGGCGACCGCGCCCCGATGTGGCTGCTGATCACGCTCTGCGTGGTGCTCGGCGCGTGCGGGCCCGCCTCGATGATCGGCTTCGACTTCTCCCGGCCCGCCAACCCGCCCGAGCGCCAGGGCACCGGGTCCGGCATCACCAACATGGGCGGCTTCATCGCCTCCATGACCACGCTGTTCGCGATCGGCGTCCTCCTCGACGCCACCGGCGACAACTACCGGATCGCGTTCTGCGCGGTGTTCGTCCTCCAGGCGCTGGGCGTCAGCCAGATCCTCCGGCTGCGCGGCCGGGTGGCCCGGCGCGAACGCGAACGGCTGGTGGCCAGCCGCGTGGAGACGGTGCACGTACCGGTCTGAACCCGGCTCGGAACGAGGGGAGTCGGCCAACACGGCGCGCGGTGGCCGGACTTGTCCGGCTACGGCCGAACAGGCGCCCCCCGCCGGGCCGTTCGGCACCTCACCGGGTCACCGGACCCGCCGTGGGCTCAGGTGGTCACCGTGAAGTTGCGCAGGATCGCCGCGGTCAACTCCGGGTCGCCCTCCGCCTTGATGCGGTCCGACACCGAGTCGAGGGCGACGCGGCCGCAGGACAGCCGCACGTACGTCTCCCAGTCGAGCGAGAGCGTCGCGGCCGGGCCGAGCGCGGGGGCGGTCTCCAGCGTGCCGCGGCCCTGGATGTCCACGCGGATCGTGCGCAGGAACTCCAGGGGCCCGTGCACGTCCAGCACCACGGCCGAACTGCGCGGCGCCTGCGCCTTGTCGGCGACGATGGCGGGCATCGCCTCCAGGAGGACGTCACGGGCGACGTGCGCGCCGGGCGAGTCGAGGTCGCCGGGCCGCCCGAGAGCGGCCCGCAGGTCCTGCTCGTGCACCCACACGTTGAACGCGTGCCGGCGCATCGCGTCCTCCAGCGTGACCTCCGCACCGAGCGTGCCGCGCATCTTCGCGTCCGGCTGCCGGTTCTCGTTCCGGAGCTGTCGGTTGCGGCGGATGATCGTGTACTCCAGCTCCGACGTCATCTCCGGCGCCGTGTGGTGCCGGCGGACGTCGACCTGCATCTCCATGTACCGCTGGTGCTCGTTGGTGACGTGGTAGAGGTCGCGCGGGAGCGTGTGGATCGGGCGGGGGTCGCCGAGCATCTCGCAGTCCATGCCGATGACATGGGACACGATGTCCCGCACGGACCATCCCGGGCACGGCGTCCGCCGGTTCCAGTCGGCCTCCGCGAGCGGCTGGACCAACTCGGATATCGCTTCGATGGAGTGGGTCCAGGCGTCGGCGTAGGGCTGGAGAGTGGAATGCAGACTCACGGAACGGGACCCCTCGGCGGTCGGTACTCGGTCGGTCGGGCAGTGGCGGGATTGCCAGCGGGAGGTGGCTCACGGCGGGTGTCTTGGACGCTAAGTTACGCTGCCGCGAGGCACCCCGGCAGTGCTTTCGTGTGACGATCGTAGGCCCGTGTGGCCGACTCGAATGCCAGGGCGGTGGTAGTGTTCGCGCCCCGCTCCGCCAGACCGCAGTAGACGGGGGCGAAACGGTCGGAACCTGTCGTCGCCGGACGTCTTCACCGGTACGCGGCTCCCGCGCCGCCGCCCGCGACGCAGCGTGACGAGAACGCCACCACCCCGGCCGGCCGGGCGACTTCACGCCACGGCACGCCAACGGGGCGCCACCGCCGACCGGTTGGGGCGCCCCCCGGGTTCCCGCCCGTGGCTCAGTCCTCGCGCTCCTTCTCCGCCAGGTGGATCACACACACGGCGACGGCGATGAGCAGCGCGGGGTCCGCGTCGTCACGGACGACGTCCACGCCGTACGTCTCGCGGACGTGCAGCCAGCGGCGCGAGATCTGCGCGAGCAGCTCGCCGTCGTAGTCGATGCCGAACTCGCGGTCGAGGATCTTGCCGCTGACGTCCAGCTCCGTACCGTCCACCAGGGACACCCGGTAGTGGTTGCGCAGCAGGGACAGCCGCTTGTGCCTGATGGTCGCCAGCGTCTCGCCGTCCCGCTGGATGACCATGGTGTCCCGCAGGGCGAACATCTTCTTGTGGATGTCGATGAGGACGCGCCCCCGCGTGTCCTTCAACTCGAAGGTGTCCCGCAGCCGCATGGCCTTGCCGTCCACGAGGAACACCTTGTTGCCGTCGCTGTCCTCGATCCAGTAGTCGTCACCGAACCCGAGAAGCCGGTCGCGCACGAGAAATCTCATACCGGACAGGTTCCCCCGGACCGCCCGCCCAGACGACGCGGCAACGCCGGTACGCCACCGCCCGAACACCTCACCCGGACCGCCACCGGCCCTCCGCGTGACCCCACGGGCGGATCGCACAGATCTCCCAGGAGAAGCGCCGTAATCGCGCCTGTTCCACGTACGCAGCCGTGTCGCCGTAGTTGATGTTGAGGTGGCGTCCCAGCACGACCGTGGCCACGCTGTGCGCCCCGGCGGCCTTCAGCGCGGCGGACGCGGACTGCGCGTGGTTCCCGGTGGTCCACGTGTCGTCGACGAGCAGCACGTTCTCGCCCCAGAGCGCGGACGACGTGTAGCGCTCCGACGAGGCCGTGCGGCCGAGATTCCGCGCACCTGGTGTCGGCGTGAGTAGGTCGCGATGGCGGTCGCGCGTGACGTCGACCAGGCCGGCGACCATGTCGCGGAGCGGGTGGTCGCCCCGGCCGCCGGTGCTGGGCACAGTGGTGACGGTGTCGAAGCCGGGCACCGCGCAGTGCTGCGCGACACAGGCCTCGTGCAGGGCGAGGAAGCGCCACAGGACGGCTGCCAGACCCGTGCGGAAGTACTGTCGCTGGGGGCCGACGACATTCTTGTAGCGCCACAGTTCGTTGGCGTACTGCTCGCCCTTCAGCGCCAGGCTCAGGGGGACGACGACGTCGGCGACACCCTCGTTGAGGACGTCGCGGGTCTGCTTGCACTGCAGACAGGTGGGGAAACCCGTTCTCGCTGTGCCGCGGCAGACTTGGCAGACACCGGGGCCCGGCAGCAGCGGATGAACGAGGAAGTTGGCGTAGCGCGCGGCCAGCTCGACGACGGTTGCCATCCGGTGCCGCCGGTCAGGTCCAGGTGAGCTCGCCCGCGGCGGGGACGAGGGAGTCGAGTTCACCGAAGACGTCGTCAGGGCCGTCGACCACGGTCGTATTGGGGCGGGCCGCGTATTCCCGAGCCCACTCGTGGGTCATCAGGGAGCGCATCAGAAAGACGCGTCGGCCGTGCTCCAGGGCGAGGCGGGCCTGCATGCGGGCCCCGCTGCGGTACGCAGCCTCGACCACCACGGTGGCCAGGCTGTAGCCGCTCATCACAGCGTTGCGCAGGGGGAACGAGACCTTCGACGGCGGAGCGTCCGGCCAGAACTGGGAGATCAGCAGCCCCCGTTCAGCGATTTCCTGCTGGAGCCGCGTGTTCTGCGCCGGATAGGTGCGCCGCAGACCGGTGCCGATCACGGCGACGGTCCGGCCGCCGACGGCGAGAGCGGATCGGTGCGCGGCGGTGTCGATGCCGGCGGCCAGGCCGCTGACCACCGTGACTCCGCGCTCGGCGAGCCCTCCGGCGATGGCCCGGGCGTGGGCAACGCCCTCCGGACTGGGGGCCCGGGTGCCGACGACCGCGACCCGGAGATCCTCGACGGCGGGCGTGCCGCGCAGGAACAGGAAGGGCGGGCGCTGGTGGACCAAGCGCAGATTGAGCGGATAGTCGTCGTCAAGGATGGTGACCAGCCGCATGCCCTCGCGTTCCCAGGCGGCGATCTCGTCAGCGACGGAATCCAGGTCGGATGCCGGTTCGGTGTCGAAGAGGGCGCCCTGCCCGGCGGCGTCGATCGCGTTCTCAAGAACGTCACGCGCGCTTCCGACAGCCTCGATCCGGTCGGTGAGCTCGGGCCAGGAACGATCGCCGCGCCGCAGCAGCGCGACGAGCGCCGCTCGCTCCAGTTCCTGGTCCATACGACCAAGTATAGGAAGAGCGTCCAAGCTCGGTCGGCGGAACGCGGGGAGCCGAGCGGCCGTCGGCGCGACCCCTCCGGGAGTGCCGCAGGTCACTCTCCCGGGGATGGCACCCTTGAGGTATGAACGACGCCTCCCCCGCGCCCCGCCGTGTCCGTGTCCGTGCCCCCGAGCTGGTCGGTGAGGGTGGCTGGCTGAACACCGGCGGCAAAGAGCTCACCCTCGCCGAACTGCGAGGCAAGTGTGTTGTCGTGGATTTCTGGACCTTCTGCTGCATCAACTGCCTGCACGTCCTCGACGAGCTGCGGGAGCTGGAGGAGAAGCACCGGGACACCCTGGTGATCATCGGGGTGCACTCGCCCAAGTTCGTGCACGAGGCCGAGCACGCCGCCGTCGTCGACGCCGTCGAGCGGTACGGCGTCGAGCACCCGGTGCTGGACGACCCGAAGCTCGCGACGTGGAAGCAGTACGCCGTGCGGGCCTGGCCCACGCTCGTCGTGATCGACCCGGAGGGGTACGTCGTCGCGCAGCACGCCGGCGAGGGGCACGCGCACGCCATCGAGCGGCTGGTCGAGGAGCTGGAGGCCGAGCACGCCGCGAAGGGCACCCTGCGGCGCGGCGACGGACCGTACGTGGCGCCCGAGCCGGCGCCGACCGTGCTGCGGTTCCCCGGCAAGGCGCTGCTGCTGCCGGGCGGCACGTTCCTGGTCAGCGACACGACCCGGCACCAGCTCGTGGAGCTGGCCGAGGACGGCGAGAGCGTCGTGCGGCGGATCGGGTCCGGGACGCGCGGTCTCGTGGACGGTCCCGCGGACACCGCCGCGTTCAGCGAGCCGCAGGGGCTCGCGCTGCTGGAGGACGGCGCGGTCGTCGTCGCCGACACGGTCAACCACGCGCTGCGCCGCCTGGACCTCGGGTCCGGCGAGGTGACGACCCTCGCCGGGACCGGCCGCCAGTGGTGGCAGGGGACGCCGACGTCGGGTCCGGCCCGCGAGGTCGACCTGTCGTCGCCGTGGGACGTGGCCGTCTTCGGCGGCCGGGTGTGGATCGCGATGGCGGGCGTGCACCAGCTCTGGACGTACGACCCCGCCGACGGCACGGTGGCCGTCGCGGCCGGCACCACCAACGAGGGCCTGGTCGACGGACCCGGTGCCGAGGCGTGGTTCGCGCAGCCGTCGGGCCTCGAAGCGGCCGGGGACCGGCTGTGGCTGGCGGACGCGGAGACGAGCGCCCTGCGCTGGGTGGACCTCGACGGCGCCGTGCACACGGCGGTCGGCACCGGTCTGTTCGACTTCGGGCACCGCGACGGCGACGCCGGCCAGGCGCTGCTCCAGCACCCGCTGGGCGTCACCGCGCTGCCCGACGGCTCGGTCGCGGTCAGCGACACGTACAACAACGCGCTGCGCCGCTACGACCCGGCGACCGGTGAGGTCACGACGCTGGCGACGGACCTGCGCGAGCCGAGCGACGCGGTGCTCGTCGGCGACGACATCGTCGTCGTCGAGTCGGCCGGGCACCGGCTGACCCGGCTGCGGTTGCCGGAGGAGGCGGTCAAGGTGTCGTCGGTCGCCCACCGCACGCAGCGGGCGGCCACCGAAGTGGCGCCCGGGAAGCTGGAGTTGGACGTCATCTTCCAGGCGCCGTCGGGCCAGAAGCTCGACACGCGGTACGGGCCCTCGACCCGGCTGCTGGTGTCGTCGACGCCGCCCGAGCTGCTGGCCGGGGGCGAGGGCGCGGGCACGGACCTCTCCCGGGTCCTGGAGCTGAACCCGGACGTCACGGAGGGCGTGCTGCACGTGTCGGCGATGGCCGCGTCCTGCGACGACGACCCGGCCAACGAGTACCCGGCCTGCCACGTCCACCAGCAGGACTGGGGCGTGCCGGTGCGGATCACGGCGGACGGTGCGGTCCGGCTCCCGCTGGTGCTCGCGGGAATGGACGGCTGATCCGCCAAGTCCCGCCGCTGTCAGGGGAGTCGGGGCCCCGCCGCGCGGAACAGCGCGAGCAGGGACCGGCCCGCCGGTGAGTCGGGTGCGAAGAACTGTGTGGCTGACGGGGGCGGGACGGCCGGTCCGTGCATGCGGACCTCGTGGCAGGTGAAGCAGAACGCGGCCTCGAACAGCGGGAGTTCGAGGGTCTCGTCGTACGCCCGGACGCCCCACCCCGGGAAGAAGCCGCAGCGGTGCTGGGCGCTGCCGGGCAGCGTGGCGATCAGTGCGAGGGCGTCGGCGGCGTCGGCCCCGGTCCAGTGGGCGACGGCCGGGCCGGGGTAGGGCGCGGCGCGGTCGACGGGCAGCCCGGTGATCCGTACCACCTCGACGAGTGCGGTGGCGGTGACGGCGTCGGCGGGAAGCTGCATGCGCACAGTGTGCGGTGCGGCGGCCGGTTCTCCGAGGTCCTCCCGCCCGCACGCATGCCGAACGGCCGGGCTCCCGTGCTCCGTCGGACACCGTTGGCGGTGTCCGTACGGAGGGGGAACCCGGCCGTCGGGCGGTGCGGGGGCGTGCTCACGGTGCCGGACGGTGCCGTACCGCGGTGTCTCCTGCCGTGCTCGTGCTCGTGCGTGCCTTCGTGCTCGTGGGTACCGGAACCGTCGGAGATGGCCGGGGCCCGCGGGCGTCACACGCCGTAGCCACCGTCGCTGTAGCCGTCGCGGCTGGCGTGCCGCTCGCCCTCGACGACGGTGGTCGTCGGCGCGACGACGCGGCGGCGCCGGGCGATGCTGCTGAACGTCGTGACACCGATCAACCCGACGATCATCAGGATGATCCCGACCAGATCCAGGTTGACCCCCTGCATGTGCCAGTCGGTCGCAAACGTGAGGATCGCTCCCACGGCGATGAGGACAATGCATCCGCCGAGGCCCATGAGTGTCGCCTCCCTGTCGAGTCCGGGCCGGTGACTCCGGTTCCGGTCAACTCCGGGTACCCGGGGGCTCGATGAGCATGTGCGGGTGCACGTCTTTCTCGTCCGTGCACCCGTGCGCCGCTTGACCCGGCGGCCCCGGGAGCGGGGGCGCGGACCCCGCGCCGGGCCTCGCGGAACGTGGTGCCACGCACTCGCGGAACCCGGCGCACGGAACGGGAGTTCAGCCCTTGAGGAACGAGACGAGGGCGTTGGCCAGCAGGAACGGGTCGTCTGCGCCGCACAGTTCACGGGCGCTGTGCATCGACAGGATGGCCACGCCGATGTCGACGGTCTTGATGCCGTGCCGGGCCGCGGTGATGGGGCCGATGGTGGTGCCGCAGGGCAGCGCGTTGTTGGAGACGAACGACTGGAAGGGGACACCGGCCCGTTCGCAGGCGGCGGCCCACAGCGCGCGGCCCGAACCGTCGGTGCTGTAGCGGTTGTTGGCGTTCACCTTGAGGATGGGGCCGCCGTTGGCGCGCGGGTGGTGCGTCGGGTCGTGGCGCTCCGCGTAGTTGGGGTGCACGGCGTGGCCGACGTCGGAGGAGACGCAGACGGTCGCGGCGAACGCGCGGGCCTTGTCCTCGTAGCTGCCGCCGCGGGCGAACACCGAGCGTTCCAGTACCCCGCCGAGGAGCGGGCCGTCGGCGCCGGTGTCGCTCTGCGAGCCGTTCTCCTCGTGGTCGAACGCGGCGAGGACGGGGATGTACGGCAGGTCGCCGCCGCGCGAGGTGACGGCGACGAGGGCGGCGACGGCGGCGTGCACGGACAGCAGGTTGTCCAGGCGGGGGCCGGCCATCAGCTCGCGGTCGCGGCCGAGGTAGGCGGGTGCCTCGACGGAGTGGACCATCAGGTCCCAGCCGGTGACCTCGCCCGCGCCGATCTCGGCCTCCTCCTCCAGGAAGGCGACGAGGTCGCCGTCGCGCACGGAGTCGCCGAGGCCCCACACGGGCTGGAGGTGGCGCTGCTTGTCGAGCTTGAGGCCGTCCGCGGTGACGTTGCGGTCGAGGTGGATGGCGAGCTGCGGGACGCGCAGCAGCGGCCGGTCGACGTTGACGAGGCGGGTGGTGCCGTCGCGCAGGGTGAGCCGGCCGGCGATGCCGAGGTCGCGGTCGAGCCAGGAGTTGAGCAGGGGGCCGCCGTAGACCTCCACGGCGACCTGGCGCCAGCCGTGCGCACCGCTGTCGGGGCGGGGCTTCACGCGCAGGTTGGGGGAGTCGGTGTGGGCGCCGACGATCCGGAAGGGGGTGTGCGGGTCCGCGCCCTCGGGGACGTACCAGGCCACGATCGCGCCGCCGCGCAGCACGTACCGGCCGCCGGTCGTCCCGTCCCAGGCGTCCTCCTCCGCGAGCTGCCGGAAGCCGGCCTTCTCCAGGCGCTCGGCCGCGCTCGCCACCGCGTGGTAGGGCGAGGGGCTGGCCGTGAGGAAGGACATGAGGTCGTCGGTGTGACCGCGGTCGAAGAGGGGGGATTCGCTCATGAGTCCACCTTAACGACGGACCAGAGCCCGTTCCGGGGGGACCGGAACGGGCTCTGGTACGGACTTTCCTACGGCTCCCGCCGGGCGTCGGGCGACGGACCGGCGCGGTGGCGCGGGCGGACGGTCAGAAGGCCGCCTCGTCCAGCTCCATCAGGTCCAGCTCGACGCCGCCGGCCAGCTTGCGGGCCAGCGTGACGCCGGGCAGGACGGTCGCGGCGAAGAACTTCGCGGCGGCGATCTTGCCCTGGTAGAACGCCTTGTCCTTGGCGGAGGCGGTCTGCAGCTTCTCGGCGGCGACGGCCGCGCCCTTCAGCAGCAGGTAACCGACGATGACGTCGCCGGAGGCGAGCAGCAGGCGGGTGGTGTTGAGGCCCACCTTGTAGATGTTCTTGACGTCCTGCTCGGTGGCCGCGAGGTCGGTGAGCATGAGGCCGACGATGGCCTCCAGCTCGGTGGCGGCCTTCGCGAGGTGCTCGCGGGAGCCGGCCAGTTCCTCGCCGCCGGTGGCCAGCGCCAGGAACTGCTTGATGTCCTCGGCGACCGAGTTGAGGGCGGCGCCCTGGTTGCGGACGATCTTCCGGAAGAAGAAGTCCTGGCCCTGGATCGCGGTGGTGCCCTCGTACAGGGTGTCGATCTTGGCGTCCCGGATGTACTGCTCGACCGGGTACTCCTGGAGGAAGCCGGAGCCGCCGTAGGTCTGGAGCGACTGCGCGAGCTGCTCGTAGCCCTTCTCGGAGCCGTAGCCCTTGACGATGGGCAGCAGCAGGTCGTTGAGCGCGTGCTCGGTGGCCGCGTCGGCGCCCTCGGCCTCCTTGACGGCGATGGCGTCCTGGATCGACGCGGTGTACAGCACGAGGGCGCGCATGCCCTCGGCGTACGCCTTCTGCGTCATGAGGGAGCGGCGCACGTCGGGGTGGTGGGTGATGGTGACCTTGGGGGCGGTCTTGTCCATGAAGTTCGCCAGGTCGGGGCCCTGGACGCGCTCCTTGGCGTACTCCAGGGCGTTGAGGTAGCCCGTGGAGAGGGTGGAGATCGCCTTCGTGCCGACCATCATGCGGGCGAACTCGATGATGCGGAACATCTGGCGGATGCCGTCGTGCCGGTCGCCGATCAGCCAGCCCTTGGCGGGGTGGCGGTCGCCGAACGTCATCTCGCAGGTGTTGGACGCCTTGAGGCCCATCTTGTGCTCGACGTTCGTGGCGTAGACGCCGTTGCGCTCGCCCAGTTCGCCGGTCTCGAAGTCGAACTCGAACTTCGGGACGAGGAAGAGGGACAGGCCCTTGGTGCCGGGGCCGGCGCCCTCGGGGCGGGCGAGGACGTAGTGGAGGATGTTCTCCTCCATGTCGTGCTCACCGCTGGTGATGAAGCGCTTGACGCCCTCGATGTGCCAGGAGCCGTCCTCCTGCTGCACGGCCTTGGTGCGGCCGGCGCCCACGTCCGAGCCGGCGTCCGGCTCGGTGAGGACCATCGTCGAGCCCCACTGCTTCTCGACGGCGACCTTCGCGGCCTGCTTCTGCGCCTCGGTGCCCTCCTCGAAGAGGATGCGGGCGAAGGCGGGGCCGGAGGAGTACATCCACACGGCGGGGTTCGCGCCGAGGATCAGCTCCGCGTAGGCCCAGATCAGGGACGGGGGCGCGGTGGTGCCGCCGATCTCCTCGGGCAGGCCCAGGCGCCAGTACTCGGAGTCCATGTAGGCCCGGTAGCTCTTCCTGAAGCTCTCCGGGACGGGCGCGGTGTTGGTGGCCGGGTCGAAGACCGGCGGGTTGCGGTCGGCGTCGGCGAACGACTCCGCCAGCTCGTTCTCGGAGAGGCGGGTCATCTCCGCGAGGATGCTTTTGGCGGTGTCGGTGTCCATCTCCGCGAACGGGCCGGACCCGTACAGCTTGTCGCGTCCGAGCACCTCGAAGAGGTTGAACTCGATGTCCCGGAGGTTCGATTTGTAGTGCCCCATGGCGACGGCTCCGTCAAGAGATCGGCGATCGGCGTGATCGGCGAGGCACTGTCTGTCTCCTCGCACTCGTTTCACGTACCAACAAGTAGCTACGATGATGCTACCCGTCGGTAATAAGACGCAACCCCGATTGGGTCATCTGTGACTCAGTAGGCTTCGTTCCATGTACGGATACGGCCAGACGATGGACGGCGGCGGTCAGCAGCAGTACGCCGGCGGTCAGCAGATGCCCGGGCAGCAGATGCCGGGCGCCGACGGGTACGGCCGGCAGCAGCACCAGCAGCACTATCCGGAGCCGTCGCCGCCGTCGCTCGCCGAGGCGGTGCGCGCCTTCACCAGCGGTCAGGTCCAGGCGGAGGACTTCCAGCAGGTCTTCGCGTCCTCCAAGGTCTACTGCCCGCGCGGCGACAACCCCGGCTTCCTCGCGCTGCACAACACCCAGCAGCCCGTGATCCCGATGTTCACCTCGCTCAAGGAACTGCGCCGGTACGCGGGCAAGGAGTCCAAGTACTTCGTGATCACCGGTGCCGAGGTGATCGACCTGCTGCCCACCGGCTACGGCTTCGTCCTGGACATGGAGGGCGAGCACCGCATCGTGTTCGACGCGAAGTCCGTCGAGCAGATGGTCGACTTCGCGATGCGCCGCATGTACGGCTGAGAGCGGCGCACCGCGCGCGTACGGACGCGCACGCACGAACGGCCGGCGGCCCGCCCACGGTGAATCCGTGGGCGGGCCGCCGGCCGTTTCCGCCGGGTACGCGCGTGCGGCGCGGGCCGCTGCGCGGGCTCAGCCCGCGTTGATCTTGCCGGCGGCGAACTGGGCGCCGGACTCGACGCTGCCGTTGAGCTGGTACGTCAGGTGCGCGGCGATGTTCGTGCCGTTGGCGCAGACCGGGTCGCCCAGGTTGCAGAACTCCTTGGCCTTCGGCCCGTACAGCGCGCTCGCGCTGGTGATCGTCTGCCCGTACAGGCGCAGCGGGTTGCCGAAGGCGACGACGGCCTTCACGCGCGGGGCGAGGGCGGTGGGGATGGTCGAACCGCTGCCCAGCAGGGTCGGGATGCCGATGGAGATGTCGGTGACGCTGGCGCCCTGGGAGTAACCACCCAGCACGAACGAGGTGTTGGGGCAGCTCGCGGCGGTGCTGGTGACGTGGTTGGTCATGTCGGTGGCGCCGGGACCGGCGCTGGTCTGCGCGGCGTTGGCCGCGTAGTTGACGGCGTACGAGCTGACGGACCTGCCCGGCAGGTCGCTCTTGATGTTGCTCACGAGCGGGGTGCCGACGATGCCGAGCCCGGCGGTCTCGCCGGTGCCGCGGGCGAAGACCACGTCGACGTCGGAGCAGGCGGCTGCCGAGGCCGAGGGGGCGGCCGCCACGGTGAGACCGGCGGAGCCGGCGACCAGGGCGAGGGCGAGGGCGGTGGAGCGGCGGCGCAGGGGGGTGCGGGACATGGGGGTGTGTACCTCTCTCGCGTACGGCGGGCCGGGACGCTCGGGCCGGGGGCCCGGGGAGCCCGTCCCTCCGCATCGGTTGGGACGCGAGGACCGTACGGACCGGACCCCCGTCCGCGTACCGGCGAAATCACCAGTCGTCCCGCGCGCCACCCGCCCGGCCCAGGTGGCGGCGCCGGGGAATGTCCGCGACTCGCGGGTGGTTCTGGGTGGCAGAAAGTTCAACGCTCAACTAAAGTGAGTCCTACATCGCCCAAGGAGGTACGGACATGCCTGCCGTGACCGTTGAGAACCCGCTGACCCTGCCCCGCGTGACCACCGGTGCCGACGCCGTCCCGCGCAAGGTGCTGACCGTGACCACCGCGCCCAGCGGCTACGAGGGCGAGGGCTTCCCGGTCCGCCGTGCCTTCGCCGGGATCAACTACCGCCACCTGGACCCGTTCATCATGATGGACCAGATGGGCGAGGTGGAGTACGCGCCGGGCGAGCCGAAGGGCACCCCCTGGCACCCGCACCGCGGCTTCGAGACCGTCACGTACATCATCGACGGGATCTTCGACCACCAGGACAGCCACGGCGGCGGCGGGACGATCACCAACGGCGACACCCAGTGGATGACGGCGGGCTCGGGCCTGCTGCACATCGAGGCGCCGCCGGAGTCCCTCGTCGTGTCCGGCGGCCTCTTCCACGGGCTCCAGCTGTGGGTGAACCTCCCGGCCAAGGACAAGATGATGGCCCCGAAGTACCAGGACCTGCGCAGCGGCGAGGTCGGCCTGCTGACCACGCCGGACGGCGGTTCGCTGATCCGCGTGATCGCGGGCGAGCTGGACGGCCACCAGGGTCCCGGCGCGACCCACACGCCGATCACGATGATCCACGCGACGGTGTCGCCGGGCGCGGAGCTGACGCTGCCGTGGCGCGAGGACTTCAACGGCCTCGCGTACGTGCTGGCCGGCCGCGGTTCGGTGGGCGCGGAACGCCGCCCGATCCACCTGGGCCAGACGGCGGTCTTCGGCGCGGGTTCGTCCCTGACGGTCCGCGCGGACGAGAAGCAGGACTCCAACACCCCGGACCTGGAGGTCGTCCTCCTCGGCGGCCGGCCGATCCGCGAACCGATGGCGCACTACGGCCCGTTCGTCATGAACACCCGCGACGAACTCCAGCAGGCCTTCGAGGACTTCCAGAAGGGCCGCCTCGGCTCGATCCCGGCGGTGCACGGAATGTCGGCGGAGGGGCCGCAGGGCTGACGGCCCGGCAGGGCCGCCCGGACACCGGGAAACGGCCGGGGCGGCCGGCGGGAGAACCTCCCGCCGGCCGCCCCGGCCGTCGTCGTCCGCGCCCGGAGGCGGTCGCGGTACAACCCCGGCGGCTTCTCGTGTGTCCAGTGGGGCGAGCGGGCTTCGCGGGCTGTCGTTCCGGCCGTGCCGCGGTCCGAGCAGTCCTCGTCCCTCGCCGTCTCCGTCCTATTGCCCGGGAGTCCCGTTGCGCAGAGCAGCCACGGCCGCCGCCGTGCTCGCCCCCCTTCTCCTCGCCGCCGCCCTCACCCCGACGGCGGCCTCCGCCGCGAGCCCGTACAAGGGGGGCAACACCGCTGCCGTCCAGGACGACTTCAACGGTGACGGCTACCGGGACCTGGCAGTCGGCGCGCCCTACGCCGCCAACGGCAGCGTCGAGGAAGCCGGGGCCGTCGTCGTCCTGTACGGGTCGGCCTCGTCCGTGAGCACCACGCGCCGGACGGTCATCACCCAGGCGACCGCCGGTGTCCCGGGCGATCCGGAGGAGTGGGACGCCTTCGGCACGACGGTCGCCGCAGCCGATCTGGACCGGGACGGCTACGCGGACCTGATCGTCGGCACGCCGAGGGAGGCGGTCGGCACCAACGAACTCCGGGGCTCCGTGACCGTCGTGTGGGGCGGGCCCGGCGGACTGTCGGGCGGTGCGAGCATCTCCGTCCCGGCCGGCTTCGGGGCGGGCAGCAGCTACTGCAGCTTCGGCAACTCCCTGGCCACGGGTGACATGGACGGGGACGGCGCCCCGGAGCTGGCCGTCGGATCGGAGTGCGAGGGCGCCTCCTACAGCGGTCCCTTCACCCGTACGGGCAAGGCGGCCTCCAGCTATCGGGACGCGCGTTCAGGCGAGGTCCGCAGCGTGGTGATGGGTGACGTGAACGGTGACGGCAGGGCGGAGCGTTTCTGGCTGCCCGGACCCACGACCGGCGACCTGCGCGGACCGGTACTCGTCGACAACGGCCCCCCGACGGCCGACCACTCCGCCAATTGGCCCACCAAGCTTCCCTATGCGGACGGTCACACCGGGCAGATCGGTGACATCAACGGTGACGGTTACGGCGACCTCGTCACCGGCATCGCGGACGACGACTCCCTGATGAACGCGACCGGCGCGGCGCACAGCGGTGGCGAGATCCAGGTCCTGTACGGAGGCGCGCAGGGCATCACCGCCGACCAGAAGCCGCAGGTCTTCCACCAGGACACGGCGGGAGTCCCGGGCGCGGCCGAGGACGGTGACCAGTTCGGGCAGTCGCTCAGCGTCGGCGACGTCAACGCCGACGGGTACGCCGACGTCCTCGTCGGCTCCCCCGGCGAGGCGGTCGGCAAGCTCGAGTCGGCGGGCACCGCCGTTCTGCTGCGCGGCTCCGCCTCCGGCCTGACCACGGCCAAGGCGGTCGGATACACCCAGAACACGGCGGGCATACCCGGCGCGGCGGAGAGCGGCGACCAGTTCGGCGCGGCCGTCCACCTCGCCGACCTCACCAAGGACGGGAAGGCCGAGACGGTCGTCGGCGTCCCCACGGAGAACAGCGACGGCTGCGTGTGGACCGCCCGCGGCTCGGCCTCCGGCCCGGTACTCGGCGGATCGGTCAACCTGTGCGGCAAGAATGCGGGAATCACGGTCAAGAACACCAAGGGGTACTTCGGAGTGGCGCTGACGAGCCCGCACGTCTCTCTCTGACGCTCCGGCGGAGCACCGGGCAGGGCCCGCCGACCTGACGTGGCGTCACCCGGGCGGGCCGTCCCGGCAGGACGGCCCGCCCCGCGCGTGCTGGGGTGGGGACGTGCACCTGCTCCCGGAACCCGCCCGCCGTCTCGCCGCCTGGTGCATCGTCATCCTGCTGGTGGCGGGGGTGGGGTGGGTCGGGATCCGGCTGTGCGTGGAGTTCCGCACGGCGGTCACGCCGGTGCTGCTCGCGCTCCTCGGGTCCGCGCTGCTGGGGCCGCTGTACCGGCGCCTGGTCAAGGCCCGGGTCAACCGCTCGCTCGCCGCCGGACTCACCTGTGTCGCCGTGGTCTGCGTGGTGGGGGGCGCCGTCTACATCGTGGTCGCGGCGCTCGTGGACACCGGCGACCAGATCGTCTCCTCGCTGAAGGCGGCGGCCACCTCGCTCTCCGAGCACTTCGGCGCCGCCGGCACCTCGCTGGACGACATCGCGGGCA
Source organism: Streptomyces sp. NPDC008150 (assembly GCF_042956945.1). Lineage (NCBI taxonomy): Bacteria > Bacillati > Actinomycetota > Actinomycetes > Kitasatosporales > Streptomycetaceae > Streptomyces > Streptomyces sp. NPDC008150. The sequence goes on along the minus strand of NZ_JBIBHJ010000003.1, from coordinate 177,167 downwards.
ACGCCAAGGACCTGCTCGGCAAGTACGGCGGCACGGCGGCCTCCAACGTCATCAGCGGGGTCAGCGTCGTCGGCGAGACCATCGCCCTCGCCGTGCTCGCGCTGCTGCTGGTCTTCTTCTTCCTGCGCGACTCCAACCGGGCCGCCGAGACCCTGCGCAACCTCGCGCCGAGCGGTACGGCCGACGTCGTCGAGGCGATGGCCCGCCGGGCGTTCGGCGCGGTCGAGGGGTTCATGCGCGGCACCACGGTGATCGCCCTCATCGACGCGACCTGCATCGCGGTCGGCCTGCTGATCCTCGACGTCCCGGGCGCGGTGGGCCTGGGCGCGCTCGTCTTCGTCGGCGCCTACATCCCGTACCTCGGCGCGTTCCTGTCGGGCGCGGTGTCGGTCCTGGTGGCGCTCGCCGACCGGGGGTTCGTCATCGCGCTGTGGGCGCTGGGGGTGGTGCTCGCCGTGCAGGTGCTGGAGGGGCACGTGCTCCAGCCGATGATCCAGAGCCGCACGGTGCAGATGCACCCGGCGCTGGTGATGGTGGCGATCACGGCGGGCGCGTCGGTGGCGGGCATCCTCGGCATGCTGCTGGCGGTGCCGCTGACGGCGGCGGGGTTCGGGGTGTACCACGAGCTGCGGGACCGGTTCGGGGCCGCGCGGGACGCTCCGTCGGCCCCGGGACCAGGCACCGGTCTCCCCGGCGGCCCGGCCCGCGAGACCGGTGCCTGATCCCGGCGGGCGGCGTCCGCCGGTCTCCCCCGGGGTTCAGCGCCCGTCGCCCCCCGCGAGCGTGTGGGCGACGAGCGCGGTGGCGTGGCCGTGGCCGAGGCCGTGTTCGGTCTTGAGCCAGGTGACGAGCTGTCCGTGCCGGGTGAGCGGGGACGAGCGGATCAGCTCGACCCACTCCGGCACGGGGCGCCCGTACTTCTTCTCGATGGAGGGGAAGTAGCTCGCGGGGCCCTTCGCTTGAGTGGTCATGTCCGTCTCCCTCGCGGTCGTGGTGCGGTGTGCTGCCGTGTCACTGATGACCGCGGGGGACGGGCAATCTCATCGGTCGGCGGCGCCGCAGTGTCCTCAGTGCGGGAACGCCCGCGGCTTGCGGACCGTCACCGTGTTCCTGAACTGCGCTATGCGGGAGTGCACTTGGCGGGCCAGGTAGGTGTCCTCGATCAGGTCCAGGTAGAGGCAGCGGGCCGCCAGGCCGGGGAGTTCGAAGGCGAAGTACAGGGACATCAGGGGGTTCACGAACAGCTCGCTGCCCCGGGTGCGTTCGGTGAAGCGGACGTCGCCGAACGCGCCCCGCACGGCCGCCGCGACCTGGCCGTTGACGATGCTGGGGTGGTCGGCAGTCTCACGCTGGGCGTGGTCGACCGCGTCGAGGTAGAGGGCGCCCTCACGGCTCGCGCGCGGTATCGAGAACGCCCCCAGGTAGGCCGAGGCGCGCTCCAACGCGGCGATGTTCTCCAGGACTTGTACGTGATTGACGCCGTGGTACGCGTCCACGCCGAAGCCGACCGAGACCACCAGCCGGGTGGGGACCTCGTCCAGCGCGGCCAGGGCGGCGACGCTGGTCAGGTCCTCCTCGGGGGTGCCGAGGCCCGTCTCGTCGCCGCGCATCAGGATGTCGGTGCCGCCGTCGACCAGCACCACGGCGTCGATCCCGTGCCGTTCGATGAGCGACCGGTAGGCGGCGCGCAGCGGGATCACGCCGGTCTGCGGGAAGGCGTGGACGGTGGACGGGTAGTCGTGCGCGTGCAGCCACCGGGCGAGGGTGCGTTCGGGGAAGTACGCGTGGTGCGGGGCCGACTCCGGTGTGACGACCGCGAGTTCGGGCGCCGGCCACGCGTCGGGCGGGAGTCCCGCGAGCGAGCTGAAGGAGAGGTTCGCGAGGTGGACCCGTCTGCCCCGGTGCAGCAGGGCGAGGGCGAGGGGCAGACCGGAGTAGATGTCGAAGCCGCCGCCCGCGCCGGCCACGAGGATGCTTTCGGCGCCGTCGAGCCGTGCGAAGAGCGGGTTGGTGTCCAGCGGCAGCGTCATGCCGCTCATTGTGCTGAGGGCGGCGGACGGGCGGGGAGGATTTTCCCGCCCGCCGCCCGCCGCCCGCCGCCCGCGTCAACTCACCCGCGCTGCGCGCCGGTTGAACCGCGGCGCGGGCCGTGCCCGGACGTGCCGCGGGCCGGTCACTCCAGGTCCCCGAACCCCTCCAGTGCCTCCAACGCCGCTTCCGCCGCGTCCTGTTGGCCGCCGGCCGGGCCGTTGCCGTTCTCGTTCCCGTCCCCCGACGCCTCGTGCAGCTCGAACCAGATGCTCTTGCCCTTGCCGCGCGGGTTGACCCCCCAGTCGTGCGCGAGGAGCTCGATGAGGACCAGCCCGCGCCCCGAGGAGGCGAGTTCGCCGGGCCGGCGCTTGTGCGGGAGGTCGTCGCCCGCGTCGGTGACCTCGACGCGGACGCGGCGTTCGCCGGGCTCGCCGATCACCTCGGCGACGAGCAGCGCGTCGCTGTCGGTGTGCACGAGGACGTTGGTGAGCACCTCCGACAGGAGCAGTACCGCCGAGTCGAGCTGGTCGGCGGAGGACCAGTCGTGGAGGAGTTCCGTGAGCTGGTGGCGGCCGACGGAGATCCGTTCGGGCTCGTCCTGCGCGATGGTGAGCATCGTGCGGCGCAGCGGCCGCCCCGCGACGGCGGTGGGGCTCTCGCCGACGGGTTCGCGGCGCAGCAGCAGGACCGCTATGTCGTCCTCGCGCCTGTCGGCGAGCGGGCCGGTGGTGTGGTGCGAGGAGGGGCCGTGCACGGCCTGGACCAGGGACTCGGCGAGTTCCTCCAGGTCGCCGGGGTGCTGGTCCAGGACGGAGCGGATGCGTTCCCAGCCGGACTCCATGTCGTGGCCGCCGGTCTCGATGAGGCCGTCGGTGCAGATCAGCAGGGTCTCGCCGGGTTCCAGGGCGAAGCGCGTGGTGGGGTAGTCGGCGTCCGGGTCGATGCCCAGCGGCAGGCCGCCGTCGGTGGGCCGCATCATCACGGTCCCGTCGGCCATCCGTATCGCCGGGTCGGGGTGGCCGGCGCGGGCGATCTCCAGGATCCCGGAGGAGGGGTCGACCTCCGCGTACAGGCAGGTCGCGAAGCGCTGGTCGGTGCCGTCCTCGTCCTCGACGACGCCGTGCAGGAAGCGGGAGACGCGGGTGAGGACGGCGTCGGGGCGGTGTCCCTCGGAGGCGTAGGCGCGCAGCGCGATGCGGAGCTGGCCCATCAGGCCGGCGGCACGCACGTCGTGGCCCTGGACGTCGCCGATGACGAGGGCGATGCGGTTGCCGCCGGGCAGCGGGATCATGTCGTACCAGTCGCCGCCGACCTGGAGGCCGCCGCCGGTGGGGACGTAGCGGGCGGCGACGCTCATGCCGGGGATCTTCGGGCCGAGCGTGGGCAGCATGGAGCGCTGGAGGCCGTCGGTCAGCTCGCGCTCGGACTCGGCGGCCCCGGCCCGGGTGAGGGCCTGGGCGAACATGCGGGCGACGGTGGTGAGCACGGAGCGTTCGTCGGGCGTGAACGCGACCGGGTACGTGAAGGCGGCCATCCAGGCGCCCATGGTGCGGCCCGCGACGGTCAGCGGCAGGAACGCCCAGGACTGGCGGCCGAAGTGCTCGGCCAGCGGCCAGGTGAGCGGGTAGCGGTCCTTGTACTGACCGGGTGAGGACAGGTAGACGGCGCGGCCGGTGCGGACGACCTCGGCGGCCGGGTAGTCCGTGTCCACGGACATCTGGAGGAACGGTTCTTCTTCGCCCTCGCGCTGTCCGTGGTGGCCGATGACGGTGAGCCGGTCGCCGACCGCGCCGAAGACGGCGATGCCGTCCGGGGAGAAGCCGGGCATCGACAGCCCCGACGCGACCCGCAGCACCTCCGCCGTGGAGCGGGCCTCGGCCAGCGCGCGGCCCGCGTCCAGCAGGAACGCCTCGCGCGAGCGCCGCCAGTCGCCGGTGACGGCCCGGCGGCCGGCCGGGGTGCCCGGGGTGGGGTCGGTGACCTCCTGGAGGGTGCCGATCAGCTCGTACGAGTCGTTCTCGGGGTGGAAGGCCGGCTTCGAGCGGCTGCGCAGCGTGCGGACCACCCGGCCGTGCTCGTCCATGATCCGGATACGGACCTCGGCGAGGGTGTCCTCGGCGACGGCGAGCTGGACCACCCCGGTGATCTCGATCCAGTCCACGGGGTGCAGGCGGGCGCGGACCTGGGCCTCCGTGAGGGTGGTGCCGGCCGCGGGCAGCCCGAGCAGCCGGGCGGCCTCGGCATCCACCGTGACCAGCCCGGCTGCGGTGTCCCAGTGCCACATCCCGGTCGCGAGAGCGGCGAGGACCTCCCCCACGGAGGGCAGGGGCGGCTCACCAGTACGCATGGCCCCACTTTAGGAAGAGGTCGTCGCACAGTGCCACCGATGGCGCCGGGGGCCGGGGCTCCGCGGGGCCCGCACCGCCCGCCGCACCGCCCGCGTCGCGGTGGGGCGCCGCCCGCCTCGGCGCCCTCTCGCCGCGGGGCCGTCCCGGCGCCGTCCGGGGCCCCGCCCCGCGCCGTACCCGGTGGTCCGCCCGTGCGCGGGGCGGGGCGGACCGGCCCCGCGCACGGGCGGAAACGCGGGGGAGTCGACCTTGGTGCGGCCGGTACCCTGGACAGGTCCGGGCAGCAGCACCGGAGATCCCCGATCCGCGAAGACTGGATGAACGACGATGCATCGGTACAGGTCCCACACCTGCGGCGAGCTCCGCGCCTCTGACGTCGGCACCGACGTCCGGCTGAGCGGCTGGCTGCACAATCGGCGCGACCTGGGCGGCATCCTCTTCATCGATCTGCGCGACCACTACGGCATCACGCAGCTCGTCGCCCGGCCCGGCACGCCCGCGTACGAGGCGCTGGACCGCCTGACCAAGGAGTCCACGGTCCGCGTCGACGGCAAGGCCGTCTCCCGCGGCACGGAGAACGTGAACCCGGAACTGCCGACCGGCGAGATCGAGGTCGAGGTCTCCGAGGTCGAGCTGCTGGGCGCGGCCGCCCCGCTGCCGTTCACGATCAACGCCGAGGACGGCGTCAACGAGGAGCGGCGCCTGGAGTACCGCTTCCTCGACCTGCGCCGCGAGCGCATGCACCGCAACATCATGCTGCGCTCCTCCGTGATCGCCTCGATCCGCTCGAAGATGGTCGCCCTCGGCTTCAACGAGATGGCCACCCCGATCCTGACCGCGACGTCCCCCGAGGGCGCCCGCGACTTCGTGGTGCCCTCCCGCCTGAACCCGGGCCGCTTCTACGCGCTGCCGCAGGCGCCGCAGCAGTTCAAGCAGCTGTTCATGATCTCGGGCTTCGACCGCTACTTCCAGATCGCGCCCTGCTTCCGCGACGAGGACGCGCGCGCGGACCGGTCGCCGGGCGAGTTCTACCAGCTCGACGTGGAGCTCAGCTTCGTCGAGCAGGAGGACGTCTTCCAGCCGATCGAGAAGCTGATGACGGAGCTGTTCACGGAGTTCGGCGGCGGCCGTGAGGTCACCTCGCCGTTCCCGCGCATCCCGTTCCGCGAGTCGATGCTGAAGTACGGCTCGGACAAGCCCGACCTGCGCGCCAAGCTCGAACTCGTCGACATCACCGACGTGTTCGAGGGCTCGGAGTTCAAGGCGTTCGCCGGCAAGCACGTGCGCGCGCTGCCGGTGCCGGACGTCTCGGGCCAGCCCCGCAAGTTCTTCGACCAGCTCGGCGACTACGCCGTCTCGCAGGGCGCGAAGGGCCTGGCCTGGGTGCGCGTCGCGGAGGACGGTTCGCTCACCGGCCCGATCGCCAAGTTCCTCACCGAGGAGAACGTCGCCGAGCTGACCAAGCGTCTCGGCCTCGCCGCCGGGCACGCGGTGTTCTTCGGCGCGGGCGAGTTCGCCGAGGTCTCCAAGATCATGGGCGCGGTCCGCGTCGAGGCCGCCAAGCGGGCCGGCCAGTTCGAGGAGAACGTCTTCCGCTTCTGCTGGATCGTCGACTTCCCGATGTTCGAGAAGGACGAGGACACGGGGAAGATCGACTTCTCGCACAACCCGTTCTCGATGCCCCAGGGCGGCATGGACGCGCTGGAGAACCAGGACCCGCTGGACATCCTGGCCTGGCAGTACGACATCGTCTGCAACGGCATCGAGCTGTCCTCCGGCGCGATCCGGAACCACGAGCCCGAGATCATGCTCAAGGCGTTCAACATCGCGGGCTACGACAACGAGACGGTCGAGCGCGAGTTCGCCGGCATGCTGCGCGCGCTGCGCTTCGGCGCCCCGCCGCACGGTGGCATCGCCCCGGGCGTCGACCGCATCGTGATGCTGCTCGCCGACGAGCCGAACATCCGCGAGACGATCTCCTTCCCGCTCAACGGCAACGCCCAGGACCTCATGATGGGCGCCCCGACGGAACTGGAGGAGGCCCGCCTCCGCGAGCTCCACATCTCGGTACGGAAGCCGCAGGCGAAGTAACGCCATGGCGTAGCGCGTTCGCGCGACGAGGGAGCCCGGGTCCGGACGGACCCGGGCTCCCTCGCGTTCGAGGGTGCTCCCGCCCAGCGGGTATGTGAAGAATTTTCCGTATCACCCCTGTCACCAGACCGTGTTCCCTACGATGCTCCTCACTTACGAGCACCGGGGGGTCTCTGTGAGAGCTCGACAGGGGGTTCTGTGATCACGTCTGCGGACACAGGGGGGAACGCGGCCGACGAGCGGGATCTCGTCCTCGACGCCGTACTGGGACCCGCGACCGAGGCCTACTACTCGGAACGTGTCAGGTCCGGGAGCGGGGCACGGATCCGCGCCCAGGCGGCGCAGTCCACCGTCACGCTGTTCGCGGGCGGCATCGTCGCAGCGCTCACGTTCACCCAGCTCGCCGACAGTCCACCGGTCACCCGGTGGGCGGGTGTCGCGGCGGTCGCCCTGTGGCTGCTGTCCGCGGTCCTCTACCTGCGGGCGGTTGCCCAGCCCGTTTCCTCGCTCGCCTCCGGAGACCGGGCCCGCGACCGTCTCGATTTGCTGGACAAGGTGCTCCGGCGAGCGGACTACGAGGCATCGCAGGTCGACCGCCGACAGAGGCACGCCAACGTGGCGGTCTGCGCCGCTCTGGTGGCCAGCGTCGTGACATTCGCGCTCGCCACCTTCGTGGAGCCCGAAACGGAGACGGCGCGCGGTGTCGTCGTCGTGTCGCCCTCGTTCGCGGAGCAGTCTCGGGCCCTGTGCCCACGGGCCGCCGCCCGGATCACCGGCCGTATCGACGAGGCGTCGGTGGGCAGTCCGTTCCTGCGCGTCACGGTGAGCGGCCGGGAATGCGGGCCCGGCAGTACCGACATACAACTGGTGATTCCCAGGGCGGCCGTGCTGGCCATCGCCCTGAAGGGGGAGTGACAGACATGAGTGACAACGGTACGAGCGACACCTATCACTTCCTGTCCGTCACACCGCTCGCCCAGTTGGAGGCGACGGTGGAGAGCGTGCGGGCGCTGTACCGGTCGGGGCACACCCTGGACGCGATCGTGGTGTTCGGAACGAGAGCTGCGCATCCGCGTGTTGTCACTCCCGGTGACACGGCCGACCTGCTCGACGCCGTCATGATCGAGTGTCTGGACCTTGGCGCACCCGGTGTGCCTCCGGTGGTGCGCGTGCCATGGCGGCAGGACTTGACTCCGCCACGGGCGGGCGGGGGGATGCTGGTCAAGGCCCTCGCGCGCTACTGGAGCGACACCGAACGGGAGTTGTGGCGGCCCGAGGGCGCGGATACGGCCGATGCCGTCACGGAATCGCTCTTCGCGGAGTACACGAGTTGGGCGGCCACGGACGTCTCCTTCCCGGACTGGCTGCCGGGCGTGCTGCCCGGCGAAGGCTCAACACGCATCGGCGGGGACGGCGCCGCTCTGGGGATCGTGGTGGCGAACACGGTGTTCCGCATGGCACTGCCCCCGGGCAGCGGGACCGAACGCCCGAACTGCACTGCGGAGCAACTGGGCGCCGCGGTCGGCGGGGACTATGCGAAGTGGGCGGGGGACAACCGGCTGACCGTCGTGCTGGGCGGCCACAGCGCTGCGCTGCCGACCTCCCTCGGCCCGCTGCTTCCCAGGACTCTTCTGCTGGCGCCGGAAGGCGAGGCCCTGCCCTCCCGGCTCGGTGAGAAGTGGCAGGTGACGCACCTCGGGGCGGTTCGTCAGCATCGCGTCCTGCGGTTGGAGGCCGGAGCCGGCGCGGGCGGAACCCCCCGGGTCAGGGACCTCGCGGCTCCGCAGAACGAACAGCCGATCCCGTTGCCGAGGCCGCGGCGGACAGCGCCCTCGCCCGGCGGTACTGCCTGGCAGGCGGCGCCGCAGGCCGGGGAGGCGGAGGTGCTGGAGGAGTTCTACGGACAACTTGGCACGGGACGCATGATCCTGGTGGCGGTGTCCGGTCTCCACGGCGAGACGCGGCCCGTCGACACCGACACCTTCACCGAGGGGCTCACGAAGGCCGTCTACGGTGGTGTCCCCACTCCGCCGCCGACCACGCCGGAGATCTGGCACACCGCGCTGGCGCGGCTGAACCCATTGGTCGTCGACCAGCACGTGGCAGAACTGCGGGTGGATCCGGAGCACTTCTCCAACCCCGCGCACCGCGTTCTGCGCGCTCCCTGGTCGCGCATCTACGACCTTACGGCGACCGACCTTCTGACTTCGATGCTCCGGCACGACGCGCAGGTCACGGACACCAACACATTCGTGAACGCGCTGATCCGCAAGCCGAGGGCGGGCAACGCCACCGTCGAGGCGGTCGCCATGCACGGAGAGCCGACGGGACCGGAAGGCCTGGAATTCTCCGTTCCCGCGGACGACGACGTCACCCCCCGGGCCCTGTGGTTCCGGAAGCTGAAGGCCGAACTGCTCTGCCGCCCCACGGCGTTCATGGCAACGTCGCCGAGCTCTCGCGCGCTGTGGCAGGCGCTGACCCTGGTGCCGCAGCGGCAGGACCCGGGCGGTCGGTTCCCACAGTTCGTCATCACCGGTCCGGGAACCGCAGCGGACCGCGAACGCATCCGGCAGGCCGGCTTCACCCACATCGAGATGCCGCCGCACGAGTTCGCGACGCGCTGTCTGCGGCCGGGACTCGAGGTGCTCCAACAGGGCCGCAGACGGCTCGCGGACGTACAACTGGGCGCCCGCCGCAACTCGGGCATCAAACTTGTGGCGGGGCTGGTCGACAGTGCGTCCGCGGGCACCGTCGAGTATCTGAAGGGCCAGGACCCCACCTGGGGCGACGTCCGGGACGAATTCTGCGCGAAGCTCTCGATCATCGACCGGATACGGGACAAGGCGAGGCCGGGGCCCAACGGGAGGCATTCGATCGTCCTGGTCGAGGGCCGGGCGGGGTCGGGCAAGACCACCGCGCTCATGCAGTACGCCTACGAACTCCACCAGGCCGGCCGTACGGTGGCATGGATCGACCGCGAGGCCACCGACCCCATTCCCAACCTCAAGGCCCAGGCCGCGACCATGCTTCCGGATGCCGTGTTCGTGGACGACGTGGACATTTTCGGAAGCCTTGGCGCCTCCCTCCTCAAGGAGTTGAGCAACGGCGGCAGGTCGCTGGTGGTCGCGGCCATCCGAACCACTCGCGCAGACGAACTCGACGTGACCTTCGAGCGTGATCCGGTCTCCGCGGACGAACCACTGAAGGACGAGGACCTCGGACAGATCGTCGACATCCTGCACAAGTACGCCCTGCCCGGCATCCTCAAGCAGCACAGGGTGCGGGCGCAGAAGATCGACAAGCTGCGTGAACTGTGCGACCGCAGCCTGTTGGTGGCCATGATCCAAGTGGTCACGGGCAAGCGGTTCGAGGACAAGGTCGCCAGCGAGTTCCACGAACTCGACAGCAGCCAGGTCGCGGTGTACGCGACGGTCTGTGTCTTCGAGTCCGCGATCGTCTTCAAGAAGCGTGGCATCGAGCAGGAGGACCTGCTGCAGATCGTGTCCGGGCGATCGGCGCCCAGACCCGCCCTGTACGAGGCGATAGCCCGGCTCATCAAAGGACGGTTCTTGATCCTCGCCCCGGACGGGACCATCCGCTGCCGACAGCGCACCATCGCGGACACGGTGGTGGAGACCGTGCTGAAGAAGAATCCGACCCAACTCAGCTCGGTTGTCGAGTTTCTGCTGAAGTTCTACGCCCAGTACGCGTCCGAGTCGCGGGACAACGACGATCCGTACCGCCGCATCATGATCAGGCTGCTCAACCACTCCCTGATGGTGTCCCTCCGGCTGAAGCCCGCCAGGGTTCGGGAGATCTACGACACGGTCCACGAACTCCTCTGTGACAACTTCCATTACTGGCTGCAGCGCGGGGAGTTCGAGCTGGAACGGGGCGATCTGGGCATCGCGGAGAACCATCTGGAGACCGCGAAGGGCTGCGAGGGCGGGGCGGCCGACCACTACGTTCTGACCGCGTGGAGCGCGATACGGCTGCGGCGGTCCACAGTGGCCCCGGCGGACGGCACGTTGCACGAGCGCGCGATGCAGGCCATCGACGTGCTGGAGGAGGTGACCCGGCGCCACGGAGGCGCCTCGCCGCACTCCTTCTCCGTCGTCGCGCGGCGTGGAACGCAATGGCTGGAGGCGTGCGAGAGGTCCCTCTCCGCGGATCAGATCGACCTGGTTCTGCGCAAGATCCTCGACGTCATCGCCTCCGGCCGCCGCTTCTGCAAGGACAACCACGAGTTCATGCGTATCGCCGACGAGTACGAGCCGCAGCTGAACCGACTGCTGGAGCGCAGCAGAGGAGTCCCGATGTGACGGGCGGCCCGCTCGACCGTGAGGCAGGACGTCGACTCGCCGCATCCGCGGATGACGCCGCCTCACGGGTCAGGCCGATGGCCCGTCACATCACGCGCACTCAGGTGTCGTAGGACCCGTCCCACGGCGGGCCGAAGCCCAGGCGGTCCGGGTACAGCTCGACCCAGTCGTCGTCGGGGTCGGTCGCCGTGCCCGATTCGGGCTCCTCGGCGATGAGGCCGAACAGGACGCCGTCCCGCGTCAGTTGGAACGGGCGCACCGCGATGTCGCCGGGTTCGCGGTCGGGGAGGTCTTCCAGCAGCTTCGCCAGGTGCGCGTGGGCCTGCGCGAGGACGGACTGCTCGCCGTCGGGGTTCCGTTGCTGCTCGGCCCATGTCCCGGCGCACCAGATCTGGGCGTCGCGGTGCCGGCCGTCGGTGTCGAAGGTGTGGAGCACGGCGTAGAGCCGCTTCTGCTCCTCCCATCCGTCACCGGGCCGGAACCCTTCGGGAAAGGCGTACGTGACCGTCGCCAGGAACTGTCCGCGTCGTGCGGTTTCGGGGTGCACCGTGTACCGGCCGATGGTGTCGGTCCGGTGCCCCGGCTCGTGGGCGATGGGAATCACCTCGGGAACTGCCATGCGGGAACGATACGTCGTGCGGCGGTCGTGCCCGCACGGGGCCTGCGGTGGACGGGACTTGGGACTTCCTGACGGACGGGGCGCGTCGGTGAGGCCGATCACCTGCGCGTTTCGCGCTCGCCCCGCCTGAAGGCCCGCCGCTGCCTGCCCGGCAGCGCCTCCGCCAACTCCCCTACCGCCGCCAGGTCGTGGCACTCCTCGGCCCGGCCGCCGCGGCACCACCACACCGGCTGCCCGGCGGCCTCCCCGGCCCGGCCCGGGGGCGGCTCCTCCCCCGACTCCCCGTCCGGGCCGGTGCCCGGAGTGCGCACGTGCACCCCGCTCTTGTGCACCCAGCAGGTCGGCCATGCCCGCCACAGCAGCTCCATGACCGTCTCCTGCGCGGCGTCCGCGACCATGCCCAGGACGGTCGCGGGTTCGGCGGGCCAGTCCCGTCCACCGTCCTCGGGGTCGTACTCGTTCAGGGAGTTGCCCTGCCAACTGCCGTCCGCCATCGCCACGTAGACGTGCTCGGGGACCCTGTCACCGGTGGCGGCCGACTCCCACGCCGGAACGGCCACCAGAATCAGCGGCTCCTGCTCGGGCAGCGTCGCCCGCAGGTCGCGGTTGACGGCGGCGAGGGCGGTCTGCAACTCCGGCCACCGGCCCGGCGGCACGGGGGCGGGCTCGGGGAACTCGGTGGCGTGCGGGAAGTGGCTCACCGGAGTGTTCTACCCCGGGGCGGAGTGACGTGTCGGCCGGTACCCCCGCGACGACGTCCTCGGCGGACGGTGCGGTGACGGCGCGGGCGGGCCGATGACGGGCCGGACTCGGCCCGGGACGGACAGGTGCCAGCGGGCCCTCGACCGGCTACCCGGCGGGCCGCGGGCGCGCCGACGCCCGTGAGACCGCGTCCGGACTCGGGCGCTGCCGGGGGCAGTTGGCCGGTCGGTCACGGCAGCGGTCGCCGCCGGCCGTGGCGGCCGGGGTGCGGTCCGCGTTCGCGGCGCGGTGCTGAGCCGACTCGGACGGCCGTCGGGCCGTTCGGCGCCCGGCCGCTGGTGGGGCAGCCCTGGGCGCGTGGTCGACGAGCGGTCGCGGCCTGGATCTCGCTCTCCTCGTCGGGTGGTGGAGAGCGTGGGGGTGTTCGGGCCGCTACCTGATTGATCCTTTGCCGCCGGTCCTTCCGCTACCGGTTCTCTATCCACCACACGAGCAGGGACACGGCACCGGCGCCCACCGCCGTGCACGCGCCCTTGAGGACATCGGTGCAGGCTGTGCGCGCCCACTTCACCCAACTGCGTTGCTGAACCTCGTCGGCAGGGGGGTGGCCCTTGCTCAGCGAGCCGCTAGAATCCATCTGAAGCTGCCTTTCCGGGAATGGAAGATCGGAGTGGCTTCGCAGAGGGAGTCCTCGGCCGCATGCTTGGCGGCTCGGCCGATGAGACTCCCTTTTGCATTCCGCAGCGAGAGACCGGCGAACGTTTTCAGTCAACTCTTTGCTTCATGCGCAATGTTGCGGCTTTTATGCTGTTATGTGTGCAATTTTCTCTGCCGAGAATGCTCTTGGCAGACACAATATGATCACCCATAATCATATTGGGGTGGAGAAGTGTCGTATCCTGCCCTTTTTCGGCGCACGGTGGGAGCCGCGACGGTATGGCAGAGTCGAAAACTGAGTGGCGGAAGAGTTCGGCCTCCGCGCAAAGCGGAGATTGCGTGGAAGTGGCGATGGCCGGCCAGGTCCGGGTCAGGAACTCGAATTTTCCCGGGCAAGAGGTCGTCGCCGTTTTCCCGAGGGCGTGGATCGCCTTTATCGAATTCGTCAAGGATGTGGATGTGGATGCGTACCGGCCGGATTGATCCGCCCCGCATGCCGCTCCCCCCGGATCGGTCATCGCCCACCCCCTTTGTGCCTATTGGAAATCCCTGAAGAGGAAATCCTTGTCGAGAGCCCTGGCCACGTTCCGCTCCACGAACCAGTAGTCGTCGAGATAGTCGGTCGGGTCCGTCGCGTTGGCTCCCGTGTACGGCGACCGTTCGCTCAGCAGCACCTGACCGTCAGGGCGTTCCAGGTAGGCCACGAGGTCCTCGTCCTCCTCCGGGAACTGGAAGAGCACGTAGGGCGACCTGAACTGCGGGTACAGGCCGGCCGTGAAGGGCACCACCTTGATGTCGACGTTCTCCAGTTCGTTGAGCGTGATCAGCTTCTGGAACTGTTCCTTCATGATCCGTTCGCTGCCGACCACCCGCCGGATCGCCGCCTCGTCGAGGATGAAGTGGAGATCGGGTCCGCCCGTCCGCAGGACGCGGTCCTGTCGTTCCAGCCGCAGTGCCAGCAGGGCTTCGGCTTCCTGTGACTCGCCCAGGATCTGCTTTGCGTATTCCTCGGTCTGCAGCAGGCCGGGCACCAGGGTGGACTGGAAATTCCGAATCCTGATAGCCGACGATTCGTAGCTGACGAAGCGCAGGAGTTCCGGGGCGGCGGCCGTGCGGTACGGGCTCCACCATGAGGGTTGGCGTGCTGCCCGGGCCATGGCGGTGATCTCTTGGACCTCTGTCGGGTCGGTGACCCCGTAGAGATCGAGCAGGACGCGGGCGTCGGTGATCGCTAGGCCCACCTTGCCCGTCTCGATCCTGTTGATCTTCGAGGGCGACCATTCCAGGGCATCCGCGACGTCCGTGTGGGTCAGGCCCGCGGCCTCCCTGGCTGCCCGCAGCCGCTTGCGAAGGCGATGCCCCTGGTAGATCGGATCCTGCCTGTCCTCGGGTACCGACACTTGGTTGTCCCTCACCTGCGTTGTCGTCTTCTACGCACTCAGGTCGGGGCCAGGCGTTCGAGCCATCACCCGGCCGAGTGCGTGGCGGCTTCCTGCCGCCTGTCGGAAGGATCGCCGACCGTTGGATACTAGGCCACTGGACACCCTCCGATTGCCTGGATCGTTCAGCCGTACAGCCGCTTATGGGGCGCCTGTTCGATGGCTGGCGTTCAGCGGAAAGCCGATCGCCGGTCCGCGCTCTGTTGGTAGGCGATGAGGATCCTCCTAACGTCCTATTACCATTCTGCTAGGTAGCAAACGGCTGGTCCAGCGGTTTTGGGGCCTGGTTTCGGGAGTTTTTGAGTCGTGAGTTTGCTGGTGGGATGTGTGCGGCGCATGGGGTGCGTAAGGAAAGGGCCGGGCGCACATGCCGCGCTCTCGCGCAATCGCGTGGCCGTGAAGCCGGTGTGCCGCGTGCGGGTGGGGTCCGGACGGGTGTGTGGACGCGGATCGGGGTCGCTTCGCCGATTCGCGTCGTGTGCTGTGGTCGCGAGGGGCGCCGCGGAGGAAGAAGGTCGAGTCCTGCCATGCCCAACGCACAACGCCCCGCCCCCGGTTGCTGCCGGGGGCGGGGCGCTCTGCGTGCTGGCAGGGGGAGTTGGTTACTCCGGGACGCCGCCGAAGCGGGTCGTGTACTCCTCCAGGTCGTCGTCCGTCAGCTTGGCGAACAGGACCGGGGGGACCGCGAAATGGGTCCCGGGCGGAAGGGAGTCGAGGCTGCGGGCCTCTTCCGGGGTGACCCAGGTGGCCGTGTCGTCGGCCAGGTCGAACGCCGTGCGCATCGCCTTCGCCGATGTCGGGATGAACGGCTCCGAGACCACCGCGTACAGGTGGATCAGGTTCATCGCCGTGCGCAGCGTGAGCGCCGCGCCGTCCTGGTCGGTCTTGATCTCCAGCCAGGGGGCCTTCTCCTCCAGGTAGGAGTTGCCCGCGGACCACAGGGCGCGCAGCGCCGCCGCGGCCTTGCGGAACTGGAGGGCCTCCATCTGGGTCTCGTACTCCGCGAGCAGGCCCGCGATCTCCTCGCCGAGCTTGGCCTCGGCCGGGCCCGCCGGGGAGCCCTCGGGGACCGTCTCGCCGAAGCGCTTCTTGGAGAAGGACAGCACCCGGTTGACGAAGTTGCCGAGGGTGTCGGCCAGGTCCTTGTTCACCGTGGCCGTGAAGTGCTCCCAGGTGAACGACGAGTCGTCCGACTCGGGCGCGTTCGCCATCAGGAAGTAGCGCCAGTAGTCGGCCGGCAGGATGTCCAGCGCCTGGTCGGTGAAGACGCCCCGCTTCTGCGACGTGGAGAACTTCCCGCCGTAGTACGTCAGCCAGTTGAACGCCTTGACGTAGTCGACCTTCTTCCACGGCTCCCGCACGCCGAGCTGCGTCGCCGGGAACATCACGGTGTGGAAGGGGACGTTGTCCTTCGCCATGAACTCCGTGTAGCGGACGGGGTTCTCGCCGCCGTCGGCCTCGTACCACCAGGACTTCCAGTCCCGGTTCTCCGGGTCCAGGTCCGCCCATTCCTTCGTCGCGCCGATGTACTCGATGGGGGCGTCGAACCAGACGTAGAAGACCTTGCCCTCGGCGGCAAGCTCCGGCCAGGTGTCCGCGGGGACCGGGACGCCCCAGTCCAGGTCGCGGGTGATCGCGCGGTCGTGCAGGCCCTCGGTCAGCCACTTGCGCGCGATGGACGCGGCGAGCTGCGGCCACTCCTCCTCGTGCGCGGCGACCCAGGTCTCCACCTCGCCCTGGAGCTTCGACTGGAGCAGGAACAGGTGCTTGGTCTCGCGGACCTCCAGCTCCGTGGAACCGGAGATGGCGCTGCGCGGGTTGATCAGGTCCGTGGGGTCCAGGACGCGCGTGCAGTTCTCGCACTGGTCGCCGCGGGCCTTGTCGTAGCCGCAGTGCGGGCAGGTGCCCTCGACGTAGCGGTCCGGCAGGAAGCGGCTGTCGGCAGGCGAGTACACCTGGCGGATCGCGCGCTCCTCGATGAAGCCGTTCTCGTGCAGGCGGCGCGCGAAGTGCTGCGTGATGTCGCGGTTCTGCGGGCTGGAGCTGCGGCCGAAGTAGTCGAAGGCGAGCGCGAAACCGTCGTACACGGCCTTCTGCGCGTCGTGCGCCTCGGCGCAGAACTCCGCGACGGGGATGCCGCGCTCCTTGGCCGCCAGTTCGGCGGGGGTGCCGTGCTCGTCCGTCGCGCAGATGTAGAGGACGTCGTGACCGCGCTGGCGGAGGTACCGGGAGTACACGTCCGCCGGGAGCATGGACCCCACCATGTTGCCCAGGTGCTTGATTCCGTTGATGTACGGAAGTGCGCTGGTGATGAGGTGTCGAGCCATCCGGCTGCTCCCACTGTCTGCTGTCTGGGCTGGGTGTTCGGAACCTTGAAATCGTATCCGACGCCCGTACGCCGTCCGCCCGGAGTTTCCGCGGGGCGGACGGCGGCCCCAAGGGGCAGCTCCGCGGGAGGGTCAGCCCCCGGTCTTGAAGTCGAACACGAGGCGGGCCGCGACCTTGCCGGACAGCAGTTCGTCGATCGACTCGTTCACCTGGTCCAGGCTGCGCTGCTCCCGGATCACGCGGGTCCGGCCCAGCCGGTGCAGCTCGAACACCTCCGCCAGGTCCTCGCGCGTACCGACGATCGAGCCGATGACCCGCTTGCCGCTGAGCACCAGGTCGAAGACCGGCAGCTCCAGTTTGCCGTCGGCGGGCAGCGCCACCAGGACCAGCCGGCCGCCCCGGCGCAGCGCGCCGTACGCGGCGGTGAACGACTCGTTCGACACGGCGAGACCGATGGCGACGTCCGCGCCGCCGAGCTTCTGCATCTCCTCGGCGACGTCCTGCGTACGGGCGTCGATCACGTGGTCGGCGCCCAGTTCGCGCGCGAGGGCCAGCTTCTCGTCGGTGACGTCCACGGCGACCGTCTCGGCACCCACGATGCGGGCGTACTGGAGCGCCAGGTGGCCGAGGCCGCCGATGCCGGAGATCAGCACCCGCTGGCCGGGTCCGGCCTCCGAGACCTTCACCGCCTTGTACGTCGTGACTCCCGCGCAGGTCAGCGGGGCCGCGTCGAGCGGGTCGACGCCGTCGGGGACCTTCACCACGTAGTCGCCGTCCGCGAGCGCGAACTCGGAGAACGACCCGTCGACGGAGTAGCCGCTGTTCTCCTGCTGGAGGCAGAGCGTCTCCCAGCCCCGTACGCACTGGTCGCACCGCCCGCACGCGGACGCCAGCCACGCGATGGCCACGCGGTCGCCGATGCGGACGTGGTCGACGTTCTCGCCCTTGTCCTCCACGATCCCGATGCCCTCGTGGCCCGGCACGAACGGCGGGGACGGCTTCACCGGCCAGTCGCCGTGCGCGGCGTGAACGTCGGTGTGGCAGAGGCCGCTCGCCTCCATCCGGACCAGCACCTGGCGGGTCTCCGGCAACGGGACGTCGCGCTTCTGGACCTGAAGGGGCTCGTTGAAGGCGGTGACGACGGCGGCCCGCATGTGATCATCTCCAGCCGGACGGGGAGGGCGCGCACACGGCCGCGGCACGCCTCGGTTCAGTATCCGCAAAAGGGGCGAACCGCACATGTCGTGCGGCGGGCGGGCGGAGAGAAAAAAAGGGGCGCCGGACGGCCACCGCGAGGGTGGTCGTCCGGCGCCCCTTCCGGGTGCCTCTGTCGCGGCCGCGCTACTCGGCGGAGGCCGGGCGGGCGCCGAGCCAGGCCGGGAACGCGGCGAGGACGCCCTCGAAGACCTCGGCGTCGGTCAGCTCGCGCGGGGTCGGGCCCGCGCCGAAGAACGCCGTGTTGCCCGTCCTGAGCTTGCGCAGGTAGTCGAACGCCTTGTTCTCCGGCTCGCCGAACGCGACGAACGAGAAGAACACCGAGGGGTGCTCGGCCGCGGCCCGCACCAGGGCCTGCGTGGCGGGCGTCTTGGCGTCCGGCGCGCCGTCGGTCTGGAAGACCACCAGGGCGGGACCGGCGTCACCGGACTTCGCGTGGTGGGCGACCACCTCGTCGACGGCCACGTGGTAGCTGGTGCGGCCCATGCGGCCGAGGCCGGCGTTCAGCTCGTCGACGCGGTTCTCGTAGGTGTCGAGCGCCATCTCGCCGGTGCCGTCCAGCTCCGTGGAGAAGAAGACGACGTGGACGGTGGCGTCCGTGTCCAGGTGTGCGGCGAGCGCCAGCGCCTGCTCGCCGAGGGCCTGCGCGGAACCGTCGCGGTAGTACGCGCGCATCGAGGCGGAGCGGTCCAGGACCAGGTAGACCTTGGCCCGGCTGCCGGACAGCCCGGCCTCCTGGAGCGCCGTGCCGGCGGCCCGGTACGCGGCCACGAGGCCGGGCGCACGGGAGGCTACGTCGGCGGCGGAGACGGCGGCGGCGGAGACGGCGGGGGCGGAGACGGCGGGGGCGGAGGCGGAGGGTGTGGCGGCGGGCGTGGGGTCGGCCTCGGGGGCCTCTGCGGCCTCGGTGGGCTCCGCGGCCTCGGGGGCCTCGGGGGCCTCCGCGATCTCCGGGACCTCCGCGACCTCCGCGGTCTCCACGGTCGGTTCGGTGGTCGCGGCTTCCGGCTCGGGTTCGGCGGCCGTGGGTTCGGCCGCCTGAGTCGCGTGCTCGGTGACCGGCTCGGGCTCGGGCTCGGCCGTGTCCGCCTCGGGCCGGGTGACGGGAGCCTCGGGTTCCTCCGCGGCGTCCTCGGGTTCGGCGACCGGGGTCTCCAGTTCGGCGACCAGGGCCTCCTGCTCGGCCTCGGCGGCCGGTGCGGTGGCCTCCGGCCCGCTGACCAGCGTCTCCACGTCGGCGTCGGTGACGGGAGCCTCGGGCTCGGGGTCGGCCTCGACGGCCGCGACCGGTGTGGCTGCGGGTTCGGCGACCTCGGGTTCGGGTTCGGCCGCCTCGGCCGTCTCCTCCTCGGCGGGGACACCGGCGGCAGCGGCGTCCGAGGACTCCGCGTCCGTGACCTCGTCCGCGACCTCGGCGTCCTCGGGTTCGGCGACCGGGGTCTCCAGTTCGGCGACCAGGGCCTCCTGCTCGGCCTCGGCGGCCGGTGCCGTGGCCTCCGGCCCGCTCACCCGTGCCTCGGCCTCGGGGTCGGCGGCGTCGGGGGTCAGCGGCTCGGCGGTGGCGGCGACCGGGGTCTCCGGCTCCGCGGCGGACTCGCGGCCGGAAACCGCCGTCTCCGCCTCGGCCTCCGTCGCGGGCTCCGGTGCGGCCTCCGGAGAGGATTCCTGCGCGGCGGAGACCTCACCGGACTCCACGGACTCCACGGACTCACCGGACTCGGCCGGGCTCACGGGCCCGGTCGTCTCCGTCGACCGTGTCGGCCTCGGGACCGTCACGTTGTCGAACGCCAGCGACACCAGCTCGTGTTCGGAGCCGGACGCGTCGCGCGGCTCCGGGATCGTGGCGGCCGGTGTGGGGACGGGTTCGGCCGAGGGGGACGGCACCGTCGGCTGTTCCGGGGCCCGTTCGGGCTCGTGTGCGGCCTGCGGCTCCGGTGCGGGAGCGGGCTCACGCTCGGCGGCCGCCTCCTGCGAAGGAACCCGCTCGGGTGCCGGAGTCGCACCCTCTGCCTCGGCGCCACGCTCCTTGCGTGACCTGCCGAACGCATTCCGCAGGAGAGTGAGAATGCCCATGTGCGCAACCCTTCGCGTGAGTTGATGCCCGTCAATCCCTGGCCAGGACGGACACGTAAGGTTAGCGGCCCGAATTGGTGATCTTGGGCAGGGGCGACGGCGTCGTCCCACGCCGGGCGGTGTCTACCGGGCGTACAGGGTCAGGTCGACGACCAGTGCCCGGTGGTCGGTTCCGGCCAACCCGAGGAAGCGGGCGTCCCGCGCGGAGAAGTCGCCGGACGCCAGCACGTGGTCGATCTGCGCGCCGAACGCCGGTACCGTCCTGGCCGGCCAACTGGGCGCGCGGTCGTGGCCGGTCAGGCGGGCCGCATCGTGCAGGCCCGTGTCGAGGATGCGCCGGAAGGCGGCGTGGTCCTGGGAGGCGTTGAAGTCGCCGGCCAGCACGGTGGGCGTCCCCGGGTCGGCGGCCGCGAAGTCGTGCAACCGGTCCAGTTCGGTGCGCCACAGGCCGACCTGCCGGGGCAACGGGGGCATGGGGTGCGCCAGTTGGAGCCGTACGTCGGTGCCGTCGACGTCGGCCACCGCGCCCGGCATGCCCATGGTGCCGACGACACCGGGCGCCGCCCGCAGCGGAAACCGGCTGAGGATGAGCGAGCCCGCGGAACCGGAGCCCTCGACGGCCCGCCGGTACGGGTACGTGGCGTCCAGATCCCGGCGCAACGTCGCCTCGCACGTGTACTCGCACTCCTCGACGAACACGACGTCCGGCCGCTCCCGCCGCACCACGCCGACCAGGGCACCGGCCGCTCCGCCGAACTCGACGTTCGACGTCAGGACGCGCACGGAGGCGACCGGGCCGCCCGCGGGCCGGATGATCGGACCGTACGGCTCGATGAACCAGGCGAGCAGCCCGAGCACCGCGAGTCCCCACACCGCTCCGGTCCACCAGCGGGCGACGAGGGTGAGCAGCAGGGCGGCCGCCGTGGGCGCGACCAGCCACGGCAGGAAGGCGAGCACCTGCGGTACGGGCGTGACGGCGTCCGTGTCGGCCGCGCGGCAGCCCAGCACCACGCTCACCGCGGCCAGCAGCAGCCCCGCGCACCGGGCGGCGAAGCGCCGGCCTCCCCGCCGCTTCCGTCCGGCGGTGGCGCTGCCCCGGCCGCGTTCCCGGTCCTCGGTCGTCGCGGTGCTCACGTCCGGGCCCCCGATCGCGTCAAGACGTCCGTATCCTCCGGAACCTCCGGAACCTCCGCATCATCCCCCAAGTTCCTTGCCGGGGAGGGAGGTTGGCCGGACGCGCGTCCGGCCGTACCGGGACGGGGACCGGGTCCGTGAGGGCGACGAGGGGGAGGGCTTCGACGGTGAGGGCGACGACGGCGGCGACTGGGGCCGTGCGGCGGACGGCGCCTGCGTCCGTGCCGGGTCCGCCGGGGGCACGTTCCACGCCCCGTCGCCCCCGCCCCCGCCCCCGCCTCGGCCACCGCCCCCGCTCCCGTCCGCGCCGCCCAGCCGCAGGTTCCTGCTGAGCCACACCCCGAGGGCCACCGTCAGGCCGAGGCCGAGCAGCAGCCAGGACGTGGTGCGCAGGGTCTCGGTGAGGGCGTCGTAGACGGCGCCCGCGGCGGGTTCGGAGACCTCGCGCGGCAGATCGGCGAGGGTGAGGCGGCGGCCCACCACGAGGGCCACGCCCAGCAGCGCGCCGCCGAGTGCCGTGCCGAGGGCGGTCGCGGTGACCGCACGGCGGCGGCTGGCGGCGAGGGCGATCCCGGCGAGGGCGAAGACGACCGCCGCGACGGGCAGCCAGAAGCCGGCGAGTTCGAGCACGTGGAACCCCTTCCGGAGTCCTTTCAGGTCCTGGGCGGCGAGGACGGCGACCTCGGTGTGCTCCACCGGGATACGGCCGGCCATGGGTACGTGGTCCTCGGTGAGCCGGGTCTTGACCTGCGCGGTGACCGGGGCGAGGTCGACGGTGACGGCGCCCTCGCTGTCGTCGTTCAGCGCGCGCAGCACCGCGTCGTGGGCGGCCCGGTTGCCGCTGTCCCAGGCGGTGCGGAAGGCGGCGGTGCGGGTGAACGAACGCACGGCGTGGTGCACGAAGGGGTCGACGCGGCCGTGGATGCCCCACCGGCCCCGGAGCCCGCCGGTGTCGAGCTCCCGCATGATCCCGGCGCCGACGGTGTCGGCGACCGCGTCCCGCACGGCCGGATCCTCCGCCAGTGGCGCCATCGTGGTCACGTAGCGGCCGGTGTCGGCCAGACCGTACGCGGCCCAGGCCGCGAGCACGCCGAAGGGCGCGAGGAAGCAGGACAGGGCGATCAGTACGGCCGATACGGCGCTCCGGATGCGGGACACCCCTCCAGGACAGGCCGTGGGGCCGGTGCGCGCGAGTGGTCCGCCCGCATTC
Organism: Streptomyces sp. NPDC008150; assembly: GCF_042956945.1. Lineage (NCBI taxonomy): Bacteria > Bacillati > Actinomycetota > Actinomycetes > Kitasatosporales > Streptomycetaceae > Streptomyces > Streptomyces sp. NPDC008150. The sequence continues at coordinate 154,998 of NZ_JBIBHJ010000003.1, read as the reverse complement.
GGGTTGCCCGGCGGTCCCGTCCGGCGGTTCCGCGCCGTTCACCCCGTGCGTCGGTGTCACTCCGGAGGGTGAATGCCTTGGGGCGTACGGGCGGGGGGTTCTCCGGTAGTGAGCAGGGCTGAACGGGTGTTTCCTGGTTCCGGGGAAAAGGAGGCGATCATGCGCACCACTCCGGCCCTGCGGACGCTGGCCGTGACCCTGTTCGCAGGCGGCACCTTCGCCGTCGTGGCGACGGGCACCACGGCCTTCGCAGCCCCGCCGACGTACGCCGACGGACATGGCGGCGACGGCGGCGGCAGCGGTCCGACCTGGGGCACCGTCATCTCCGCGACCCCCCTCAACGTGAGGGTGGCGCCCACCACCGGCTCTTCCGTCGTCGACCGGCTCTCGCCGGGCAGCCAGGACCGCCTGGAATGCGCGGTCCGCGGCCAGAGCGTGGACGGCAACCCGTACTGGTACTGGCTGACCGGCGCCCAGGGATGGGCGAGCGCGTCGGCGATCGACACCGGCGGCCGGGCCGTGTCCCTCTGCTCGGACCCGTGTCCGGTGTGGAAGGACGACTCCTGGCACCCGTCCAACGGCGACAAGAACCCGTGGGACCGGGACAGGAGCGCCGAGTGGAACATCTCCGGCTCCTGGAACTTCAGCATCTCCGGGTCGTCCAGCTCGGGTCTCTACAGCTGGGTCCCCGACAACTGACCCGGCAACTGACCCGGCCGTGAACCGAGTTAGCGGTCGAGTCCGTGACCCGAGTCCGTGACCCGAGTCCGTGACCCGGGTCCGTGATCCGGGTCCGGGGGCCGGCCGGTCGACGTGGCCGGCCGGCCCCCGGACCCCGACGGGCGCCGCGTGGCGCCGGGTCGAGTCGTCGAATCGTCGAGTTGCCGTCGGACCGGCGCAGGTGTGCGCTGGTAGACGGGAGACACGCACGGGGGCGCCCGACCAGGGCGAGTGAGGAAGAGGAGTGTTCCCATGGCTCAAGCAGCACCCGCCCCCGGCGGAATGTCACGGGGCGCCGGGCACCGGCCCGCCGGTCCGTCGTCGGACCCGTCCGACGTCTTCAGCGACCGGGCGCACAGGATCGCGAAACTCGCGGTGCCGCTCGTGCTCGGTCTGGTCTACGGCTACTGGGCCGCGTCCAACCGGCGGGCCGGCGGTGAGATCACGGGCTGGAACATCCTGTTCGGCTTCGTCACCGCGATCGTCTTCATGGTGGTGCTCGCGGCCACGATGCAGCTCGCGGCGCGGCTGACGGGCGGGCTGCACGCGGTGCTCTGGTTCGTGTTCACCGGAGTGGCCTTCGGCTTCGTCTACAGCCAGAGCGGCAACAGCATCCTGCGGTCGGTGTTCGCGTCGCTGGGCATCGGCGCCCTGGTCTTCGCGGGGCTGCTGTACCACTACTCCACGCAGCGGGGCGTGCGCCGCCGGTACGGCATGACCCGCACGGCCGTGCCGCACGACGCACCCGGGCCGGTCCGGGGGACCGCCACCACCGTCGGGCACGACACGCGCGCCACGCGCACCTGAGCGCCGGCGGCACATCCGAGGCGTCACGTGGGCCCCGCTCCCTTCCAGGGAGCGGGGCCCACGGCGTCGTGCGGGGCTACCCGCGCGCGGTGCGGTCGGCGTCGCCCGCGCGCCGCGTGAGCGTGTGGGCGGCGCCGCCCGCGCCGTGGCCGGCGGCATGGGCGGGGCACGCGTTGGACGCGGCGATCAGGGCCGCCACGGCGACGATCGCTGCGCCCAGACCCCGCACGTACCGCAGGGACCTGCGTCCGCGGAGTACGGAAAGGCGGCGTCCTGGCACGAAAACCAACCTCGCAACAACAAGCGACGGATTAAACATGCTTAACGTGACCCCAACCTAGGGGTCCGCGCGGCCGGACGGGAAGGGGATCCGGGGAGAGGAAGGGCACGTTCTTGTGACGGGAGGTGCGGACGATACGGATGGTGTTGCCACGAACCCGCGCCGGCCGGCCGTGGCCCATCTGACGGTGTGTCAGTGAAAGTGCTGCGCAACTGGCCTTACTGGCATGATGAAACGCATGGCGAAGCGGGACGACCCCGAGACCATCGGGCGCAGGGTGCAGCAACTGCGGCACGAACGGGGTCTCACGCAGCGGCAGTTGGCGGAGCCGGTGTACACGCCCGCCTATGTCTCGACCCTGGAGGCCGGGCGGGTGCGCCCCTCCGACGAGGCGCTGCGGCACCTGGCCGAGCGGCTCGGCGTCACGTTCGACGAGCTCGCCACCGGACGCCCGGCCCGCCTCGCCACCGATCTGCGGATGCGGCTGACCGAGGCGCAGCGCACCCTCGCGGTCGGCGACGCGCCCGCGGCGGCCGAGCAGTACGCCGCGCTGCTCGCCGAGGCGGAGACGCACGGCTTCGCCGAGGAGCAGGCCACGGCCCTGCTCGGACTCGGCGAGTGCGCCCTCGACACGGGTGAACTGGAGGCGGGGCGCGGCTACTTCGAGCGTGTGGAGCGGCTGCTCGCCGACGCCCCGCTGCCCGCCCGGGTGCCCGCCCTGCGCGGCAGGGCCGTCGCGCACTACCTCGCCGGTGAACTCCGGTACGCCGTCTACCTGCTGGAGACGACCCTCGACGAACTGAACCGGGGCGGGCTGCACGACCCGGACGCGCTGCTCCTGCTGTACGCCAGCGTCATAGGGCCGTACATGGACATGGGCGCCCACGCGCGGGCGGCCCAGGCTGCCGAACTCGCCCTGGCACTCGCCCCGCAGGCGGGCGATCCGGCACTGGTCGCGCGCATGCACCGCTCGGTGGCCCGGACCCTCCTCGCCGAGGGCCGCACCGCCGAGGCCGACGCCTCGCTCGTGAAGGCGGCGGAGCTGTACCGGAGCCTCCAGTTGCGCACCGAGCTCGCCAACTGCCACTGGATGCGCGGGTACGTGTACGCGCAGAACAGCCAACTCGACCGCGCGGAGGACGAGTTGCGGGAGGCGCAGGCCATGCTGTCCGCGACCCGCGCCGCCCTCTACAGCAGCCAGGTCGCGGTGGAACTGGCCGACGTTCTGCACCGGCGCGGCAAGTCCGAGGAGGCGGCGGACCTGCTGCGCGGCGTGCTCGGCGACCTGTCGTCGGAGCGCGGGGCCATGCACGCGGCGGGCGCGCACCGGCTGCTCGGCATCATCGCGGAGGACGCCCGGGACACCGAGGCCGCCGAGGAGCACTACGTCCGCGCGCTCAGCCTGCTGGAGCGCGCGGGCGCCGCCGGCGACCTGGCCGACCTGTGCCGGCTGCTCGGGGACCTGCTGCGCCGTACGGGCCGTCTCGACGCGGCGATGGACGCGTACCGCACCGGCCTGGGCCACCGCACGGCCCCCGGCACGACGACCCTGGGGCCGGCCCCGGCGCAGCCGCCGCTCTGAGGCCGGGGGCGCCGGGACGGGTCCGGCGGCCGGTCCGGCGGCCCGTGCGCGGTTTCCCGGGCGGCACGAGGGGTAACCGGCAGCCCCAGCGGGACGGACGGGCCCCGCCGGCGCGCACCGCGCACGCGCCCCACGCGCGCGCGTCGGCGCCGTGCGGCCGGGCGCCGGAGCGTGCGTCCCGGGAAGTCGAGGTCGCCGGACGACGGGCCGCTCCCGGTGGAGGCGGCGGTGATCGTTCCGGTGCCGCCAGGAGGCCATGCCCGTGCAATCCGGTAACGGCGACCACGCCGCCCCCCACGACCGGCCGGTTCCGCACCGTGGCCGTCCCCCCGCCACCGGCGAGCGCGTCGGCGTCCCGGGCGTCACCGGCGGCCGGGCTGTCCCGCGGGCCGCCGGACACGCGCCCGTCACCGAGCACGCCCGCGTCGCCGACCTACTCGCCGAGGAGACCCGCGGCGTGCCTCCCGACGAACTCCCGGCCCGGCTGTGCGCCGTCGCGGTCGACCTGCTGCCGGTGACCGGCGCGAGCGTGTCCCTGCTGTACGGCAGCGGCCTGCCCGTGCGGCTCGGCGCGAGCGACCCGGCGGCGGCCCGGCTGGCGGAGTTGCAGGCCACCCTCGGCGACGGTCCCGGCCCCCGGGCGGGGACCACCGGCGCCCCGGTGTTCGCGTCGGACCTGGACGGCTCGCGCTGGCCGGTGCTCGCGCGGCAGGCGGCCGAGGCCGGTGTGCGGGCGGTGTACTCGATCCCGCTCGGCCCCGACACGGCCTGCCTGGGCAGTCTCGACCTGTACGGCGACACCCCCGGCGCCCTCGACGCGGGCCACATGCCCACCGCGCTGCTGCTGGCCGGCGCGCTGACGGCGGCGGTGCTGGCGCTGGCGCGCGGGGAGTACGCGGGCGGCGGGGAGGGGCCGCGGCAGGCCGGCACCCCGGAGGAGAAGGGCGCCGCCTGGCTCGACGGCCTGGTGGCCGACCACGACACGGTGTTCCAGGCGGTCGGCATGATCATGGTGCAGAGCGGCGCCGGACCGGACGAGGCGCTGTCCCGGCTGCGGACGCACGCCGTGGACCGGGGAAGCACCGCGTTCGACGTGGCCCGCGAGGTGCTCGCCCACCGCGTCCGCTTCGATCCCCCGAGGTGAGCGGGGGCGCCGGGCGGCCCGGGCCGCCCGGCGCCCCGGCCCGGACGGCCGCGCGGGCCGCCGGACGGGCCCTAGTTGGCGTCCGGCGCGGCGCGTACCGTCCAGCGCTGCTCCACCTTCGCGACCTTCCAGTACGTCAGCGCCAGCGCCCACACCACGACGAAGAGGCCGACGATGACGTAGCCGACGTTGTCGAGGTCCAGGCCGGCGATCCAGTTCGTGACGTCGTCGCGCAGGTCGAGCTTGTCGTGCAGGACGCCCACGAGTTCGATCGTGCCGATGAAGAACGCGACCGCGATGGACAGCCCGGTGATCGTGAGGTTGTAGAAGACCTTGCGCACCGGGTTGGAGAACGCCCACTGGTACGCGAAGTTCATGAACGTGCCGTCCAGGGTGTCGAACAGGCTCATCCCGGCGGCGAACAGCAGCGGCAGGCACAGGATCGCGTACCAGGGCAGCCCGGCCGCGGCGCCCGAGCCTGCCATCACCATCAGCGTGACCTCCGTGGCGGTGTCGAAGCCGAGGCCGAAGAGGAAGCCGAGCGGGTACATCTGGCCGGGCCGGGTGATCGACTTGGTGAGGCGGCCCAGGACGCGGTTCATGAACCCGCGTGAGTCCAGGTGCTGTTCGAGCTTCCGCTCGTCGAACTGGCCCGCCCGCATGGAGCGGAACACCTTCAGGATGCCGAACAGGGCGACCAGGTTGAGGGCGGCGATCAGGTAGAGGAACCCGCCGGAGACGGTGGTGCCGACGACGCCCAGCGTCTGGTGGGCGCGCGAGCCGTCGCTCATCAGGGTGTTCGCGAGCTGCGCGCCGCCGGCCACCAGGGCGGCCATCACGACGACGACGCTGGAGTGCCCGAGCGCGAACCAGAAGCCCACGGACACCGGGCGCTTGCCGTCGGCCATCAGCTTGCGGGTGGTGTTGTCGATGGCGGCTATGTGGTCCGCGTCGAAGGCGTGCCGCATGCCGAGCGTGTACGCGGTGACGCCGAGGCCGATGCCGAACGCCTTGGTGCCGACCTCGTAGTGGTGCGGCTCGACGAGCAGGAACAGGATCCCGAAGGCGACGACGTGCAGGGCGACGATCACCGCCAGCAGTCCCGCGGTCTTGACGGTGTCCTCGCGGCGCCAGCGGAAGGACGCCGGGACGGCGGCCTTCACGGCGGTCGTGGACGTGCGTTCGGGCAGGGTCATGCGGTCACGCTCCAGCACCTCGTGGATCACTTCGTGAGATGCCGTGGCCGGTCTCCTGGCTTACGGGTCGAACGTCCGTGTCCCCGGCCTTCCCGGCCGCCTCACGGCGGTCAGTGGCCCGGCTCGCGCCGATGGGACGCGGACTTCCCGATCACAGTGGCGAGGGCCGCTCCGGCATGAATCCCCTGTTGAGGGACCGTCACCGGCTTCCCGAGCACCACGGCCCGCCCACCCTAGGTGCCGTCCGGGTCTCCTGCAAAGCTGCGTACTTGCGCAGGTATGGAAGATCACAGAGCGGGTGCTGCGAACATGGCCCCATGCATCTCGTCCCCGCGGACCGAGCGGACCGCCGCGTCATCGACGGCCACCGGGTGTGCGACGCCATCGCCGCGATCGGCGATCCGGGCCACGTACGCACCTGGGCCGACCGTTTCTCCCTGCTCGCCGACCCCAAGCGGCTCGCGCTGCTGCTCGCGCTGCAACGCACCGGGCCGCTCGCCGTGTCCGACCTCGCGGTCGCGACCGGCATGAACGACCCCGCCGTCTCCCAGGCACTGCGGCTGCTGCGCGCGGCCGGCGTCGTGGAGGGCGAGAAGGAGGGGCGGGTGGTGCGCTACCGGCTGGTCGACCTGGAGATGGGGTCGCTGCTCAAGCAGTGCGTGGCGGACGGCCCGCAGCACTCCTGACGCCCGGCTCCCGGCGTGCGCGCCGAACGCGAACGCCCCGTCCGTCCCCCGCGGTTGCGGGTGGACGGACGGGGCGTTCGTGCGTGCCTACTGCTCGGCGCTCACGCGCCTGCCGCCGTGGATCAGGAGCGGGCGGAGGAGCGACGGCGACGCGAGCCGATGAGGAGCGCACCGCCACCGGCGACCAGGACGGCCGCACCGATGGTGATCGGCATGGCGTTGCTGCCGCCACCGGTCTCGGCGAGGTCGCCACCGGTGGTGTCGCCGCCGGTGGAGGAACCGGCCGCGGCGGTGGTGGACGAGGAGGCGGCCGGGGCCGGGGCCGCGGACGTCTCGTCGGAGGCGGGGGCCGTGGTGGTGTCGTCCGACGGCGACGCCGACTCGCTGGTCTCGCCGCCCGCGGGGGTCGACGGCGCCGACTCGGTGGGCGTGCCGGTGGGCGTGTCGCTCGGGCTGGGCGACTCGGACTGCGTGGCGGTGCAGTCCTTGGTGCCGCCGTTCCAGGCCGCGATCAGCTTGTCGCCGATGACCGCGTGGTCCGGGCCGGCCGGCAGGTCGCCGTGCGTGAAGCCGTCGTTGGCGTTCAGGTCGCCGTCGTACTTCACCGCGCCCTTGTACAGGTCGACCTGGGCGTAGCAGCCGACGTCGGGGATGGCCACGTCGAGCGTGTCGGTCTTGCCGCGCTTGACGGTGACGCTGTCGAAGTCGTGGAAGACCTGCTGGCCCGAGGTGGAGAAGTAGGCGCCGTGGGTCAGGTACGAGGCGATGGAGACGGTGCAGGTGGAGGCGCCGTCGGCGGTGCGCACCGTGATGTGGGCCTTGCCGTCCGTGCCGGGCTTCAGGTTCTGGTCGTCGACCTTGACCGAGCTGTAGAAGCTCGTCCCGTCGAGCGAGAACTCGCAGCCCTCGACCTCGGTGACGGTGCCGGCGCCCTTGCCGGGCTTGTAGTGGCCGCCGTCGGCCTTCCAGCCGCTGCCGCCGGGGCAGTCACTGGCCCAGGCGCCGGTCGCGGAGGCGGCGCAGATGGCGACGGCGGCGGCACCGGTCCCGAGCAGGCGGGCAGCGGTGACACGTCTCGCTATGGACATGCGGTTCCCCTCATGGCGTGTACATGCATGATCCGGGGCCGGCAACAAGCGGCCACGCGAGGGGCCGGGCCTGACCGGGGATGATGATGCGAAGGTTTGGGACTCACCGCGCTCAGTGGTCACGTGAGCATCAGTGGACCCTCCCATCGTGGATCTCATCGGATCATCATGTCAACCTGCGGGAAACAAAGGCGCTTTCACGGCCCATCACGTTTTCGCCGCGAAAGGAACGCGCGCCTCCGTATGCCGTGGTTTCACCTTCCCGGCATTATGGACAGATTCGCCGATGGGACCTCCCGCCTTCCCCGCCCCGTTGCCTCCCGTCCGCCTTCGAACGAAGGGCAGACCGCGTGACCGTCGACCACTCGCCCGTTCCCCCGCCCGACAACTCCTCCCAGGATCCCGACTGGTGGCGCCAGGCCGTCATCTACCAGGTCTATCCGCGCAGCTTCGCCGACGCGGACGGCGACGGGCTCGGTGACCTCCGCGGCGTCGCCCAGCGGCTGGGACATCTCGCCGAACTGGGTGTGGACGCGCTGTGGCTGAGCCCGTTCTACCCGTCCGAACTCGCCGACGGCGGCTACGACGTCGCCGACTACCGCGACGTCGACCCCCGCCTCGGCACGCTCGACGACTTCGCCACCATGACCGCCGAGGCCCACCGCCTGGGCCTCAAGGTGATCGTGGACCTGGTCCCCAACCACACCTCGCGGCAGCACCCGTGGTTCCAGGAGGCGCTGCGCTCGGCGCCCGGGTCGGCCGCCCGCGAGCGGTACGTGTTCCGCGACGGCCGCGGCGCGCACGGCGAACTCCCGCCCACCGACTGGCAGTCCGTCTTCGGCGGCAGCGCCTGGCGGCGGGTGGCCGACGGGCAGTGGTACCTCCACCTGTTCACGCCCGAGCAGCCCGACCTCAACTGGGACGACGAGGAGGTCCGCGCCGACTTCCGCACCACGCTCCGGTTCTGGTGCGACCGGGGCGTCGACGGCTTCCGCGTCGACGTCGCGCACGCGCTGGCCAAGGACCTCGCCGAGCCGCTGCGCGACCTCGGGGCGCCCGAACTGAGCGGCGAGGTGGCGCTGTCCACGATGGCGCCGGGCAGCCACCCCTTCTTCGACCGCGAGGAGGTGCACGAGATCTACCGCGACTGGCGCAAGATCCTCGACGCCTACACCCCGCCCCGGATGGCGGTCGCCGAGGCGTGGGTGCCCGGCGAGCGGCGCGCGCTCTACGCCCGCCCCGACGAGCTCGGCCAGGCCTTCAACTTCGAGTACCTGGAGGCCGGCTGGGACGCGGCGCAGCTCCGGGAGGTCATCACCGGCCAGCTGGAGACGGCCCGCGGCGCGGGCGCCTCGGCGACCTGGGTGCTGTCCAACCACGACGTCGTACGGCACACCTCGCGGCTGATGCTGCCGCCGGGCACCGACTCCAACGCCTGGCTGCTGACGGGCGGCAACGCGCCCGCCGTCGACGAGGCGGCCGGCCTGCGCCGGGCCCGCGCGGCGACGCTGCTGATGCTGGCACTGCCCGGTTCGTCGTACGTCTACCAGGGCGAGGAGCTGGGGCTGCCCGAGGTGGCCGACCTGCCCACCGAGGTGCTCCAGGACCCGATCTGGGAGCAGACGGGCCATGTCCGCAAGGGCCGCGACGGCTGCCGGGTGCCCCTGCCGTGGACGGCCGGCGGCCCCTCGTACGGCTTCGGGGCGGCCGGCTCCTGGCTGCCGCAGCCGTCGTACTTCGCGCGGTACTCCGTCGAGGCGCAGCGGGGCGTCGCGGGGTCCACGCTGGAGCTGTACCGCGCCGCGCTGCGGCTGCGCCGCGGCTTCGGCGCGGACGAGTCGCTCACCTGGGTCGGTGAAACCCCCGACGGCGTACTGGACTTCGTGCGCGCCGACGGCTGGCGCTGCGTCGCGAACCTGTCCGGCGCGGACGTCCCGCTGCCGCCCGGCGCGGTGCTGCTGAGCAGTGCCGGCCCGGCGGACCGGGCGGCGACGGAGGGCGTCCTCGAACCGGACACGACGGTGTGGCTGGACCAACGCGGTTAGCGGACCGCCCGGTTCACTTCACGGTGGGCGTCGGGGTCGTGCCCGGCCGCGCGGAACCGGCGCCGGACGCGGCCCCCTTCCCGGTGGCCGGCGGGGTCAGCACGACCTGGGGGGCGCCGGGGTCGGGCGGCGGCGGGGTCAGGTCGTTGGCCGGGAGCTTGGGCTTGGTGGTCTCCTTGATCAGCACCTGGTCGAAGTCGACCAGCCCGGTCCGCTCCATCACCGTGATGTGGTCGAGGACCGTGGTGTTGGCCTGGTTGGCGAGCTGCCGGACCAGGCTGTTGCGGGTCGTCGCGCGGATCGTGGACACCGTCTGGAAGATCTGGCCGTGCGTGACCCGCAGGATGTTGGCGAAGTCGGTGTCGAACTGCTTGCCGCTGTCGCCGCTCAGCGTGGCGATGAACCCCTGCTGCTGCGGGCTCGGCTGGTTGGGCAGGGTGATGCCGAGTTCGGGGGCGATCGTCCTGGCGGTCGCGTCCAGGGCGGCGTGCCCCGAGACCAGGTGCTGCCCCGCGGTGACGACCGCCTTCGTCGTGCCCTTCTCCACCGCCATCCTGCCCACCGGGTACTCCCACAGCCCGGCCGCCCGCACCTTCACCACGAAGTCGCGGTCGGCCTCCGTGAGCGGTCCCGCGGCCGTCTGCGCGACGACCCGGGAGGGGGCGCTGGAGACGGTGTTCAGGCCGAGCATGGCCGGATAGGCGAGCGCGGCGAGCGTCAGGGACAGCGCACCTCCGACGAAAAGGGTTCCCGTCGCGTTCCGCGAAAAGCCCACCGTGCCTCCTGCCCGTTCGAGGACACCGCGCGTGGCGGCCCGTACGCGCAGGAGTACGGACGCGGGGGCGCGGCGAATCTCTCGGTTTGGCAAAAAGTGCGCCCCGGCCGGGCGGTGGGCCCGCGTTGCCGCGCGGTCGCGCCGTCCGTTCCGGTCGGGCATGCCCGGAGTCGGGTGAATCGCCCGTGTCGTGGCCGGTGTTTCCCTAGAATCGGGCGACTTCGGCGGATACCGGCACGGTTCCGTCCGTGCGCACCGCTCGCGGACCCCGGCCCCGCCCGCTCGCGGACCGGAAAGAGAAGCACGTGAACCCGAACAGTCCCGAACCCCCGCCCGGCGGACCGACATCGAGCACGCCGCCCCGGTGGCGGACGACCGGCGTGGCGGTGGGTCTCGTGCCGCTGGTCGCCGTGGCCGGCGTGTGGAGCGTGCCGATCGCCCTGCTGCTGCTCGTCGCCGCCCTCGCCGCGGTGTGGTCGCTGCCGCCGTGGCGCCGCTCGGCGCGGTTCGGCGCGAGCCTGGCGGCGCTGGTGCTGCTGCCGGCCGGCGCGGTGCTGGGCGGACGGCTCGTCGTCCTGCCGGACGCGGGACCGGCCGGCGACGCGAAGCCGGAGGGGGCCCCGGCGGCGAGCGCGGCCCCGGCGCCCGACTACGTGTGGCGCCCCCTCGACTCGGCGGAGTCGGCCGCGACGGTCGCCGGGTTCGACACCGCCCACCACGACGCGTCCGACCGGGACCGGGTCATCGTGGCGCCGGAGGACTGGACGGTGTGCTTCCAGACCCCGGGCCGCACCGGCACGGACGCCCGGCCGGGCCTCGACTTCGCGGCGGTGCGCCACGACGAGGAGTGCCCGCGGCGCGACGGCCTGCCGGTCCCGGGGAGCCCGCCCCGCGCGGGGCAGCAGGCGTCGGGGGCCACGATGCCGGACCTGACGGGCGGCACCTGGTCCGCCGCGGTGACCACGCTGACGGGCCTCGGCATCGCCCGCGACGCGGTCACGGCGGCACCGCGGTACGCCAACGACCCGGTCCCGGCGGCCGAGTTCGACACCTGGCGGGTGTGCGGCCAGTCCCCGGCACGCGGCGCGGCCGTCGCCGCCCCGGCCGCGGTGAAGCTCACCCTCGCCGCCCCGGCGGCCGGCTGCGGCGCCCGGGGCGACCGCCTCCCGGACAGGGACGGCGACGGCCGCCCGGACTACCAGGAGGGAACCTTGGGCGACGACGGGGAGTGAGGGCGGGGACGGGGGCCGGGGCCGGGGGCCGGGCCGGAGTGCGGGGCACCCGCGCGCGGCAAGTTCTCCCGCTGGCTCAGTCGCTGACGCTCACGGTTGTTCGGGCGGGAAAGAAAAAAGCGAATACGCGCGCCACGCACAATGCTGAGGGGTATTCGTAGCCGCTCGCTCGCCGGATTGGTTGGCCCAAAAAGTTCACTCGATGGGCTGAGTGACCAATCCAAAACCCCGGCCGGCGCCGAATTCAGGGCGTGGCAGAAGAAGCGAGCACGACGAGGCGGCGGCAGCCGGGGCGAGGTGCCGTGTGGGCGCGGCGTGCGTTCGGGGCGCTGACCGGGCTGCTCGCGGGGTACACCGCCCTCGCCGTGGCCGAGTTGGTGGCCGCGTTCGGGCGGGTGGAGTCCGGTCCCGTGATCGCCGTCGGGTCGGCCGCCATCGACCGGACGCCCCCGCCCGTGAAGGACTGGGCGATCCGCCATTTCGGCACCAACGACAAACTCGTGCTCCAGCTCGGAATTCTCGCCGCACTCGTCGTTCTCGCCCTCGCGCTCGGCCTGTTCGCCCTTTCCCACCGCCGCGCCGGTTCCGCCGGTGTGCTCCTCTTCGGCGTGGTGGGCGCCGGGGCCGCGCTGAGCCGGCCCGACTCGGTGGGCGTCTCCGACGCGATGCCGTCCGTGGTGGGGGCCGTCGCGGGCGCCGCGGTGATGTACGTGCTGGCGGGGCGGCTGCGGGTCGCGCCCAGCGCCGCCGCCCCCGCCGCGGAGGCCGGGGAGGACGGGCGCCCCCGCTGGGACCGCCGCGGCTTCCTCGTCGTCGCCGGCGCGACCGCCGTGGCGACCACCGGGGTCGGCGTGCTCGGGCGGTCGCTCGGCGGCAACCTCGGACAGGACGCGGTCGCCTCGCGCGACGCGGTCCGGCTCCCCGCGCCCGCCTCGCCCGCGCGCAAGGTGCCCACGGGCGCCCGGCTGCGCATCCCCGGCATCAGCCCCTTCACCACGCCGAACGGCCACTTCTACCGCGTCGACACCGCGCTGGTGGTGCCGAAGGTGGACGCCCGCTCGTGGCGGCTGCGCATCCACGGCAAGGGGGTGAAACGGCCCCTCAGCCTCTCCTTCGACGACCTCCTGCGGCGCGAACTGATCGAGCGGGACGTCACGTTGACGTGCGTCTCCAACGAGGTCGGCGGCCCCTACGTGGGCAACGCCCGCTGGACGGGCGTCCGGCTCGCCACGCTGCTGGAGGAGTGCGGGGTGCGCCCGCCGTCGAAGGGCGGCCCCGCCGATCAGCTCGTCTCGCGCTCGGTGGACGGCATGACGATCGGCACCCCCGTCGAGGACGTGATGGACGGCCGCGACGCCCTGCTCGCCGTCGGCATGAACGGGCAGCCGCTGCCGTTCGTCCACGGCTTCCCGGTCCGCATGGTGGTGCCCGGCCTCTACGGCTACGTCTCCGCCTGCAAGTGGCTCAAGGACATCGAGCTGACGACGTTCGACTCCTACGACCCGTACTGGGTCAAGCGCGGCTGGGCGCGCCGGGCGCCTATCAAGACGGAGTCGCGCATCGACACCCCGAAGCCGTTCGCCCGCCCCAAGTCCGGCACGGTCACGGTCGCCGGGGTCGCCTGGGCCCAGCACCGCGGGGTCCGCAAGGTCGAGGTGCGGGTCGACGACGGCGCCTGGCACGAGGCCGACCTCGCCGCGCAGGACACCGTCGACACCTGGCGCCAGTGGTTCTACCGCTGGGACGCCACCCCCGGCGGCCACACCCTCACCGTCCGCGCCACCGACGGCACCGGCCGCGTCCAGACCGACCGGCGCACCCGGACCATTCCCGACGGCGCCTCCGGCCGGCACTCGGTGGTGGTCACCGTGGACTGACCGGCCACCCGACCGACCAGCCAACTTCCTTGTACCGCAGAGCAGTTCGATCGCGCCCCGCAACGACGCGGTGCGCCTTCCCCACAGGAGAACACCATGATCACTCGCAACCGCCGCCACCTCGCCGTCGGCGTCTGTGCCGCCGCCCTGCTGCCCCTCGCGCTCACCGCGTGCTCCTCGGACAGCAAGGACTCCGCCTCCGCCGCGAAGACCACGGCCTCCGCCGAGGCCGGACAGGGCGCGAGCGCCAGCGCGAGCGCCAGCGCGATGACGGACAAGCCGTTCGGCCCGGCGTGTTCGTCCGTGCCGAAGTCCGGCGCGGGTTCCTTCGACGGCATGGCGCAGGACCCGGTCGCCACCGCGGCCTCCAACAACCCGGCGCTGTCCACGCTGGTGACGGCCGTGAAGAAGGCCGGCCTGGTGGACACCCTCAACAACGCGCAGAACATCACGGTGTTCGCGCCCACCAACGACGCCTTCGCCAAGATCCCGAAGGCGACGCTGGACAAGCTCCTCGCCGACAAGGCCGAGCTGACGAAGGTCCTCACGTACCACGTCGTGGGCCAGAAGCTGACCCCGCAGCAGCTCCAGAAGGGTTCGTTCACGACCCTGGAGAAGTCGAAGCTCACCACCATGGGCTCCGGTGAGTCGTACACGGTCAACGACACCGCGAAGGTCGTCTGCGGCAACGTGAAGACGTCCAACGCCAACGTCTACATCATCGACACCGTCCTGATGCCGAAGAGCTGACCGGGTAGCGGAGCAGGGGACACAGCAACACAGCAACACAGCACAGGGGAACAGCGGAGACGGGGGCGGCCCGAGCGGGGGCCGCCCCCGTCGGCATGCCCGCCCGCACCCCTCCCGTACGTCGCCGAACGCGTCCTGGGAATCCCGGCCGAGATCACCCCGCCGTTGGGCCAATCCGGTGAGGCCCCGGCTCCGGATCACACACGAGGGCCCTGAGCGGACCCGACCGGCATCCGGCCGGAAACCGAGCGGGGAGGACGCGAACGGCATGGGGCACACGCACGACACGTCACGCACACGCCGTACGGCCGTCGTCGGCGGCGGCATCTCGGGACTGACCGCCGCCTACGTGCTGAGCGGGGCGCACCACGTGACGCTGTACGAGGCCGACGACCGGCTCGGCGGGCACGCGCACACCCACGAACTGCCGTCCGCCGACGGCCGGATGCTGCGCGTCGACTCCGGGTTCATCGTGCACAACCGGCGCACGTACCCGAACCTGCTGCGACTCTTCGAGGAGACCGGAGTCAGCACCCAGGAGTCCGAGATGAGCATGTCCGTGCGCTGCGAGGGCTGCGGCCTGGAGTACGCGGGTGCCCGCGGCCCCTCGGGCGTGTTCGCCCGGCCCGCCGAGGTGCTGCGCCCCCGCTACCTGCGGATGCTCGCCGAGGTCCCCCGCTTCCACCGCGCCGCCCGCCGCCTCCTCGCGCGGATCGACGCGGGCGCGGGCGCGGCAGCGGAGGCGGACCCGGGGGACGGCACCGGCTCCGGGCACCCGGCCACCCTGGGCGACTTCCTGGCCCGCGAGCGCTTCTCCCCGTACTTCGTGCGGCACTTCGTCACCCCGCTGGTCTCGGCGGTCTGGTCCTGCGACGCGGCGACCGCCCAGCGCTACCCGGCCGCCTACCTGTTCCGGTTCCTCGACCACCACGGGATGCTCTCGGTCGGCGGCTCCCCGACGTGGCGCACCGTCAGCGGCGGCTCCGGCGACTACGTCGCGCGGGTCGCCAAGCGCCTCCGGACCGTCCACTCGGCCAGCCCCGTGCGCGCGGTGCGGCGGCACGCCGACGGCGCCGACGTCACCACCGAGGACGGCGTCACGCGCGCGTACGACGCGGTCGTGATCGCCACCCACCCCGACCAGGCGCTGCGGCTGCTGGCCGACGCGACGCCGGCCGAGCGCGCGGCCCTCGGCGCGTTCCGCTACTCCCGCAACACCACGCTGCTGCACACCGACACCCGGCTGCTGCCCCGCGCCCGCGGTGCCCGTGCCTCGTGGAACTACCTGCTGCCCGCCTGCGACGCGGGCGCCGACCGGGTCCGGGTCAGCTACGACATGAACCGCCTCCAGCGGCTGAGCGCGCCGGAGACGTACGTGGTCACCCTGGGCGGCGAGGACCGCGTCGACCCGGACCGGGTGCTGGCCCGCATGGTGTACGAACACCCCGTCTACACGCCCGAGTCGGTGGCCGCCCAGCGGCTGCTGCCCGCGCTGAACACCCCGGTCACCGCCTTCGCGGGCGCCTACCACGGCTGGGGGTTCCACGAGGACGGCTGCCGTTCGGGCGCCGAGGCGGCGGCCGCGCTGGGGGTGACCTGGTGAACCGCCGTACGGCGCACGTGACGCCACGCGCCGCCCCGGCGGCGTCCGGCCCGCGTGCCGTGCCCGCCGCGCCCGCGCTCTACGAGTGCGTGATCACCCACGTGCGCACCGCGCCCGTCCGGTACGACCTGCGCCACCGCACGTACATGTGGCTCGTCGACCCCGACCGGCCGCCCCGGCTGCCGCTCCCGCTGCGTCCGCTGGCCGGCTTCCGGGCCCGTGACCACTTCGGCGGCGGCGCCCCGACCCTGCGCGCGGGCCTCGACGCGTACCTGGCGTCGCGCGGCGTCGACCTCGCGGGCGGCCCGGTGGTCATGCTGACGCACGCCCGCGTCCTCGGGCACGTCTTCAACCCGCTGACCCTGTACTGGTGTCACACCCCCGACGGCACGCAGCGCTGCGTGGTCGCGGAGGTGCACAACACCTACGGCGAACGCCACTGCTACCTGCTGGAGCCGGAGGCGACGGCAGGGCCCGCACCCGGCGGCGCGGCGGTACCGGCACCAGGCGGCGCGGCGGTACCGGCACCAGGCGGCGCGGCGGCGGGCCGGACCGGGGAGGACTCCTACCGGACCGCCAAGGAGTTCTACGTCTCGCCGTTCTTCCCCGTCGACGGCGACTACCGCATGCGGCTGCCCCCGCCGGGCGAACGCCTCGGCGTGACGGTGCGGCTGGAACGCGAGGGCGGCAGCCCGTTCACCGCGACCCTGCGCGGCCGGCGCCGCCCGCCGACTCCGGCCGCGCTGCTGCGGTCGGCCGCCCGGCACCCGTGGTCCACCCTCGTCGTCTCCGCCGCGATCCGGTTCCACGGCGTCCGCCTCTGGCGCCGGGGCCTGCCGGTCGTGCCCCGGCCTCCCCACCGTCCCCAGGAAGGAACGCGATGACCAGCCCCGCGCTCACCGTCCCGGGCCGGCGTGCCCTCGCCGACCCGGCCCGATGGCCCGACGTGGCAGTACTGCCCCCGGCCTCCCGCGCCCGCACCGCGGTGGCCCGCACCCTCGTACGGCATGCCCTGGCCGAACTCCCGCTGTACGTCAGGCTTCCCGGCGGAGGGCGGCTCGGGCGCGGCGGTCCGGTGCTCGACCTGCTCGACCCGGGTGCCTTCTTCCGGCGGATCGGCGCCGGCGGCCTGATCGGCTTCGGCGAGTCGTACATGGCCGGCGAGTGGGAGGCGCCCGACCCGGTGGCGGTCCTGACGGTGCTCGCGCGCCGCGCCGCCGACCTGGTGCCCCGCCCCCTGCAACGGCTGCGCGGGCTCTGGGCGTTGCGGCAGCCCGACGTGCGGCGCAACACCCCCGCCGGGTCGCGCGACAACATCCGGCACCACTACGACCTGTCGAACGACCTGTTCCGGCTGTTCCTCGACGAGACGATGACGTACTCGGCCGGTGTCTTCCGCGGCTTCCCCGCCGAGTGGGACCTGCTCGCCGCCGCCCAGCACCGCAAGATCGACCGCCTGCTCGACCTGGCCGAGGTCGGCGGGGGCACGCGGGTCCTGGAGATCGGCACCGGCTGGGGCGAACTGGCGATCAGGGCGGCCGCGCGCGGCGCCCGCGTCACCTCGATCACCCTCTCCGCCGAGCAGCGCGACCTCGCCCGGGAGCGCGTGCGCGCCGCCGGGTTCGCCGACCGGGTCTCCGTGGAGCTGTGCGACTACCGCGAGGTGACGGGCACGTACGACGCCGTGCTGAGCGTCGAGATGATCGAGGCGGTCGGTGCCGAGTACTGGCCCGTCTACTTCGCCACCCTGGACCGGCGCCTCGCGCCCGGCGGCCGGGCCGCGCTCCAGGCGATCACCATGCCGCACGACCGGATGCTCGCCTCGCGCTCGACGTTCACCTGGATCCAGAAGTACATCTTCCCCGGCGGTCTGCTGCCCTCGACCGAGGCGGTCGAGGAGGCCGTGCGCACCCACACGTCCCTGCGCACCGTGCGCCGCGACGGCTTCGGCGCGCACTACGCGGAGACGCTGCGGCTGTGGCGCGAGCGGTTCACCGCCCGCGCCGACGAGGTCGAGGCCCTCGGCTTCGACGCGACCTTCCGCCGCATGTGGACCCTCTACCTGGCGTACTCCGAGGCGGGCTTCCGCTCCGGCTACCTGGACGTCCAGCAGTACCTGTTCGCGAAGGAGCCCGTCGGCGGACCCGGCGAGGAGCCCGCCGGGGAGCTTGCCGCGGGCCTCGCCGGGGAGTTCCCCGCGCAGTTCGCCGCTGCGGCCGCCGAGAAGAAGGAGAACGAGGCCCGATGACCACGACCGCCCCCACCCGGAACGGCCCCTCCGCCACCGGCACCGCCGCCCGGCTCGCCGCCCTCGTCGAGGGGGCGCTCGGCGTCCCGCTCCCCGTGCGGCTGCGCGCCTGGGACGGCAGCGAGGCCGGCCCCCCGGACGCCCCCGTGGTCGTGGTCCGCTCCCGGCGCGCCCTGCGCCGCCTGCTGTGGCAGCCGGGCGAACTGGGCCTGGCGCAGGCGTACGTGACGGGTGAACTCGACGTCGAGGGCGACCTCGGCGAGGGCCTGCGCACCATGTGGCGCACGACCCGGGCCAACCGCCCCGCCCTGCCCGGCGGTTCGGCGGGCGGACGGCTGCGCCTCGCGGGCTCCGCGCTCTCCCTGGGAGCCGTCGGCCCGCGTCCGGCACCGCCCGCGTCGCAGGCGCGGATGCGCGGCAGGCTGCACAGCAGGGCCCGCGACCGCGCGGCGATCAGCCACCACTACGACCTCTCCAACGACTTCTACCGGCTGCTCCTCGACGAGACGATGGCGTACTCGTGCGGCTACTGGACGGACACCGCCGAGGGCGCGGGCACCCCGGACGGCGTGTTCGGCGCCGCCGACGCCCAGCGCGCCAAGCTGGAGCTGATCTGCCGCAAGCTGGACCTGACCCCCGGCGCCCGGCTGCTGGACGTGGGCTGCGGCTGGGGCTCGCTGACCCTGTACGCCGCCGAGCACCGCGGGGCGCACGTCACCGCCGTCACCCTCGCCGCCGAACAGGCCGCGCACGTACGGGAACAGGTCGCCGCGCGGGGCCTGGGCGACCGCGTGGAGGTGCTGCGCGCCGACTACCGCGACCTCGCGGACGACGGCCGGGGCACGTACGACGCAGTGGCCACCGTCGAGATGGGGGAGCACGTCGGGGACGCGGAGTACCCGGCGTTCGCCGCGCTGCTGCGCGACCGGGTCCGGCCGCTGGGCCGGGTCCTCGTCCAGCAGATGTCCCGCGGCGCGAACGCGCCCGGCGGTGGCGCGTTCATCGAGGCGTACATCGCGCCCGACATGCACATGCGTCCCGTCGGCGAGACCCTCGGCATGCTGGAGGGCGCCGGTCTTGAGGTGCGGTCGGTGGAGTCCCTGCGCGAGCACTACGTGCGCACGGTCGCCGCCTGGCACCGCACGCTGGAGGACCGCTGGGACGAGTTCGTGCGGCTGGTCGGCGAGGAGACCGCGCGGGTGTGGCGGCTGTACCTGGTCGGGGGCGGCCTGGCCTTCGAGGAAGGGCGCATGGGCGTCGACCAGATCCTCTCCGTGCGCCCCGCCGCGGACGGCCGGGCCGGCCTGCCGCCCACCCCCGGCCCCTGGTACGCGGCGCCGCACGTGCCGCCGGCCGGGGCACCGGGGCCGCGCCGCGGGCCGGAGTCCTCGTCGTGAGCGACTACCCGTGGGGCGCCCTCGCCCTGAACCTGGCCCCGGCGGCGGGCGCGGCCCTCGCGGTGCTGCTGGTGACGTTCGCGCTGGCTCTGCGGGGCGGCAGGCACCGGATCGTCGACGTGGCGTGGGGCGTCGGGTTCACGGCGGTCGCCGCGGTGACCTTCGCGGTCTCCGGGGCGGCCGGCGAGGGGGACACCGCCCGCCGCGTACTGGTCCTCGCGCTCACCGCCGTGTGGGGGCTGCGGCTCGCGGTGCACATCGGGCTCCGGAGCCGCGGCCACGGCGAGGACCCGCGCTACGAGGCGATGCTCGCGAAGGCACCGGGCAGCCGCGCCTGGTACGCACTGCGGATGATCTACCTGCTCCAGGGCGCCCTGGTCTGGCTGGTGTCGCTGCCGGTGCAGGTCGCCTCGTACGCGCCGGGCGCGCTGTCCGGCTGGGCCGTCGCCGGGGCGGTGCTGTGGGCGGTCGGGCTGTTCTTCGAGGCGGTGGGCGACCGGCAGCTCGCCCGGTTCAAGGCCGACCCCGCGAACCGGGGAAAGGTGATGGACCGCGGCCTGTGGCGGCTGACCCGGCACCCCAACTACTTCGGCGACTTCTGTGTCTGGTGGGGCCTGTTCCTCGTCGCCTGCGAGGCCGGACCGGGACCCGCCGCGGTCGCGCTCGTGGCCCCGCTGGTGATGAGTTTCCTGCTCATCCGCGGCAGCGGAAAGGCGCTCCTCGAACGGCACATGGCCGACCGCCCCGGCTACGCCGAGTACGTGGCGCGCACCAGCGGCTTCTTCCCGCTCCCGCCGCGCGGCGGACGGTCGCGGCACGGCAAGGGCGCCTGAACGTCCTTGTCCGCAGCGCGTGTTGGCGCAGTCCCCGCGGGCTCCCTCACCCCGCGGGAACTGCGCCGAGCCGGATCCGGGGTGGGGGGTTCGCCGACGTTTCACGTGAAACGTCGGCGCACGTGCCCGGATCCGGCGTTCGTGCCGGTCAGGAGCTGTTGTCCGGTGCCGCTGCCCGGAGCTCTCAGACCGAGAACTTGATCAGCGCGACAGGCGCCGAGGTGGGTTCCTTGGAGCCGCCCGCCGGTTCGACCGTGATGCCCATGGCCGAGGCCACGCCCACCTTGCCGTCCATGAGCACGGCGTCCGTGGCGCGGCCGGCGTTCAGCAGGCCGGCCGGGCGCATCGTGCCGTCGTCGTCGAACCAGAGCTGGTAGACCTTGCCGACGGCCGGGGTCTTCAGCCCGGCGCCGACGAAGACGGCCTGGTCGCGGCTCTGCGACACCACCACGGTTCCGGTGCCGCCACGTGCGACGGGGCCCGAACTGGTCTTCGCGTCGGGGGCACTCAGGACGGCGGCGATGCTGTCGACGCGCTGTTCGGCGCTCTCGGCCTGCTGCCGGGCGTCCTCGGCCCGCTGGTGCTGCCACACCGCGACACCGCCCAGCCCCACGGCGGCCGCCAGGCAGGCGGCCAGCGCGAACCGCGGCAGCCGCCGCGCACGGCCGGGCCCCCCGCGACCGCGGGCACCGGGAGCGGTGCGCGGCCCGTCCTGGCGTACGGCGGTGATCCGTTGCAGCACCTGCTGCCGCATCTCGGGCCGTGGTTCGGCAGCGACCGCCGAGCCCAACCGGGCCGCCGTGGCGGTCAGTTCGCGTACCTCCTGCGCGCAGGCGTCGCACTCGCCGAGGTGGGCCTCGAACTCGCGGCGCTCGTCGTCCCCGAGTGCGTGCAGGGCGTACGCGCCGGTCAGCGTGTGCAGCTCGACGGTGGTCATGCCGTCACCCCCAGGCAGTCGCGGAGCCGGATCAGACCGTCCCGCAGCCGGGTCTTGACCGTGCCGAGCGGCAGCGCGAGCAGCTCGGCCACCTCGCGGTACGTCAGGCCGCGGTAGTACGCGAGCGTGACGGACTGGCGCTGGAGGTCGGTCAGCGTGCGCAGGCAGCGCCGCACCTGTTCGCGTTCGAACTGCGCCTCGACCTGCTCGGTCACCTCGTCGTACTCGGGGCTGCGGTCCAGCAGGGCCGCCTTGTGCTCCCGGGCGGCGGACGCCTCGACGGACCGGACGCGGTCCACCGCGCGGCGGTGGCCGAGGGTGAGGATCCAGTTCATCGCCGAACCGCGGTCGGAGCGGAAGCGTGCGGCGGTGCGCCACACCTCGACGAGGACCTCCTGGGTCACTTCCTCGGACTGGGCGCGGTCGCGCAGGACACTGCGCACGATCCCCAGGACGGGGCCGGCCACGGTGTCGTAGACGGAGGCGAAGGCGTCCTGGTCGCCCCGTGCGACGAGGCCCACCAGTTCCTCCAGGTCGGGTCCCGGCGACGGCCGTGACCCAATGTGCACGGGCTCTCTCACGCTTCCATCCTCCCAGCGGCAAACACGTCCACCTGTCATCCGTTGCCGCGGACCTTCCGGCTTGGCCGCGTGGGCATCTGTTTTCGGCGGGTTCCGAAAGAGGTTCGAAGGAGGAGGGAGGGCGGCCGCGCGCGTGCCCGCTCGCCGTCGCCGAAGGGGCCGCGCGACGGGCAGGAGTACGGTGAGGGGCGAAGACCCCCGTGCGGCGGCGACCGGACCTGTTCGGTCCGAACTCGTCAGCGCCGTACGGCAGACACGGGCCGCGGTCCGGCCCGGGGCAGGTTCCGTCCCATGACATCCGACGTCGACACCACGCACCGGGGCTGGTCACCGGCCCCCGGCCGCCCCCGCTGATCCCGTCCCGTCCCCGCGTTCCGCGTGCGTGCCCGCCCGCGAACGCGAAGAGGCGCGGCCCCGGACCCCGGTCGTGCCGTCCTCCCCGAAGCGGGGCCGGCCGACGCCGGTTCGCCGGACGTCAACAGGCCGCCCCTCGTCACCCGCTGTCGGCCGACGACACGTCCGGACCGCCGCCGCGCGCGTTGTGCAGAACGCGACCGCCGTGATCACGGCGGTCGCGGGGCGCGCACACGCCGTGCGCGGACCCGCGCGGTCCGTCGCACGCGCACCGCGCACCCATCCTCGGAACTGGAGCCATCATGACCTCCGCACCGTCCCCCTCGTCCCCCTCACTGCCCACCCCGTCCGCCGCCCGGCTGGTGCTCGCGGCACAGCCGTCGCACGCCCACACGGCCCGCCGCATCGACGGCGCGTGGTGGCCCCGGTCGTACGACCTGGAGTCCGAACTGCCCGCCCTGGTCGGCGAACTGCCGCACGCCTGGGGCCAGATCGGCAGCATCATCGTCAACGGCGGTCCCTGGACCGCGTCCCCCGGTCGGCTTCTCGTCGCCAACCAGGTGGTACGGCTGCGGCGCTCGGAGTCCCCGCGCGGTCCGCACACCGTGTGCCTGCTGGCGCCGGGCCGGGGCCGCTGGGACCTGCTGGTGGTTCCGCCGACGACCACGGAGGAGGAGGCCCGGCGGCTGATGGCCGCCGCGGTCGAGGACCCGGCGGTCCTGGTCGCCGCGGACGACCTCGTCGACGCCGTGGACCTCGTCGACGAGGACGACCTCGTCGACGCGGCGCTCACCGACGCGGACGACCTCCACGACGCGGCGGCGGACGCCGACCCGGCGGGCGGCGAGCGTCTGCCCCGGCAGGGCGGCGAGCCGGCCGCCGTCACCGGGAGCCGCAGCGGCGCCTGACCACCCGCCCACCGCGCGACCAGGCCCGACGGGACCGTCCGGCGCGGCCCGTCGCGGCCGTCCGGCACGTGGTCCTGTTCGTCAGTGCCGTGCCGTGCCGCGGCGAGGGCGGGCGCTCCGAGCGCACGAGCGTCAACGACCGCTCCGGCGGCCTCCGTTCGCCGCTTCCGCTGTGCGGTGCGGTGCCGGGGCGCGGGAGCTGCGGAGCAGGGGGTACGTCGTCAGCCGACGGTGTGCCCCTCGCCCGTGGACGATGCCTCCGCGCGGTCGATGCGTTCGCGCAGGGTCGCCGCGAACTCCTCGGCGCGGTCGAGCTGTTGGCGCAGGTCGGCGACGCGCCGGGCGGCGATCTCCTCGTACGCGCGGACCCTGGCGAGCAGTTGCGCGCGGCCGGGCGCCGGTTCCGGAGCCGTGTCGGCGCCGCCGGCCGCGACCGGCCCCGTCGCCCGCGCAGGTTCCGCGACGTCGCCCGCGTCGAGGCGGTCCGTCGCGTCGAGGAGGTCGCGCATCTGGTCCAGCGTGAAGCCGAGCGGCTTCATCCGGCGCACCACCATCAGGCGCTGTACGTCCGCCTCGGTGTACAGCCGGAAGCCGCCCTGCGAGCGGGCGGACGGGACGACGAGGCCGGTCTCCTCGTAGTGCCTGATCGTCCGGAGGGAAAGCTCGGTGCGTGCGGCGACCTCGCCGATCTGCACGTGCGTCCGGTCGTGCGGCCGCGTGCCCGTGGCGGTCGGCCGGTGTGTGCTGTCCACGCCCTGATCAGGCCCTTCGTCCCGGCGCCCCCGCGTCCGCGGACGAGCCCTCACCGATCACTTTTCGATCCCTACCCTAACGTTAGGGTAGGGTTGCCCGCGGTCGAGGGGCGCGGCTGTGCCCCCCGCCGGGCCGACGACGTCCCGCAGGTGCTCCTCCGCTCCGACTCCCCAGCCTCAGCCCCCGCCGCGTTCCCGTCGTCCGTCGTGTCCGCGCCCGAGCACGACAGGTTCTCGATCTTGCCGATCACTCCCCGTTCGACGGCCGCGCGACAGGGCCCGCAGCCGGGCGCCCCGGGCGCCCCGGGCTCTCCGAGTGCCCCGGCCGTGCTCGCCGGCCTCCGGGGCGGGTCGTGGCCGAGGCGCCCGCGCCGCCCCGACTGGTTCTCGCCGAAGGTCGCCCGCGTCGAGGTGCTGGCCGGGCTCGTGGTCGGACTCGCGCTGATCCCGGAGGCGATCTCGTTCTCCGTGATCGCCGGAGTCGACCCGAAGATCGGCCTGTTCGCCGCGTGCACGATGGCCATGGTGATCGCGTTCGTCGGCGGCAGGCCCGCGATGATCTCCGCGTCCACGGGTGCCGTCGCCCTGGTGGTGGCGCCGGTCGCCCGCGAGCACGGCCTGGGCTACCTGATCGCGACGGTCGTCCTGGCCGGTGTCCTCCAGATCCTGCTGGGCGCGCTGGGCGTGGCGAAGCTGATGCGGTTCGTGCCGCGCCCGGTGATGGTCGGCTTCGTCAACGCGCTGGGCATCCTGCTGTTCAAGGCGCAGATCCCGAACCTGCGCGACGTGCCCTGGGCGGTCTACCCGCTGGTCGCCGCCGGTCTGCTGCTGATGGTGTTCTTCCCGCGCGTCACCCGGGCCGTGCCCGCGCCGCTGGTGTCGATCGTCGTGCTGACCCTCGTCACGGTCGCCGCCGGGATCGCCGTGCCCACCGTCGGCGACAAGGGCAGGCTCCCGTCGTCGCTGCCGGTGCCGGGGCTGCCGGACGTGCCGTACGACGTGCACACCCTCACCGTCATCGCCCCGTACGCGTTCGCGATGGCGCTGGTCGGGCTGATGGAGACGCTGATGACGGCGAAGCTCGTCGACGACATCACCGACACCTCGTCGAACAAGACCCGTGAGTCGGTCGGCCAGGGCGTCGCCAACATCGTGACCGGCCTGTTCGGCGGCATGGGCGGTTGCGCGATGATCGGCCAGACGATGATCAACGTGAAGAACGGTGCCCGCACGCGCCTGTCGACGTTCCTGGCCGGGTTCTTCCTGCTGGTGCTCTGCATCGTGCTGGGCCCGGTCGTCTCACGGATCCCGATGGCCGCGCTGGTCGCGGTGATGGTCCTGGTGTCCGTGGGCACGTTCGACTGGCATTCCGTACGTCCCTCGACGCTGCGCCGGATGCCGGCCGGCGAGACCGTCGTCATGGTGGTCACCGTGATCGTGGTCGTCGCGACCGGCAACCTGTCGATCGGCGTCGTCGTCGGTTCCGTGCTGGCCATGATCGTGTTCGCCCGCCGGGTCGCGGACCACGCGGACATCACCTCCGTGACCGACCCCGACGGCGGCCAGGTCGTCTACGCGGTCACCGGCGCCCTCTTCTTCGCCTCCGTCAACGGGCTCGCCGACCGCTTCGACTACGCGGGCGACCCAGCCCACGTGGTCGTGGACCTCTCCGGCGCCCGGATCTGGGACGCGTCGTCGGTCGCCGCACTCGACATGGTGACGGCGAAGTACGCGGCGCGCGGCAAGACGGTCGAGATCGTCGGCCTCGACGAGCCGAGCGCCCGGATGCACGGGACCCTGTCCGGGGAACTGGCCGCGGGCCACTGACGCCGGGCCATCGACGGCGGGCCATCGACGGCGGGCCGTTGCCGCCGGGGCAGCCGACGGCGGCGCCTCACCGACGGCCGCGCGCCATTGAAGGGCCCCGGACAACGGGTACGGCCCCCCGGCGACCACGGCCCCCCGGCGACCACGGCCCCCCGGCGACCACGGCCTCCCGACGACCACGGGCCCCCACGACCACCGCCCCCGGCGACCACGGCCCCCACGACCACCGCCCGCTCACCGGGGCGGGCGGCGGGCCCACACCTCCCGGGCGCCTGCGTCCTGCGCCACCGCGTCGACCACGGGGGTGCGCGCCGCCTCGCCCAGCTTCTCCCAGCCCCATGCGTGCAGGGTCTCGGCCGCCGCGGGCGAGCGCTCCTCGCCCGCGGGCGGCTCCACGGCCGTCAGGACCAGGTCGGTGGTGAGCCGGGAGAGCAGCAGTTCGCCCAGCCGGGTGGCGATGCCGCGCCTGCGGTGCGTGGGCAGGACGACCAGTTCGATCAGCAGGAACGTCCGCCGGGCGGCGGTGAGGGCGCGGATCTCGTCGGGCAGTTCGTCCTCCGCCGCGGCCAGCCCGTCGCCCCACGCGGCGGACATCCACCCGCTGTCGGGTGCCGCCCGGTACCCGTAGGCCCAGCCGACCGGGCCGCCGTCCGCGTCGGCGACCGCCATGTCGAACCCGGGCCGCTGCACGTGCTGTTCGAACCGGAGCAGGAACGCCTCCCGGTCGTCGCGCCCGTCGCCGGTGTCGCCCCCGCGGCGCGCCCGCACGTGAACCTCCGCGAGGGGGGCCCGCTGCTGCTCCGCCTGCCACCGGGACAGCCTGCGCAGGAACGCCTCACTCATGGGAACCTCCTCCGGCCGCGAACACCCCGGCCCACCGTGACCCGGGGACCGGTGGGCCCCCGCGGTCGAACACACCTGTGCCGCACCGGTCCCGCCGCACGCGGAGAGGATCGGAGGGGACCAGTACATCGTCCAGGCAAGGCAGTTGGTACGGAAGTCCCAACGCCCGTGTGAGGGAAGCCGGATCGCGGCCGGGCCCCGCACGGTGGACCGGTGCCGACGCAACCGCGGCGACGGGGCACAACAGCCCCCGCCCGCCCCGTCTTTGCCGTCTCTTTACAACCCGCCTCCCGGCTGCCTCGTCTCTCCTCCCGATCCGTCACCGGCCGGCCCGTCGCCGGCCCACGAAGAGGGAGCCTCATGCGTCGCCGAACCGCCTTCACCGTCACGTCACTTGCCTGCGCCGCGCTGTTCGCGGGTGCCGCGCCGGCCCTCGCCGACGGGACGAGCCCGTCCCCGGTCCCGTCCGTGCGGCCGACCGCCTCCCCGGCCGCCACCCGCACGCCCACCACCGCACCGAGCGCCGTGCCGTCTCCGGTGCCGAGCACGGCGACCCGGAGCGCCGAGCCGACCAGGGCCCCCTCCCGCGGCCAGGTCTCCGCGGTGCCGAGCGGCGCGCCCGACACCGGCGTGACGACGTCCGCCACGTCCGGATCCGCCTCGGACGGCGCGCTGGTGGGCGGCGGGGCCGCGCTGCTCGTCGCGGCGGGCGCGGTGACCTTCGTCGTGCGCCGCCGCCGGACGACCGGGGCATGACGGCACTCTCCCGCCGCGCCCTCGTCACGGCGACGGCGGCCTCGCTGCTGACGGCGTGCGCGGGCACCGGGACCCGTACGGACACCGGTCCCGGCACGGGCGCCGGGACCGGTACGGACACCGCCGGGGGTGCGGCGGCCGGTTCCCCAACGGGCGCCGGGACCGCGGGATCCACTGCCCGACCGGCCAAGTCCCCCTCGCCGCTGCCCCGTTCGGTGCCGACGAACCTGCGCGTCCCGGCCATCGGCGTCAACACCCCTTTGCTGAAACTGGGGTTGGCGGCCGACGGCACCGTCCAGGTGCCGCCGGTGACCGCGCACGACCGCGCGGGCTGGTACGCGTACTCGCCGACGCCGGGCCAGACCGGCCCCGCCGTGCTGCTCGGGCACGTCACCGTGGGCGCGTACGGTGACGGGGTCTTCCGCCACCTGGACAGGCTGCGCGCCGGCGACCGGATCGCCGTACGCCTGCGGAGCGGGCGCGAACCCGAGTTCGCGGTCACCTCCGTACGCACGGTCGCGAAGGCGGAGTTCCCCGTCGAGGACGTCTACGGGGACGTGGCGCGGCCGGAGTTGCGGCTGATCACCTGCGGTGGACCGCGCACGGGGGACGGTTATCGGGACAACGTGATCGTCTTCGCCAGGCTGGTCTGACCCCCGCACCGGAACGGCCGGGCCCTCGGGCCCGGCCCTGCGAACCCCGACCACGGAGAACGTTGGAGAGCGTTGAAACGGTCCCGCGACAAGGCAGCGTCCGAGCTGTTCGCCGCCCTCTATCCGCGTCTGGCCGGCTGGTGCCGGCGGCTCGTGGACGACGACGGGACGGCGCACGAGATCGCGTCGGAGGCGTTCACGAGGCTGTGGGCCCGCTGGACGTCCGTGGAGGAACCGCGCGGCTTCCTCTACGTCACGGCGGCCAACCTGGTCCGGGACCACTGGCGCCGCACGGAGCGCGAACGCAGGGCGATGCGCCGGGTCACCGCGGAGGCGGCGGTGCGTCCGCACGACGAGCAGGCCGACCCGTCCGTCCGGCTGCTCGTACAGTCGCTGCCGGAACGGCTCCGCGTTCCGATACTGCTGCACTACTACGCCGACATGCCGGTCAGGGAGGTTGCCGTGCTGACCGGACGCAAGGAGGGAACCGTCAAGGCCGACCTCCACGCGGCCCGCGAACTGCTCCGCGTCCACCTGAGGAGAAGCGTTGACCACACTCTTTGACGGCGACGGCGACGGCGACGGCGACGGGGACGGCGGCTGGGGCGGCGCTGGTGGCGGCGACCGGGGCCACGACGACTGGCCCGGTCTCGAATCCCCGTACGGTCAGGACGAGTTCGGCCCCGACGACCCGCTGGCGGTGATCCTGCGGCCCCCGGCCACCCACCTCGGGCCGCCCCCCGGCCGCTACGAGGCGGTACGCCGGGCCGCCGGCCGCCGGCGCCTGGCGCGTACGGCGATCGGCGCGGGCGTCACGTGCGCGGCGGCGCTCCTGGCGCTTCTGCCGCTGCGCACGTCCGCGTCGCACGATCCCGCACCCCCGCTGGCCCCGCCCCCGGCGAGCGGCCCGGCACAGGACAGGACGACGGCGCCGCAGCGGTCCGCACCGCCGACGCGCGGCCCGGCCCCCGTCTCGCCGGTGCCGACCGCGTCCACGCCCGGTACGCCGACGTCGAGGCCGACCTCGGTCCCGGACCCGGACCCGGACCCGACCCCGTCTCCGTCGCGTTCGTCCGCGTCGTCGTCATCGAGGTACCCGACGACGTCCCCCTCGTCGACACCGACCGCGGTGCCGACGCGGGGGACGGCGGAGACCCGGGCGACGGACCGGCCCCGGTAACGCCCGGGGCGGTAGCGCCCTCGCCGGTCAGGCGCGCGGACGCTCGAAGGTGAGCAGCAGGCCCTCGACCGCGCCGGGACCTATGCGGCCCTTGACGTCGGCGGAGGTGATGGCCTTGAGGCCCCAGCCGTCCTCGGCGTGCTTGTTGAGGACCTTCTCCAGCTTGTCGCTGTCCAGCGCGTCGCCGATCAGCGATTCGCGGAAGCTGACGACCTTGTACTCGTAGGTGTAGGGGCTGCTCATGCGGTGGAACCTCCTGCGGACCGGCGTGAACCGTCGTCGTGGGTGAGACGGCCGGAGCCAGCCAATCATCCCCGTCGCACGACATCGTCGACGGCCCCCACTTGCAAGGGAGTTGGGCAACGGCCACCGCCCGGCCCCGTCACCCGCACGCGAAGTGCCGCCGCCCGGCACGGTTCGCGGGGCGGCGGTGCGTTCGGTCCCCCTTTCGGACGGGACGCGAGCGCCAACGGGTGTGCTTCGTGCGTCAGTTGTGAGCTGGCGGCCACAACACTGGTTCACCCGACGGCCGGTGCCCCCATGGCGTGAGCGATCGTCTCCCGCAACCACCGCTGGGCGGGGTCCGCGTCGAGGCGGGCGTGCCAGAGCTGGCGCACCTCAAGTTCCGGCAGCGCGACGGGCATCGGGAACCAGCGCAGCCCGAGGGCCGTCCCGTGCTGCTCGGCGAGCCGCTGCGGTACGAGGCCGACGTGCCGACTGGTCGCGACCAGCAGGAACGCGAGAGCGAACGTCGGGACGACGGCCGCCACGTGCCGCCGCAGCCCGGCCGCTTCGAGGGCGTCGTCGAGGGGCCCGCGTGCCCGGCCCCGGCGCGACGCGGAGACGTGCGGGTGACGGCACAACTGCTCCGGTGTGGGCGCCCGGCGGAGCCCCAGCGGACTGTCCGCGCGGACGACGCCGACCAGCCGTTCCCGGTACAGCGGGGCGGACCGCAGGTCGGGGGAGGTGACGTCACCGGCGCCGATGTCCAGGTCGACGCTCCCGTCCCGCAGCGACTCCACGCTCTCGTTGCCCTCCGCGACGAACCGCAGCGTCACGCCAGGCGCGACCGCCGTGGTGGCCTCGACGGCGGCGGTCACGAGGGTCGCGGCGACACCGTCGTTGATGCGGACGGTGAAGGTGCGCCGGAGATCGGCGACGCTGACCTCACGGTCCTCCCTGGTCAGGGCGGCCGCCTCGTCGAGCAGCGAGCGCACCCGGGGCGCGGTGCGCAGGGCGAACGGGGTCGGGGTCATGCCGCGCCCGGCGCGCACCAGGATCGGGTCGCCCATGGCGCGCCGGAGCCGGCCCAGGGCGCGGCTGGTCGCCGGGACGGACAGGTTGAGCCGCTCGGAGGCCGCCGTGACGCTGCTGTCCTGAAGCAGGGCGTCGAAGACGCGCAGCAGGTTCAGGTCCAGGAGTTCGCCGGGGCGCGGGGCGGACGCCGGTCCGGTGCCGGGTCCGGTGCCGACCGGGGGCACGCGCGGAGAGGCGGGCACGCGCGGAGCAGTGGGGGCCATGGGTTGCATCGTACGCAATGCTGCATTGTCAAAGTTGCGTGGCGGGAAGAGGCCGCGTGTTCCTAACGTCGTCGTCATGCCCCTCGACGACATCGCCGCCCCGGCGACCCGCGCCCCACGCCCCTCCCGTTCCCCACGCCCCATCCGCCCCGCCCGGCCACCCACCGCGGCCACCGAGGCCACTGCGACCCCCGCCGACCGGCGCGGCGTGACGGCGCTCATGTGCGCCTGCGTCGTGCTCGTCGTCGGGGCGGTCGCCGCCGTCAACCTGGCGGTCCCGATGCTCGCCGCGAGCGGCCTGCGCCCGTCCGCGTCGGCGCTGGTCTGGATCGTCGACCTGTACGTCGTCCTCTTCGCCTGCCTGGTCATACCCGGCGGCGCGGCGGGCGACCGCTACGGGCACCGGCGCGTCCTGCTCGGCGGCCTGGCCCTGTTCGCGGCGGGCGCCGCGGTGTCGGCGGCGGCGCCGGGCACGGCCGTGCTGCTCGCCGGCCGGGCGGTCACGGGCGTCGGCGCCGCCGCCGTGCTGCCCAACACGCTCGCCGTCCTGCTGCACGCCGCCCCTCCCGCCCGCAGGGGCGCGGCGACCGCGACGTGGGCGTCGATGACGGGCATCGGCGGGGTCGCGGGCAACGTCGGCGGCGGTGCCGTCCTCGCGGGCGGCTCGTGGCGCTGGCTGTTCGCGGCGGTCGTGCCGGTGGCGCTCGTGCTGGCCGTGCTGGTGAGCCGGTGCGTACCGACGACACCCCGCCACGCACGTCAACTCGACCTGTGTGGAACGGTGTTGCTGATCGCCGCGACCGTCGCGCTGCTCGTCGGCATCGTGCAGGGGCCGGAGTCGGGGTGGGGCAGCGGGGTCGTCGTCGCCGGATTCGTGTGCGCGGCGGGCCTGTTCACGACGTGGACGCTCGTGGAGCTGCGCACGGCCCAACCCCTGCTGGATCCACGGCTGTTCCGCCTCCCGACGCTGCGCAGCGCGTGCCTGGGCATGACCGCAGTCTTCTTCGGGATGTTCGCGCTGTTCTACGTCAACGCGTCGTTCCTCCAGTACGCCAAGGGGTACGCCGTCCTGCGCACCGGCCTCGGGATCGTCCCGCTGACCGTGCCGATCGTCCTCGGCGCCCGGTACGTCGGCCGCCTCACGCGGCTGGCGGGCCTCGACACGGTCCTCGCCCTCGCCTTCGTCACCGTCGGCGGCGGCCTCCTCGGGCTGTCCACGGGCGGTACGGGCACGTCGTACGCCGAGTACGCGGCCTGGCTGCTGGTGACGGGCACCGGGGTGGCCCTGGCGCTGCCCGCGCTGTCGGGCGCCATCGCGGGCGCGCTGCCGCCGGACCGCGCCGGGGTGGGGGCCGGACTCCAGGCCACGACAAGGGAGTTCGGCAGCGCGCTGGGCGTCGCGGTGGCCGGCACGGTGCTCACCGCGCGGTTCACGGCCGCCCTTCCCGCTGACCTCCGCGCCGGCCACGCCGCGCACACGGTGGCCGGGGCACTGGCGGCGGCACCCCCGGACCGGGCGCACGACATCGTCACGGCGTTCGTCGCGGGCACGGACGGCGGCCTGCGGGTGACGGGGGTGACGGTGCTCGTGGCGGGCGCCCTGGTGGTGGCGGAGTCCCGGCTCTCCCGGAGGAGAGCGATGCGGGCCGCCCCGCCGCGCGAAGCGGAACGAGCACGTCACGCGAGTCCGACCAAGGAAGCAGAACAGGAAAGAAGGAATTGACCATGAAGATATTCGTCACCGGAGCCACCGGCTGGATCGGCTCCACCGTGGTGGACCAGCTCCTCGCGGCCGGCCACGACATCACCGGCCTCGCCCGCTCCGACGACTCCGCCGCCGCCCTGTCGGCGAAGGGGGCGCGGGCGCTGCGCGGCGACCTGGACGACCTCGCGGGCATCCGGGCGGGCGCGGAGGCCGCGGAGGCGGTCGTCCACCTCGCGAACAAGCACGACTTCGCCGACCAGGCCGCCACCAACCGTTCCGAGCGCGGCGCCGTGCAGGCCGTCGGCGAGGTGCTCGCGGGCTCGCACCGCCCGTTCGTCGTCGCCGCCGGCCTGGCCTTCCTCGCCCCCGGCCGCACGGCCACCGAGGCGGACCGGTCGCCCTTCCACGGCGTCGATTCCCTGCGCGGAGGGAGCGAGAACCTGGCGCTGGAGTTCGCGGAGAAGGGCGTCGGCACGGTGGTCGTACGCTTCGCGCCCACCGTGCACGGCGCGGGCGACCACGGGTTCCTGGCCGGCGTGGTCGCGACGGCCCGCGCGAAGGGTGTCTCCGCGTACGCGGGCGACGGCGCCAACCGCTGGGCCGCGGTCCACCGCGAGGACGCGGGCCGGGTGGTCCGGCTCGCCCTGGAACGCGGGGTCCCGGCGGGCACGGTCATGCACGCGGCGGCCGAGGACGGCCTCCCGTTCCGCGACATCGCGGAGGCGGTGGGACGGGGTCTGGGCCTGCCGACGGCGTCGGTCCCCGTCGACAACGCGGCCGAACACTTCGGCTGGCTCCACAAGTTCGCCACGGCGGACATGTGCGCGTCGGCCGACGCCACCCGGACCCTCCTCGGCTGGACCCCGACGGGCCCGACCCTGGAGGAGGACCTGGACAGCGGCTGCTACTACCGCTGACGGAGGGACGGACAGAAGGAACGGGAACGGGAGCGGGCGCGGCGCCGTCAACACGGGCCGCGCCCGCCCCCGTTCCGCCGCGCGCCGTCGCCGTCGCCGTCGCCGTCGCGTCCCGTCTCAGGCCAGGTTCCGCCACACGGTCATGTCCATCTCCACGAAGCTGATGCCGGGGGTGTCCCACATGGCGGTGGACTTGATCTGGACGACGAGGAGGGCGATGTCGCCGGAGGCGTTCCGGACGCAGATCTCGCTGCCGCTCGCCACGACGTTCAGGGTGAGGCTGTGGGCCGTTGCCCCGTCGAGGATGCTGCGGCAGCTTTCCAGCGTCGCCCCCGGCTTGTCGTAGGACAGCCCGATCACACTGCTGGGACTGGTCAGTTCGCAGCCGATCTCCTTGCAGTCCATACGGATGTCGCCCTTGCGGTCCTTGCGCGCGACCGGCTCGGTGAACGACAGGGAGGTCTTCTCGTCCAGGTCCTGCAACGCGTAGGGGAAGGCACGGACGGACGCCGACGCGGTGGGAGTGGGAGTGGGGCGGGGATCAGGGCCGTCGGACGTCTCCGAGGTCTCCCGGCCGCCCGAGGACGTGGCTCCGGTGCCCGCCGCCCGGGACCCGGAAGCCTTGGTCCCGGCGGTGCGGGACTCCGCGGCGGTCGTCGCCGTTGCCGAAGGCCCGCCCGGATCAGCGCTGTTGGTCGTGCTCGACAGCTGCCGCAACGAGACCACCAGGACGGCCAGCAGCAGCGCACCCCCGAGCACGGCCGCCCCGATCGCCGCCGCGCGCTGCCGCCGGCTCCACCGCCGGCCCACCCACTCCGGCTGCTGCCAGGCGGGCGCGGGCACGGGCATCGGCGCGGGGTACGGCGGCCCGCCCCCGCCCGGCGTCCCGGGGCCCGGGTAGCCGTAGTTGGGCACGTACGCGGGGGCGGGACCGAACCCGGAGGGCGGGGGCGGGGGCACCTCCGTCTCGGGCCCGAGGAGCTCCTGCCAGACGGCGGGCCCGGCGCCTTGCCCCGTGTCGGCGTCGGCGTCGGGCCCGAGCCGCTCACGGCACCACTCGACGACCTCCGCGAGGCTCGCCCGGCGCGCCGGGTCGTTCTCCAGGCACCGGGCGATCAGGGGGCGGACCCGCTCGGGCAGGACGGAGAGGTCGGGCTCGGAGTGGACGATGCGGTAGAGCACTCCGGCGGAGGAACCGCTCCCGTACAGCGGCTCGCCCAGCGCGGCGTACGCGGCCGTCTGCCCGAGCGCGAAGACGTCGGTGGCGGCGGTGACCTCACCGGCGGACGCCTGCTCGGGGGCCATGAACTCGGGGGTGCCGACGGCCGCGCCGACGGCGGTGTGCGAGGTGACGTCGGCGGTCAGCGAGATGCCGAAATCGATGACGCGGGGACCGTCGGAGGCCAGCAGGACGTTGGACGGTTTGAGGTCCCGGTGCACGATCCCGGCGCCGTGAATGGCCTGCAACGCCTCGGCCACCCCGGCCATCAGCCAGAGCACCGCGTCCACCGGCAGCGGCCCGCGCCGCCCGACGGCCTCGGCGAGCGAGGGGCCGGGCACGTACAGCGTGGCCAGCCACGGCGGCACCCCGTCGGCGTCGGCGTCGAGCACCTCGGCGGTGTACGCGCCCCGGACCCGGCGGGCCGCCTGGATCTCCCGGCCGAACCGTCTTCGGAAGTCGGGGTCGTCGGCCAGCTCGGGCCGGATCACCTTGACGGCGACGGGCCGCCCTCCGAGCGTGTGGGCCAGATAGACCCGCCCCATGCCCCCGGCCCCGAGCCGGGCGACAATCCGATACCCGGCCACCTGCGACGGGTCCCCCGCCCGCAACGGCCGGAACACCTCACGCACACCATCCACCGAACCGCCCCGTCCCCTCACCCCACGCCGCCCCAACCCCCATGATCAGACGGCGGACAGCAGCCTAGAGGTTGCACCGGACGGGCCTGAGCCGGGACCCGACCGAACGCCGGGGTCCGGCCCCGGCGGCGCGGGGCCCCGGCGGCCGGTGGTGCGGCCGGCGCGATCGACGGCCGGGGCGCCGCGTCACCGCACCGGGAACCCGCACGCGTACCCCTGCTCCCTGAGCCAGGGCAGCACCCTGCGCAGTGCCTCCACCGTCTGGTCGCGGTCGCCGCCCGCGTCGTGGAAGAGGATCGTCGGGCCGCTGGGCAGCTCCCGCTGGACGGTGGCGACGATGGCGTCCACGCCCGGCTGCTCGAAGTCCTTGGTGTCCACGTTCCAGCCCAGCGGACGCATGCCCCGCGAGGCGGCGAGCCGGCGGCTGTAGGGGGTGAACGCCCCGCCCGGGGCGCGGTAGTACATCGGCCGCACGCCCCCGGACGCCTTGGTGATCATGCGCTCGGCGTCGAGGATCTCCTTCGACTGGTAGGCCTCGGACTTCTTGTCCATGGTCGTGTCGTGCGACACCGTGTGGTCGCACAGTCGGTGCCCGGCCGCGACCACCTGCTTGACGAGATCGGGGTAGGCCTGCGCCTGCGTCCCCACCATGCAGAACGTGGCCTTGACCCCGTGCTCCTTGAGCACGGCGAGCACTTGAGGGGTCCACGTGGGGTCCGGACCGTCGTCGATGGTGATGTTGACGCCGTGGGCGCCCTTGTCGGAGGCGTGCGCGATGGTCACCCCGACGGCCTTCGCGGCGGCACCCGGCGAGGCCGAGACGGCCGCGCGCGGCGAGGAGCCGCCCAGATCGCCGGCCTGCGCGGTCCACACGGAGGCACCGGCGGCCAGCAACGTCACCCCGAGCGCGGCCGCAGCCACCTTGCCGTACCAGCCCCGCCCGCCGTTGTGCCGCGCCATGTCCGCCCCGTCCCACCGCAGTTGCCACCGGCCCCGGCCGGCTCCCGATCACCTGACATGACGAGAGAAGACGCCCGGAGGCTCCGCCCGTTACGGACCACGAACAATTCCGCAGGGGTTCGCGGACAACCGGGGGAGGGGGCGCACGGCACGGCGGCGCCGAGCACCCGCAGGGCCGACGAGGCCGCACCCTGCGGTCCGCACTCCCGTCGCCCGCCGGGTCCGCGTCGCCGTAGGCGTCGTCGGGCCGGGCCACGGTGCCCGTGACGAGCCCAAGTAACGCGTCCGGCAAGCCGGTTCGGTGCGCTCGTCCGCAGTCGGGTGGTCGGGCGTGCCTGCCTGCGGGCCGACGGGACCGGGTGTGAATTCGCGTCGGATCGGAGGCGCCGGTAATCGCCGGTGTTCGCACATGAGCCGCGCTATTCTGACCCGGCAGTCCGTCCCGGACTGCCGGGCCCTCGATGGGCCGGCTTCTCCATGACTGCGGCGGCACCGCCGCCCGACCCGTAGATGGGTGCGGTGTGAGCGAGCAGAACAGCGTTGAGGCGGAACTGGCCGATCTCCGGGCGGTCGGTCCCGACGAGGTCCTCCGCATGGACGCGCCGGTCGTGACGGCGTCCATGCGCCGCCTGCTCCGACGAATCGACGACCCGGCAAGCAGCATGGGCGGCTACAACCCACAGCGCGGCGAGTAGCCCGGCGCCCCGGACCATGCGTCGCCGTGCGGCCCCGATGTCCTGATGCGACATACCTGGAACTGGAATGCGCGTGGAAGCACAACACCATCGGCTGGGTGGGGCGGAGTACCACGAGCTGCTGCGCGGTGAGGGCGGGCCCGGCGCGGTCGCCCTGCTCGGTGCGGGTGAGCGCAGTTGGCGGCTGCTGCTTCTGCGGGCCCTGGTAGATGCCGCCGACGCTTCGCAGGACGCTCCCGTCGGTCCGCTGCCCGCGCTGAGTGACGGCTGGCAGCTGCTGACCCGCGCCTGGCGGACTGCCCCGGCCGAGGTCGAGCGGTTGCTGCTGTACCCGGCGGTGGGCACCTGGGCCGCGCACGCCCTGCGAAGGGTGCGCGGCACGGCCCGGGGCGACTCGCCGCTTTGGGTGGAGACCGGGCACCTGCACGCGGTGGCGGCCTCCGCCGCCGCGCTCGCCGGCCTCGACTTCCGTACGGCGGTGCCTGTCCGGGACGGCTGGGCGGTGCTGCCAGGTCTCGGCGGAGCGGAAGTGACGCACTCCGGGTGCCGCTGGGCGGCCACCGAGGTGGTGGGCGCCGCCGGTGCCGTCCGGGTCGGCCCCGTCCGGGTAGCGGCGGAAGGCTGGCGCGGACTGCGTGAGCTGCGCGCGGACGGCTGCACCCTGCTGCTCGACGACATCGACCCGTACCGCGGGCTGCGGGAGCCGCGCACGCCGGACCCCCTGGATTCCGCAGACCGGTGGGAATCGCTGTTCGCCGAAGCGTGGCCGCTGCTGGTCCGCGACGACCCGGAGGTGGCTCGGGCCATGGGTGCCGGGCTGCGCTCGGTGGTTCCCCTGCCCAGGTCGGAACGGTATCGCCCGCACAGCGCCTCCTCCGGGGACGCCTTCGGTGCCGTGGTCGCCACCGAACCCGACGACGCCGAGCAGTTCGCTTGCACGCTCGTTCACGAGTTCCAGCACCACAAACTCGGCGCCTTCATGCACCTGTTCACCTTGTACGAGGACGGGGGGAAGGATCGGTACTACGCGCCTTGGCGCGACGATCCGCGCCCCCTCGGCGGGCTCCTCCAGGGCGTCTACGCGTTCTTCGGTGTCACGCGGTTCTGGCGACGTCGGCAGGGGGACCTGGGGCGGTTCGAATACGCCCTGTGGCGCGAGCAGACGCTCATCGCGCTGCGCGGCATCCACGGCGCGGAACGCCTCACCCGGATGGGCAGCGACCTGGTCGACGAACTGACCCGGTGTCTGGCCTCCTGGCAGGACGAACCGGTAGGAAGCAGGGCCCGGGAGGCGGCGGCGGTGGCGGCCGCCGATCACCGGGCCACCTGGCGGGCGTACCACGTGCGTCCGCAGGCCGACGCGGTGGCGGACGCAGCCGACGCCTGCGGCGGCGCGCGCCGCTTCTCGGTCGAACTGCCGACCGCCGGGGACACGATCGTGCCGGCCGCCCTTCGGCGCGGCCTGGACACGCGGGCGGTGCTGCTGCGCAGGTCGCTCGCCGACGACGCATCGGCATTGCGGGGCCTGGCCGTCGAGGCGGTCGAGGGCGCGTGCCCGGAGGACCTGGCTCTTGTCGGGGGCGACCACGAAACGGCCCGCACCCGCTTCACCGAACGGATCCTGCACGGGCCGGACCCCGAGGCATGGTCCGGCCTCGGCCTCGCGCTGCGTGCCCAGGGGCATCCGGCGGCGGACGTGCTGCTGCGGCGCCCGGAGTTCGTGATGGCCGTGCACGCCGCACTCGGCGGTGACACCGACCCCGTACAACTGGCCGCCGTCTTTCGCCACTGAGCCCGTTCCCCATCGACGGCCTCCGTCGCTCCACGCCCCGCCGGTCAGCGTTCGGCCGTGGGCACCGGGGTCACAGCGGCAGTGGATCGATGAAGCAGTTGGCGCGTTCCCAGTTCCCCAGCGTCATCGTCGCCGGATGCTCCGGACCGAGGCGCTCGCGCATCTCCCCCAGGATGAGTCCGTGCAGCGCGTCGCACTCGTCGTGGCGTTCCAGCGCGTGCAGGTCGAGTGCCCGGTTGGCGGCCAGGCTCAGGGTCGACGGATGTACCTCGCCCAGCACTTCGGTCGAGTGTTCCAGCGTCCTGGTACCGAGGTCCAGGGCCTCCTGGTGCCGCCCGAGCGCCGCCAGGTCGCTGGCCAGATTGGTCGCCACCACCATCGTCAGCGGATGCAGTTCGCCGAGCTTGGCGACCAGCGTGTCGTGGGCGATCCGGTCGAGTTCGTAGGCCGGCTCGCAACGGTCGTCCATCCGGAAGGTGATGGCCAGGTTGGCCTGGGCCGACACCGTGTGCGGATGCTGGTCGCCGAAGATGCGCCGGTAGTGGTCGAGCGATGCCTCCGCCAGCCTGCGTGCCCGCTCCAGCTGCCCCGTGTAGCGCAGGTCCACCGACAGGCCCAGCGCGGCCGCGATCGTGTCCGGGTGCTCCGGTCCGAACCGTTCCTCCATCACGGTCAGTACCTGCTCGGACAGGTCCAGGGCGGTCTCGTGGTCGCCCGCCTTCCGCCGGGTCACCGCGAGCACGCGTTTGGCGTGCAGCACGGCCGCGTTGTCCTCACGGAGATGGCGGAGGTACTGACTGACGACCTCCTCCTGGCGGTTGCGCGCGTGCCGGTAGAGGCCGAGTTCGCGCTCGTCGATGGTGAGGCCCACACGGGTCAGCAGCGTCTGTTCGTGCTCGGCGCCGAGGAGTGTCTGCTTCAGGTCCCAGGTATTGCGGTCGAGCTCGTAGGCCTCCCGGAACCTGCCGACGAGGCGCAGGGCCACCCCCAGGTTGTGTGCCGCGTTCAGGGTGAAGGCGTCGTCCTCGCCGAATGCCTCGGTCGCGGTGTCGAAGACCCGCCTGCTCAGTTCGAGGGCCTTCGGGAAGTTCCCCTCGACGCGCAGGTCCGCGGCGACCGCGCCGATGGCGTCGAGGTGGCTCTCGCCCGCCTCGGCCGCCCGGGTCGGTCCGGGCCGGACCGCGCGTTCGTGGGCGTCGAGGGTCTCCTTGTTGGTTTCCGCGGCCTCCTTGTAGTGGCCCATGCTGAACAGGATCCAGCCAAGCCAGAAGGCCAGCAGAAGTGTCTTCTCGTCCTCGGCCCCGAACAGCTCCACGGCTGCCGTGTGCGCCTCGCGGGTGAACTCCAGGGCGCTTTCGTGGTCGCCGAACCGCTGGAGGTACTTCGCCGTGTTGAGCACGAGGTCGCGCACCCACGGGTCGGTCGAGCGGATGGCACCGGAGGCCACGACGTGGGGATACAACTCCGAATAACGGCCCCACTGCGCGTTCGCCTCCGGGTTCCGGGGATCCGCCGAGGCCAGCAGCGACTGCGCACCGAGCCGCATGCGGTCCTGTTCCCTCCGTGTCATGCGCTGGAGGAGTACCGCCTGCACCAGCCGGTGCATCTGCAGGGAGTTGTCGCGGGAGTCGATCCGGGCCAGGGAGAACCGCTTCAACTCGCGGATCGCCCGTCCCAGCCGCATCGGGTCGGCCAGCGCCGCGTCCAGTTGGGGGGTGATCGTGCCGCGGTGCGCGCCGGAGAACAGGGAGCGGGGAATGGGTTCGGGCGCGAAGTAGGCACAGACCTGGAGCAGGTGCAACGCTTCGGGGTTGGTCGTCTCGATTCTGTCGAGCGAGACGTTCCACGCGGTCGCGACGGACTCCGGATACAGGTTCGACGCGCCCTCGAAGAGCAGGTCGCTGCGCTTCTCGTTGAACAGACGCAGGTATTCCTGCGCGGTCATTCCCGTCTGCGCCCGCCAGGCCGCCGCCTGCTCGATCGCCAGCGGCAGGTCGCCGAGGGCCTCCGCCAGGGCGTCGGCGTCCTCCCGGGGGAGGGCGGGGCCCCGCTTGTTGAGCAGTGCGATGCTCTCGGAGCGTTCGAAGACGTCCACCTCCAGGCAGCCGGCGATGTCCTCCCACTGGGGATTGCGCGAGGTGATCAGGACCGCGCCGTGGCGGGAGTTGGGCAGGAACGGCACTAGGGCCTGGGCGTTCTCCGCGTTGTCGAAGACCAACAGCCAGCGGGTGTAGGGCACTCCGCGGCGCAGCGCGTTCAGCGTCTGTGCCACGGCGGTGGTGGCGCTGGCGTCACCGCTCTCGTCGATGCCGAGCCGGCCGGCCAGATGCGAGAGCGCGTTGACGATGCTGGAGTTGCGCTCGCTGGGAATCCAGCACACCAGGTCGTAGTCGCCCTGGTGCCGGTACACGTACTCGATGGCGAGCTGCGACTTGCCGATGCCGCCGAGACCGTACATTGCCTCGGGGAGAACCGCGGTGGGGTTGCGGCTGCCGGCCAGACTCTCGGTGAGTTCCACGAGCAGCCGTTCACGACCGGTGAAGTTGGGGTTGCGCGGGGGCACGTTCTCCCACACCGCCGGTGACAGCCCCTGGGAAGGCCGCGGCGGCGCGGGGTGCGGTGGGTCCT
Source organism: Streptomyces sp. NPDC008150 (assembly GCF_042956945.1). Classification (NCBI taxonomy): domain Bacteria; kingdom Bacillati; phylum Actinomycetota; class Actinomycetes; order Kitasatosporales; family Streptomycetaceae; genus Streptomyces; species Streptomyces sp. NPDC008150. Next base: position 113,867 of record NZ_JBIBHJ010000003.1, on the reverse strand, counting down.
GCGGCGGCTCAGCGGTGTCGGCCATGGAGTTCCCCCTCGGATCGGAAGCCCGCCCCTGGCTGAGGCGGCACGGTTGCCGGCCGGGCGGAGCCGTGCCCGCGCGGTCCGACCGGCCGCGGCTTCACGACACCTCGCCGTACACCAGGCCCGGCAGGTTCTCCGGAGTGTCGAAGATGACGACGAACTGACGGTCCCAGACGGACTCGGCAGCTGCCGGACCGTCGCCATCGTCCCGGCGGAAGCGCCGGACGTCGAGACGTCCTTCGGCCATGATGCGCCGGTAGAGAGCGGTGAAGTCCGGTTGCGCGCGCTCGTCGTGACGCCACATCACCAGCGGGACGCCGTGCCGGAGAGCCGTGCTGACCTCGTGACGGCCGGTGTCCGAACCGGGCTTCTGGGTCAGGAGAACACCGGCGACGGGTTCCGTCTCGATCGCGTCCGGCTGGTCCAACGCGGCGACCTGGAACAGCAATCGGCCCGTGGCCCGTTGGCTGCCGCGCCGCCAGTGGTCCTGCCACACCGCGCGCCAGGCCCTGTTGTGGAGGCGGTCCAGGCTGTGGACGACCAGCGGGAAGGACGCGGCCGCGGGAGGCAGCGCGCCGTGGTCGATCAGCTTGTCGGGGTGGTCGATGAGATCCAGCGGCAGGATGTACTCGATCTCGATACGGTCCGAGGGGACCCCGTGCATGCTCCGGAGCGTACGGCGGGACACCTCGACCCGGTCGAACAGATCGGAGAGCGGGATCACTCGTTCGGCGAGCGGCATGGGCAGTCGTTTCCAGGCGCCGGGCCGCGGCCGGCACTGGAAGTAGAAGGACACCGTCCATCTGCTGGGATCGCGGTTCGGGTCGGGTATCAGCTCGACCAGCAGCCGGGCGGACGTGGGGCGCTGCATCGGAGCGCTGATCAGCTCCGTGCGCATGGCGTCGACCTGGACGGAGTAACTGTCGGCCTCGTCGGCACGGTCCCCTCCGTTGTCGTCGGCCTCCTCGTCCCGAGCCCGGAGACGCCTGGCGATGTCCAGATCGACCGCCCAACTGCGGTTGTACGCACGCACGGTGTCGGCGGTCGCGCCACCGACCGCGCTGGCGAGCAGTTCCAGGAACCGCAGGGCCGTCGGTAGGTGGGCGGACTCGGCGCCCGCGCACACCAGATGCGCGAACGCCTTCCACGGAACGTCGCAGTGTGCGGGCAGCGCGGCCGTGTCCGTCGTGGCCCTGGCATGAAGCGCGGGGACGGGAACACCGTTCAGGTCGTCGTGCACCAACTGCCGCAGGGCGTCGCGCAGTCCGCTCCAGTTCTGCACACCGATGATCTCCAGCGCGCGGAACTCCTCTGCCAGGGAGCGGAGTTCGCCGAGCGTGGCCTCGTCGTCCGGGTGCGCCTCGGCATAGGCGGCAGCCAGAACGGTGCAGCCGTCGGGGTGCCGGCCGAGCCGGTCGACCAGAGCGGCGAGGACGAACCGGCCCTCGATGGACGCCAGGTCGGGATCCCGAGCCGCGTCGGGGACCAGCCTCTCCAGCAGCGCGCGCCGGGCCTCCGCCTCCGCCAGCGGCTCGGCCTGCTCCAGCCGCAGGCGGATGCCGGCCAGCACCTTGCGGCGGTTGTGGGGTTCATCGTGCCGATGTTCCTGCCAGTGGTCCCGCCACTGCCTGCGGAACCCCGGATCCTCCATCAGCCGCTTGACCGGCAGCACGTTGAGCCGACGCGCGTTGCCCTGATCGGCGCCCACGACGATGCCGACCACGGTCTGCTGCCCGTCGACCAGCACCGCGGCCCCGGAGATGCCTTGCCAGTCGTCCGGGTTCGCGGGCGCGTCCTCGGCGGAGACCTCGACCGACCGCATGTCCGACCGGTTCCGGTTCGCCGGCCGCAGCCGCCCGCCACACTGGTGTACGTCATAGGCGTAGCGCTCGGTGTGGAAGAAGGCCGGAAAGCCGAATATCTCGAAGTCGACGATGTCCGATCCCTGCATGCCCAGTCGGGGCCGGGCCCGTGAGAGGGGCGGCTGCCAGCCGGAGCCGGTCACCACCAGCAGAGCTGCGTCCGGGCCCGCCACCGGCATCTCGTCGGTGCCCGGGCGGAAAGGGGGTTCCGGTTGACCGCTCCACACGATCTCGCAGCGGTGCCAGAGCCAGTGCGCGGGGACGTTCCCGTACCGCACCTCGACGATCAGGCCCTCGGCGTCGCGACGGGTGGCGGGCCACAGGACGTGTGCCGCGGTCAGCACCAGATCGTCGTCGACCAGCCAGCCGGAGCCGTGTCCGACCTGCTGCCCCAGGGAGTCCAGCAGACTGATCTCGATCAGCCGGTCGGGGGTGTTGGAAGCCACGGCATCGTCGTCCCCCGGACCGTCTGGCGGAAGGCCGGACATCTCGTCACCGGGCCGTGTCGCCAGTACGGGGCGGCGGGCTGTTGCGTGAGCGGCCCAGCTCGTCCGTGACGTTGAGAGACCCGCGCGGCTTCAGCGACACCACGAGGCGGGTGGCGCTCCGCCGGGTGCGCGACCTGCCGCCCTTGGCTGTGACGAACCAGGAGACGCCACCCTCGGCGCTGTCACTCCGCTCGGCCTCCACGTCCAGTTCCACGCTGATGTCCTGGACGCTGAACCCGATCGCCTTCCCGGCTCCTTGCCGCTGCGCGGCCTCCAGGTCCTGCCGCAGCGACTCGATGGCCTCGGTCAGCGTCAGCCTGTGTACGTCCCGCCCCATTCGGTCCCCCTCCGAATCGCCCACGCGGACCACGCGGGCGTACGTCAGGGTCCCATGCGGGCCGATGCCGTGTGGTCCGTCCGGGAAAGAAATCCCGCTCATGGACCTACCCACGTAACGAGCTCCTGACGCGAGCCCGCTCGACCCAGGAGCAGCACCTGCCGCGGCAAGGCGCGCGACCGACCGGGCTGCCTCACGTGCCCTGGACAACAAACAACCCCCGGGCCGTTGGCCTGGGGGTTCGTGTTGGAGCGGGTGACGAGAATCGAACTCGCACTCTCAGCTTGGGAAGCTGATGTTCTACCACTAAACTACACCCGCGCGTGACCCCGGTCCTACCGGCGTCGGAACGCTCGGTCACTCTACCTCATCGCGGGTCCCCGGTGCTGAAGCCGTGGGGCCCGTCGGTGTTTCCGGGGGGTGGGACGGGGCTGCGGGGAGCGGGAGTTGGGGCGTACGGTGAAGGCGTGTGAGAGGTGTCGGGCGGGGTCGGAGTGCCGCCTGGAGGGCCGTCCCTTTGATCCCGTAACGTGGCCTTTCGTCGTCAGTCAGACGCGGCTTTTGGGGAAGGGAACCCAGGACTTGATGGAGCGCACCGTCGTCCGCTGTGCCGATGGGCACATGTTCAGTACCGCTTCGTTCCCGATGCAGCAGGCCGAACGGCTGGGCCCCGGCCGGCTCGTCCGGTGCCCGCGGTGTGCCCGGCTCCGCAGTGTGGTGCCGGTCGGGTCGGAGCAGCAGTACCGGCAGCAGAGTGTGAAGCAGTAGCCCGGTAGCCCGGCGGGGCACCGCGGGGATCGTGTGTACGTACGGCGGCGTGCCGTGGCGGTGACGGCCACGGCACGCCGTCGTTGTCGCAGGCCGCGATTGTCGTGCGCCCAGGTCGGCTGCGTATCCTCGGGGCGTGCTTCTCTCAGACAAGGACATCCGGGCCGAGATCGACGCCGGGCGGGTCCGGATCGATCCCTTCGACGAATCCATGGTGCAGCCGTCGAGCATCGACGTGCGCCTCGACCGCTATTTCCGGGTGTTCGAGAACCACCGCTACCCCCACATCGACCCCTCCGTCGAGCAGGCCGACCTGACGCGGCTTGTGGAGCCGGACGGCGACGAGCCGTTCATCCTGCACCCCGGTGAGTTCGTGCTGGCCAGTACGTACGAGGTCGTCACGCTTCCCGACAACCTCGCGTCCCGCCTGGAGGGCAAGAGCTCGCTCGGGCGGCTCGGTCTCGTCACGCACTCGACCGCCGGGTTCATCGACCCCGGGTTCTCCGGGCACGTCACGCTGGAGCTGTCGAACCTCGCGACGCTCCCCATCAAGCTGTGGCCCGGCATGAAGATCGGGCAGCTGTGCATGTTCCAGCTCAGCTCGGCGGCCGAGTTCCCGTACGGCTCCGACCGGTACGGGTCGCGTTACCAGGGCCAGCGGGGGCCGACCGCCTCCCGGTCCTTCCTCAACTTCCACCGCACCCAGGTGTGACGGACCGGACCACGGGCACGACGGGCGAAAAGGGCGAGACGGACCAGACATGAGTGACGTGCGGGAGAACCTGACCTACGAGCAGTTCGGGGTCGCGGTCCGTGAGCTGGCGCAGACGATCGCCGACGACGGGTTCGTGCCGGACATAGTGCTGTCCATCGCGCGCGGCGGTGTCTTCGTCGCCGGCGGGCTCGCCTACGCGCTCGACTGCAAGAACATCCACCTGGTGAACGTGGAGTTCTACACCGGCGTCGGCACCACCCTGGAGATGCCGGTGATGCTCGCGCCGGTGCCCAACCGGATCGACTTCTCCGACAAGAAGGTGCTGATCACCGACGACGTCGCCGACACCGGCAAGACGCTCAAGCTGGTGCACGACTTCTGCGTCGACGCCGTCGAGGAGGTGCGCACCGCGGTGATCTACGAGAAGTCGCAGTCGCTGGTGAAGTGCGACTACGTCTGGAAGCGCACCGACGACTGGATCAACTTCCCGTGGTCCGTCCTGCCGCCCGTGCACAGGTCCGGTGAAGCGCCCCGGAGCAATACGGAAGCCCTCTAGCGGCGGCTCCGGCTGCCCTGCCCCACGGTGTGTGCAACCAAAGGCCAACGCCACGTGTCTCTGTGATCAACAAGAGATTTCGTGGGGGGATTTTCCATGCGTACAGCCATGCGGCTCGCTCTGCTCGGTACCAGTGCCGCGCTGCTCGTCAGCGGTCTCGGGGTGACCGCCGCGCAGGCCACCGACGGCGGGTCGGGCGACATCACGATCGACAAGGTCGTCGTCAACGGCGGCAAGCCGGTCGTGGTCGGCACCACCAACGTCGTGTCCGCCAAGGTCTCCGTGACCGCATCCGACGACTCCGGCATCTCCGAGGTCACCTACATCAGCGCCTCCGGGCCGAACCCGAACTTCGCGCAGATATGGGCCGAAGACGGCGACATCACCTGCGTCAAGGTGAGCGCCACGACGTCGACCTGCTCGGGCACGCTCACCTTCGACCCGAAGGAGACCGTGGGCTTCGTCAACAACGCCGCGGCCGCCACGTGGAAGCTCAGGACCCTGGTCGCCGCGAACGACTACGACTACATCCACCGGGACGCGGCCACCACGTTCAAGGTGCAGCGCTACTCGAAGCTGACGGTCAACGCCGCGCCGGAGCCGGTGAAGAAGGGCAAGACCGTCACGGTCACCGGCAAGCTCTCCCGGGCCAACTGGGAGGACAACCTGTACCACGGCTACACCGGGCAGTCGGTGAAGCTTCAGTTCCGCAAGAAGAGCAGCAGCACCTACACGACCGTCAAGACGATCAAGACCGACTCCACGGGCAACCTCAGGACCACCGTCGCCGCCACCGTCGACGGCTACTACCGCTACAGCTTCGCCGGCACCGCCACGACGCCGGCGGTCAGCGCCGCCGGTGACTACGTGGACGTCCAGTAGGAGCGGCGCCGGCGCCGTGAAGCACCGGGGCTTCTTCGTCGTGATGTTCCTCGTGCCGCTGTGCGTGGGGCTCGTCGTGCTCGGGCTGGGCCTGGCGGTTCCGCGCGCGCCGCAGTGCCCCGGCTACATCGTGGAGTACGAGGACGAGGAACGGTCCGGTCCCATGCGGCCCGGCGAGACGTGCAACCTGTACGACTACGCCGCCAACTCGTCGTCGGGGACGCGTAGTTACGACCAGCAGCGGGTCGCGCAGTCGCAGCACCGGGTGCGGTTGGAGCAGGCCGGGGCGGTGCTCACCGGGTACGGGGCCGTGGGGTTCCTGGCGTCGCTCTCCGGCACCGACTGGGCGGCGCTGACTGCGCGGGTGCGAGGGCGCTCCCGGTGACCCGGTGACGGGACCTCGCCCCGCCCGGCCTCAGTCGAACCGGTCGTAGTCGTCCGGCCGGACGTACCCCCGCAGCACCGCCGGGTCCCCGTGCGCCTCGCGCAGCAGTGTGCCGAGGCGGGCGAGGGCGGCCCGGTCCGTGCCGTACGCGACGAAGAGGCCGGCCTCCGGGTCGTAGGCGAGGCGGTCGGCGAGCTCGGGGGCGTGGGCGTCGACGGCGGACCGGGCGGCGCCGGTCCAGGCGTAGCCGCCGCCCTCGTAGCCGTTCTCCTCGAACACGGCCGCCGCGGGGCCGCCCATGTGGGTGTCGGAGAGCATCAGGCAGTACGTGCCGGGTTTGTGGTCGTACTCGAAGAGGACCAGGGGCGCGAACGTCTCGCGGTCGTCGGGCGTCGTCATGGCGCGAGGGTAGGGGGAGGGACCGACACCCGCCCCCCGGCCCTCAGAGCGTGCCGAGCTTCAGGAGCGACAGCAGGGCGATGAGCTGGATCGCGGACGCGCCCAGTGCCTTCGGCCAGGGCAGGTCGTGCGAGCGGGAGACCATCATCGTCAGCAGCGCGCCCGCCGCGATCCAGGTGGCCCAGCCCAGGGCCTGGACGAACGTGGCGTCGCCGCCGAAGAACATCGCGAAGACCAGGCGGGGGGCGTCGGTCAGCGACATGATCAGCATCGACAGGCCGACCGTGGGCTGCCAGGCACCGTCGCCGCCGAGCTGGCGGGCGACCGTGTGGGTGACGACGCCGAGGACGAACGCGCTCAGCACCATCGCGACGCCGGTCGTCAGGACGATCGGGATCGCGTTGGAGAGGGTGGCGTTTATGGCGTCCTTGCGGGCGCCGTCGAAGCCGAAGACGGCGAGCAGGCCGTAGAGGAACGTGACGACGAGGGCGGGGCCCCACATCGTGTAGTCGCGCATCTGGAGGAACGTCTGCTGGGGCGCGAGGACGATCCCGCGCAGCAGGTCCTTCCAGTGCAGCCGCGGTCCGACCGGCGGCGCGGCCGCCTGGCCGGCGCGGTAGGTGTCGCCCTGGGTGTACTGGTCGTCGTCGCCGTTCACGGAGAACGCCTGGGTGTGCCCGGGGTTGTTGGCGGCGTACGGGTCGGGCGTGCCCTGGGGGTAGCCCTGCTGGTAGCCGCCGTTGCCGCCGCCGTCGCCGAAGTACTCGGGCTCGCCGCCGTACTGCTGCTGTCCGCCGTAGGGCTGCTGTCCGCCCCCGCCGTACTGCTGCTGACCTCCGCCGTACTGCTGCTGCCGCGGGTACTGGGGCGCGGACGCCTGGGGGTAGCCGTACGACTGACCCTGGGGCGCCTGCTGCCCGTGAGGAGGTTGCTGCGCGTGCGGGGTGCGGTCGCCTCGGCCGCCGCGTCCGTTCCTGAATCCAGCCACGTCCTCGAACGTACCCGCTCCCGCGAGGTCGCGTGCCGGGCCCGGGTGTCCGGGCCCGGCTTTGCGGCCGAGCTGTGACATCCCCCAGGGGATCCGGAGGCCGCCTCTCAGGGGCGTCTCAGGGTCTTCTCAGGGGTTGGTGCCGCGGGATGTGCCTCAGTTGGCGAAGTTGCCGCCGAGGTAGGGGTAGCCGGTGGTGGAGACGCCGACCGTGCTCGGGGAGATGGTGACGGCACCGGTGGTGACGATCTTCGTGCCGTTCGACTTCAGCATGAGGACCTGGCCGTTGTAGGCGTTCTCGGCGGAGCCGACGAGCAGGTCGGCGCGGCCGTCGCCGGTGACGTCGTCGAGCTTGACGTCGCTGCCGAAGAGGTCGCTCTTCTCGTCGGCGCCGGGTACGCCGGCCGTGCTCTGCGCGAAGCTCTGCGCGCCGGTGGTGGTGTTGATGCCGGTCGCGGAGCCGTAGAGGACCTCGACCATGCCCGCGTCGACGATCGAGCCCATGTTCTCGCCGGGGGCGCCCACGACGATGTCCTGGTAGCCGTCGCCGTTGACGTCGCCGAGGTCGATCTCCCAGCCGAACTGGTCGTTCTTCTCGGCGGTGCCGGGCACGTCGCCGGTGTTCTGCGTGATGCCCGCGACCGAGCCGGCGCCGGAGGCGCTGCCGTAGGTGATCCAGACCTTGCCGCCGTCGACGCCGCCGGGGAAGGTGACGCCGTCGTCGGTCTTGTTCCAGTACTGGCCGCTGACGATGTCGCCGTAGCCGTCGCCGTTGATGTCGCCGATGCCGGTGACCAGGCCGGCCTTGAGCGCTTGGGCGCCGGACGCCTTCAGGCCCGAAGCGGTGCCCGGGAGAAGGTAGTTGGTGTTCCAGCCGGAGTCGGTGACGGTCTCGTAGCCGTCGACGACCAGGTCGGTGCGGCCGTCGCCGGTGACGTCGCCCGCCGTGAGGTTCAGCGCGCCGACGCCGCCGCCCGTCTGGATCGGGGCCTTCACGGTGTAGCTGCCGAGGCCGCCCTTGCCGGCGGTGGTGATGCCGCCCTTGATGACGTACACGGTGGAGTTGCTGCTGCCGACGGCCAGGTCGGCCCTGCCGTCGCCGTCGAAGTCGCCGGCGGCGAGCGAGGAGCCCCAGTAGTCGTGGGCGCTCACCGCGGGGTCGGCGACGGTGACGGCCTTGCCGGTCAGGCCCTTGGCGGAGCCCCACAGCAGGCTGATCATGCCGCCGTCGGTGTCGCTGCCGACCTTCTCGGTGGGGGCGCTGACGACGAGGTCGTCGTAGCCGTCGCCGTTGAAGTCGGCGTAGGCGGTGCTGTAGCCGAACTGGTCGCCGGCCTCCGAGGTGCCGGGGACGCCGGTGGTGTTCTGGCTGATGGTGGAGCGGTGGGCGGACGAGACGCCCGAGGCGGAGCCGTACAGGGCCACGACCTGGCCGGCCGCCTTGTGGCCGCTGACGTAGGACTCGCTGGCGGCGGTGGCGACGTCGCCGATCCCGTCGCCGTTGAAGTCGGCCTGCGCGACGTGGGTCGCGTCGGCCGCGGTGGCGCCGGTGGCGGCGACGGTGAGCAGGCCGCCCGTCAGCGCGACCGTGGCGGCCGTGGCGAGGGCGAGCCGGAGCTGCTGGTGCATGCGGGTTCTCCTGAGCATGCGGGACGCCTGGTGGGCGTCCACAGTCGATGGGGTGCGGACCTGCCGCGTTCACCCGGAGTTGTCCGTGGGTTCGCGGCGTGGTCGGCGATCAGGAGACCTTTGTGGATCAACAAGGGTTGTACGGGAGTTCGGTTTTCCCTCGGGAGTTTTCGTGAACTCCGGGCGGGACGGTCCCCGTTGGACGGGTACGCGGAAGAGGCCGGGGCCGCCCGGGTGACGTGCACCCCGGGCGGCCCCGGCCTCTTGGTCCCGACTCGTCGTTCTACTGCGCCGGTTCGGGCTCCGGTTCCGGCGCGGGCTCGCTCTCCGCCTCGCCGGTGGGGTCGATCGGCGCGCGCACCGAGTCGAGCAGGAGCTGCGCGACGTCGACGACCTGCACGGACTCCTTCGCCTGGCCGTCGTTCTTCTTGCCGTTGACCGAGTCGGTCAGCATGACGAGGCAGAACGGGCAGGCGGTGGAGACGATGTCCGGGTTGAGGGAGAGGGCCTCGTCGACGCGCTCGTTGTTGATGCGCTTGCCGATCCGCTCCTCCATCCACATCCGGGCGCCGCCGGCGCCGCAGCAGAAGCCGCGTTCCTTGTGGCGGTGCATCTCCTCGTTGCGCAGACCGGGCACGCTCGCGATGATCTCGCGCGGCGGCGAGTAGATCTTGTTGTGGCGGCCCAGGTAGCACGGGTCGTGGTACGTGATGATGCCCTCGACCGGCGTCACCGGGACCAGCCGGCCCTCGTCCACGAGGTGCTGGAGCAACTGCGTGTGGTGGACGACCTCGTAGTCGCCGCCGAGCTGCGGGTACTCGTTGCCGATGGTGTTCAGGCAGTGCGGGCAGGTCGCGACGATCTTCTTGGCCGACTTCGGCTTCGCGGACTCGGGGAGCACCTTGCCCTCGTCGTCCGTCTCCTCGCCGAACGCCATGTTGAGCGCCATGACGTTCTCCATGCCGAGCTCCTGGAACAGGGGCTCGTTGCCGAGGCGGCGGGCGGAGTCACCGGTGCACTTCTCGTCGCCGCCCATGATCGCGAACTTGACGCCCGCGATGTGCAGCAGCTCGGCGAAGGCCTTGGTGGTCTTCTTCGCGCGGTCCTCCAGGGCGCCGGCGCAGCCGACCCAGTAGAGGTACTCGACCTCGGAGAGGTCCTCCAGGTCGCGGCCGACGACGGGGATCTCGAAGTCGACCTCCTTGGTCCACTCCAGGCGCTGCTTCTTCGCCAGGCCCCAGGGGTTGCCCTTCTTCTCCAGGTTCTTGAGCATCGTGCCCGCCTCGGACGGGAACGCGCTCTCGATCATCACCTGGTAGCGGCGCATGTCGACGATGTGGTCGACGTGCTCGATGTCGACCGGGCACTGCTCGACGCAGGCGCCGCAGGTGGTGCAGGACCACAGGACGTCGGGGTCGATGACGCCGTTCTCCTCGGCGGTGCCGATCAGCGGGCGCTCGGCCTCGGCGAGGGCGCTCGCGGGCACGTCCTTGAGCTGCTCCTCGGACGCCTTCTCCTCGCCCTCCATGGACTTGCCGCCGCCGGCCAGCAGGTACGGGGCCTTGGCGTGCGCGTGGTCGCGCAGCGACATGATCAGGAGCTTGGGGGAGAGCGGCTTGCCGGTGTTCCAGGCGGGGCACTGCGACTGGCAGCGGCCGCACTCGGTGCAGGTGGAGAAGTCGAGCAGGCCCTTCCAGGAGAAGTGCTCGACCTGGGAGACGCCGAAGACGTCGTCGTCGCCGGGGTCGGCGAAGTCGATCGCCTTGCCGCCGGACGTCATGGGCAGCAGGCCGCCGAGCGCGGTGCCGCCGTCGGCGCGGCGCTTGAACCAGATGTTCGGGAAGGCCAGGAAGCGGTGCCAGGCGACGCCCATGTCCGTCTTCAGCGCGACGGTGATCATCCAGACGAAGGACGTCCCGATCTTGATCATCGCGACCAGGTAGACGAGGTTCTGCACCGTGCCCGTGCTCAGCCCGCGGAACGCGACGACCAGCGGGTACGAGATCAGGTACGACGCCTCGTAGCCGTCGACGCCGTGCAGGACGCCTTCGAGACCGCGCAGCACCAGGATCGCGATGCCGATGATCAGGATGACGGCCTCGACGAAGTACGCCTGGCCGAAGTTGGAGCCGGCGAAGCGGGACTTGCGGCCGGGGCGGTCGGGGCGCGAGAGCTGGCGGATCACGATGAGCGTGAGGATGCCGAGCGTGGTCAGCGCGCCGATCAGTTCGGTGAAGACCTCCCACGGGGCCCACTCGCCGATGACCGGCAGCGCCCAGTCGGCCTGGAAGAGCTGGCCGAAGGCGGTGACCAGGGTCAGGACGAGGGAGAAGAAGCCCACCGCCACGAACCAGTGCGCGACACCGACGACGCCCCAGCGGTTCATCCGGGTGTGGCCGAGGAACTCCTTGGCCACGGTGACGGTGCGTTGCACCGGTTCGTCCGTACGGGTGCCGGCGGGCACGTTCTGTCCGAGCCGCACGTAGCGGTAGATCTGACCGATGGCTCGGGCGAACAGCGCGACGCCGACCACGGCCAGGACCAGCGACACGATGATCGCGGCGAGTTGCATGGGGGCTCCTCGGGCCTGCGAGGTGGTGCTCAACAGTTGCTTCGACAGTGATTACTAAGCGGTAACTTATGCGGTCCGTCTGAGACTACCCGTATCCCCTGTCGCACTGTAGCCAGGCGTGCGGTGATCTGTGTCGCTGAGGCTCGCCTGACCGGGCCGCGCCCGCCCGGCCGGGTCGGCGGCCCCTGCGCCACCCGGGGCCCGGAGCGGTGGCGCCACGCCGGTACGATCTCTGCTTTCGTCGCATATCGTGACATTCGGCTTAGCTTGGGGCGGTGATCTACGGGATCGTCGCCGCCACCACCGCCCTTCTCCTCGCCGCCGTCCTCGCCGCGCTGTTCCGCCGCCCCGCCCTGCGCCTGGGCCTCGTCGAACGCGGGCGCGGCGACCGGGGGCGCGGCCGTCCGGTGCCCCTGCTCGGGGGTGCCGCCGTGGTGCTCGCCACGGGCGCGGTCGCCGCGGCCGGCGAGTGGACGGGCCTCGCCCCGCTCGGCGGGGACACCGGACGGCTGCTGGTCGCGGCGGGCGGGGTCGCGCTGCTCGGCCTGGTGGCCGACGTGCGGCGCGTCAAGACCCGGTTCGTCCTCGCCGGCACGGCGGTCGCCGCCTTCTGCGCGGTGCCCTACGGGGAGACCGGCATCGGGCCGGGGCTGCTCGCGGCGGTGTGGACGGCGCTCGTCACCGTGGCGTTCCGCGGCCTCGACCACGCGGACGGGCTGGCCGGCACGGTCGGCGTGGTCACCGCGTTCGGGGTGGCCGCGTGCGCGGCGGCCGGGGCGATGGACGCGCCGGCGGTGCTGCTGAGCGTGCTCGCGGCGGCCCTGGCCGGCTTCCTCATGCACAACTGGCATCCCGCGCGCAGCGCGCTGGGGTCGTGCGGCTCCCTGTTCACCGGGTTCGTGCTCGCGGGCGCGGCCGTCGGGGTGCGGGGCGGGCACGGGGTCCTGTCCAGTGCCGGGGTGCTGTTCGCGCTCACCGCGGTCGCCTCGGCCGACGCCGCGCTCGTGCTGCTGTCGCGGCGGCTCGCGGGGCGGCCCGTCGCGCGGCGTTCCGCGGACCATCTCGCCCACCGGCTGCGGAAGTTGGGGCTCACCGCGCACGGCTCGGTCGTCGTCGTGGGGACGGGGGCGTTCTGCGGGGTACTCGTCGGTGTGCTCGTGCACGTCGGCTCGGCCGGCGCCACCGCCGCGGCCGGGGTGGCGGCCGTGGTGCCGGCCGGGGTGCTCGGGCTGCTGCGGGTTCCGGTGTACGGACCGCGCAGGGCGCCCGGCGGCGGAGTGGCCGCGGGTGCCGTCCCGGCGGCCGGGCGCGCCCCTCGCGCCCACCCCGCGGAGGGTGTCCGGGCCCCCTCCGGGCGACGGAATTCTGCGGTCCGCCCGCCCCGTGGTCCGGTGTCGTCGCAGGTCAGGGCTTCCTTGCGTGTAAGGAACGGATAAGACTTGAGTCTCCTTGACTCAGCTCTGTTGACGGCATCGCAGACGTGATGCACACTTGAGCCTGTTCCACTCAAGTCAGCTGGAGGAATTGACATGGCACGTGCGGTCGGCATCGACCTGGGCACGACGAACTCGGTCGTCAGCGTTCTGGAGGGCGGCGAGCCCACCGTCATCACCAACGCCGAGGGCGCCAGGACCACGCCGTCCGTCGTCGCCTTCGCCAAGAACGGTGAGGTGCTCGTCGGCGAGGTCGCCAAGCGCCAGGCGGTCACGAACGTGGACCGGACGATTCGTTCGGTGAAGCGTCACATGGGCACGGACTGGAAGATCGAGCTCGACGGCAAGAGCTTCAACCCGCAGCAGATGAGCGCCTTCATCCTGCAGAAGCTGAAGCGCGACGCCGAGGCGTACCTGGGCGAGAAGGTGGCCGACGCGGTCATCACCGTCCCGGCGTACTTCAACGACTCGGAGCGCCAGGCCACCAAGGAGGCCGGTGAGATCGCGGGCCTCAACGTCCTGCGCATCGTCAACGAGCCGACGGCCGCCGCCCTGGCGTACGGCCTCGACAAGGACGACCAGACGATCCTCGTCTTCGACCTCGGCGGCGGCACCTTCGACGTGTCGCTCCTGGAGATCGGTGACGGCGTCGTCGAGGTGAAGGCCACCAACGGCGACAACCACCTCGGTGGTGACGACTGGGACCAGCGTGTCGTCGACTACCTGGTGAAGCAGTTCCAGTCGGATCACGGCGTGGACCTGTCCAAGGACAAGATGGCCCTCCAGCGCCTCCGCGAGGCCGCCGAGAAGGCCAAGATCGAGCTGTCCTCGTCCACCGAGACCTCGATCAACCTGCCCTACATCACGGCGTCCGCCGAGGGCCCGCTGCACCTGGACGAGAAGCTCACGCGCGCCCAGTTCCAGCAGCTGACGGCCGACCTGCTGGAGCGCTGCAAGACGCCGTTCCACAACGTCATCAAGGACGCCGGCATCAACCTCTCCGAGATCGACCACGTCGTTCTCGTGGGCGGCTCGACCCGTATGCCCGCCGTCGCCGAGCTGGTCAAGGAACTGACCGGCGGCAACGAGGCCAACAAGGGCGTGAACCCGGACGAGGTCGTCGCCATCGGCGCGGCCCTCCAGGCCGGTGTGCTCAAGGGCGAGGTCAAGGACGTCCTGCTCCTCGACGTGACCCCGCTGTCCCTCGGCATCGAGACCAAGGGAGGGATCATGACCAAGCTCATCGAGCGCAACACCACGATCCCGACCAAGCGGTCCGAGATCTTCACGACGGCCGAGGACAACCAGCCGTCCGTCCAGATCCAGGTCTACCAGGGCGAGCGCGAGATCGCGGCGTACAACAAGAAGCTCGGGATGTTCGAGCTGACCGGTCTGCCGCCGGCCCCCCGCGGTGTCCCGCAGATCGAGGTCGCCTTCGACATCGACGCCAACGGCATCATGCACGTGACCGCGAAGGACCTGGGCACGGGCAAGGAGCAGAAGATGACCGTCACCGGCGGCTCCTCGCTGCCGAAGGACGAGGTCGACCGGATGCGCCAGGAGGCCGAGCAGTACGCGGACGAGGACCACCGTCGCCGCGAGGCCGCCGAGACCCGCAACCAGGGCGAGCAGCTCGTCTACCAGACGGAGAAGTTCCTCAAGGACAACGAGGACAAGGTCCCCGGCGAGATCAAGACCGAGGTGGAGGAGTCGCTCACCGAGCTGAAGGAGAAGCTCAAGGGCGAGGACACCGCCGAGATCCGCACCGCGACCGAGAAGGTCGCCGCCGTCTCGCAGAAGCTCGGCCAGGCCATGTACGCCGACGCCCAGGCCGCGCAGGCCGCGGGCGGCGAGGCCCCGGGCGCCGGTGCCCCCGGTGCCGGCCAGGCCGACGACGACGTCGTGGACGCCGAGATCGTCGACGACGAGCGCAAGGACGGTGCCGCGTGACGGAGGAGACCCCGGGCTTCGAGGAGAAGCCCGACGTCCCCTCCGGCGCCACCGCTGACGACGCCGAGCCGCAGGCCGCCCCCACTCCCGCAGCGGAGGAGGGGGCGGCCCCGGCCGGGGACGCGAGCCAGATCACGGCCCTGACGGCCCAGCTGGACCAGGTACGCACCGCGCTCGGTGAGCGCACCGCGGACCTCCAGCGGCTCCAGGCCGAGTACCAGAACTACCGCCGCCGCGTGGAGCGGGACCGGATCACGGTCAAGGAGATCGCCATCGCGAACCTCCTGACCGAACTCCTGCCCGTCCTCGACGACATCGGCCGCGCACGGGAGCACGACGAGCTGGTCGGCGGGTTCAAGTCCGTCGCGGAGTCGCTGGAGACGGTGGCCGCGAAGATGGGCCTCCAGCAGTTCGGCAAGGAGGGCGAGCCCTTCGACCCGACCGTGCACGAGGCGCTGATGCACAGCTACGCGCCCGACGTCACGGAGACGACGTGCGTGGCGATTCTGCAGCCGGGGTACCGGTTCGGCGAACGCACCATCCGCCCCGCGCGGGTGGCCGTCGCGGAGCCGCAGCCCGGGGCGGGCGCCAAGTCGGGCGACGAGGCGAACGGTTCGTCCGCCGAGGCGGACGGCGACAAGGAGAACGGTGGCCCGGACGAGGGCTGACGTCGGCCCCCGCGAGGGAGCCGGCACGTACGCAGGAGAGGAGGGACGTCGCGGATGAGTACCAAGGACTTCATCGAGAAGGACTTCTACAAGGTCCTCGGCGTCCCCAAGGACGCCACCGAGGCCGAGATCAAGAAGGCGTACCGGAAGCTCGCGCGCGAGTTCCACCCGGACGCCAACAAGGGCAACGCCAAGGCGGAGGAACGCTTCAAGGAGATCTCCGAGGCGAACGACGTCCTCGGTGACCCCAAGCGGCGCAAGGAGTACGACGAGGCGCGCGCCCTGTTCGGCAACGGCGGTTTCCGCCCGGGGCCGGGCGGCGCGGGCGGCGGCAACTTCAACTTCGACCTGGGCGACCTCTTCGGCGGCGCCCCGGGCGGCCAGGGCGCCGGCGGGTTCGGCGGCGGCGGTGGCATAGGGGACGTGTTCGGCGGTCTGTTCAACCGCGGCGGCGCGGGCGGTCCGCGCACCCAGCCGCGGCGCGGACAGGACATCGAGTCCGAGGTCACGCTCAGCTTCACCGAGGCGATCGAGGGCGCGACGGTGCCGCTGCGGATGTCCTCGCAGCAGCCCTGCAAGGCCTGTTCGGGCACCGGCGACAAGAGCGGCACCCCGCGTGTGTGCCCGACCTGCGTCGGCACCGGGCAGGTGGCGCGCGGTTCGGGCGGCGGCTTCTCGCTCACCGACCCGTGCCCCGACTGCAAGGGCCGCGGCCTGATCGCGGAGCACCCCTGCGAGGTCTGCCACGGCAGCGGCCGGGCCAAGTCCTCGCGCACGATGCAGGTGCGCATCCCGGCGGGCGTCTCCGACGGGCAGCGCATCCGGCTGCGCGGCAAGGGCGCCCCCGGCGAACGGGGCGGCCCGAACGGTGACCTGTACGTCGTCGTGCACGTGGACGACCACCCGGTCTTCGGCCGCAAGGACGACAACCTCACGGTGACCGTCCCGGTGACGTTCACCGAGGCCGCGCTCGGCGGCGACGTGCGGGTGCCGACGCTGGGCGGTCCGCCCGTCACGCTGAAGCTCCCGCCGGGCACGCCCAACGGGCGCACCATGCGGGCCCGCGGCAAGGGCGCGTTCCGCAAGGACGGGACCAGGGGCGACCTGTTGGTCACCGTCGAGGTGAGTGTTCCCAAGGACCTGTCGGGGAAGGCTCGTGACGCGCTCACGGCGTATCGCGAGGCGACCGCGGAGGAGGATCCGCGGGCGGAGTTGTTCCAGGCGGCGAAGGGAGCTTGAGATGGACGGCCGTCGGCGTAACCCGTACGAACTGACCGAGGAGTCCCCGGTCTACGTCATCTCGGTGGCGGCCCAGCTCTCCGGCCTGCACCCGCAGACCCTGCGCCAGTACGACCGTCTGGGACTCGTCTCCCCCGACCGCACCGCCGGGCGGGGCCGGCGCTACTCGGCCCGCGACATCGAACTCCTGCGCCAGGTGCAGCAGTTGTCGCAGGACGAGGGCATCAACCTCGCCGGCATCAAGCGGATCATCGAGCTGGAGAACCAGGTCGCCGCGCTCCAGGCCCGCGCCGCGGAGCTGGAGTCGGCGCTGGACGGCGCCGCGGCCGCGATGCGCCAGCGCGAGGCCGCCGTGCACGCCTCCTACCGACGGGACCTCGTCCCGTACCAGGAGGTCCAGCAGACCAGCGCGCTGGTGGTGTGGCGGCCCAAGCGGCCGCAGGACTGACCCCGTTGTGAGGGGCCCGGAGGTTCGTGACGAACCTTTGGGCCCCTTTCGGGTGTGACGGCACCGCCCGGCGCGCTCCGGGCCCCGGAACGGGCCCTCAACCATTCCCCCCGGCGGGCGGAACCGAACGTGATGTTGTCATCTCGTTAAGTGGTTCCGCTTGACTCCGGGGACCGTTGCCAAGTTGGCTTTTGAGACATCTGGGCCGCAATGCTGCGCCCGCGTCGAAAGGCACAGAAGTGAGCACCCGCATGCGTCGTACCGCCATATCCATGGCAGCGTCCACCATGGTCCTCTCGCTCGCCGGATGCGGCGCCCTGGGTGTGGGCGGGGGCGGCAGCGACGCGAGTTCGTCCAAGGGCAACGACATCGCCGTGGGCCTGCTGCTGCCCGAGAAGGCCAACTCGCGCTACGACAAGTTCGACTACCCCATCATCAAGAAGCAGGTCGCCTCCCTCACCAAGAACCAGGGACGCGTGGCCTACGCCAACGCCGACCAGGACGCGGACAAGCAGGCCGACCAGATGCAGCAGATGATCGACACGAAGGTCGACGTCATCCTGCTCGACGCGGTCGACTCCCACGCCATCGCCGGCGAGGTCAAGAAGGCCAAGGCCGCCGGTATCCCGGTCATCGCCTACGACCGCCTCGCCGAGGGTCCCATCGACGCGTACATCTCCTTCGACAACGACCTCGTGGGCGAGGTGCAGGGCCGCTCGCTGCTGGAGGCGCTGGGCGCCGGCAGCGAGAACGACAAGATCGTGATGATGAACGGGTCGCCCACCGACCCCAACGCCAAGCAGTTCAAGGAGGGCGCGACCTCCGAGCTGAGCGGCAAGGTGAAGGTCGCCGCGTCGTACGACACCAAGGACTGGGACCCCAAGAACGCCGAGGCCAACATGGCCGCGGCGATCCGCGAGGTCGGTGCGTCCAACATCGCGGGCGTGTACTCCGCCAACGACGGCATGGCCGGCGGCATCATCAAGGCGCTGAAGGCCGCGGGCGTGACCGACATGCCGCCCATCACCGGCCAGGACGCCGAACTCGACGCGGTGCAGCGCATCGTCACCGGCGAGCAGTACATGAGCGTGTACAAGTCCTACCCGCAGGAGGCCGAGAACGCCGCCGAGATGGCGGTCTCCCGGGTCCAGGGCAAGGACATCCAGTTCGACTCCCTGACCCGTGACACGGTCGACAGCCCGACCCAGAAGAAGATTCCCGCCCAGCTGGTCTCCGTGGTCGAGCTCACCAAGGACAACATCAAGGACACCGTCGTCGCCGACGGCATCTACAAGGTGTCCGACATCTGCACGGCGGCGTACAAGTCGGCGTGCGCCGAGGACGGCCTGAAGTAGCGCCTCCGGGCCACCGGCCGAGGCGCACGGGCCGCGCGTCCGCATCCGCGCGGGGCGTGCGCGGGAGCGTGTGAACGCCCTTTCCTGCGACGTGTATGCGTCGAATATCAACCCGGGCCCGGCCGCCGCCTGCCGGGCCCGCGGGCATCCGATTCCCGTGCGCCGGGGCCGGGTTCGGGACCCGGCACGCGTGTACGCGCTGCCCGAACGGGCAGCCTGGCCCGTACGGCGCCCGGTTCGCCGGGCGCCCGCGGCGGCCCGGCACGGCCATTCCCGCCGGGCCCGAACCCTCCCAACACGCCTGCTGCGCAAGGGAAATGGGGTGCCCGACGGGTGGTTTCCGGCTACCGGCCGAGGGGGAGCCGTGTTGCGGAGCCCGTTCGGTCCGCGCATAGTGGCGCTGCGGATGAGGCGGGAACCGGGGGTGGAATGGGCCATGGCCGGGCACGGGACGGACGAGCATCCACACGGTGCTGACCGGCTCTGCGAGGCCGGGGATCGTGTGTATTCCCGAGCCGTGCGGCGGGGCCGAGTGCTGCGCGGGGACGCCGAGCCGGTGCCCTGCCTGGTGGAACTCGCGCTGCTGCACCCCGACCCCGACGACATGGGCTGGCTGGTGCCGACCTCCCCGCAGGAGGTCATGACCCGGCTGCTGCGCGAGGTCCACGCCGAGGTCAGCGAGAGCCGTCAGCGGCTGGGTTCCGCGGTCAGTGCCTTCGAGTGGTACGCCGGGCTCGGCCGTCCCGAGGCCGCCGTGAGTGCCGAGGGTTCCGCGATCCGCGTCCTGGACGGGCTCGCCCGCATCCAGGCCGCCATGGACGCCGCGACGCAGGCCTGCACCACCGAGGTGCTGACCGTGCAGCCCGGCGGCATCCGGCGCGAGGACGAGCTGTCCGAGGGGCTGCACCGGGCGCTCGCCCTGCGGGGGCGGGGCGTGCGGATGCGGGACCTGTACACGCACGTCGCCCGGCACGGCCAGGGGCTGCTCAACTACCTGGAGCTGATGGGCGACACGGTCGAGGCCCGCACCCTCGACGAGGTCATCGACCGGCTGATCCTGTTCGACCGCACGGTGGCCTTCATCCCCGCGAACGCCGACCGCACCATGGCCCTCGAACTGCGCCACCCCGGCCTCGTGGAGTACCTCTGCACGGTCTTCGACCGGCTGTGGCGCCTCGCGATCCCACTGACCGCGCCGCTGCCCGACACCGGCATCGAGGGCATCTCGCACCGCGAGCAGTCCATCGCCGCGCTGCTCGCCGAGGGCCACCAGGACGCCGTGATCGCCGAACGCCTCGGCATCAGCGTGCGCACCTGCCGCGCCCACATCGCCCGCCTCTCGGAGACGCTGGGCGCCGCCAGCCGTACCCAACTCGGCGTGCGCATCGCCCAGGTGGGCCTCGACGGCCGCCGCGGCACCGCGGGGACGGAGCCGGAGACCCCGGTGCGGGTCCCGGACCGGGAGTCCCCGACGGCCCGGTGAGCCGGCCGGGCCGGCCGGTCCGGGAGGCTACAGGTCGTTGCCCAGGATGCCCGACTGCGCGATCAGGAAGCCGAGTTGGGCCCTGCTGCCGCTGCCCAGGGCCGTCGCGAGCTTGGCGATGTGGGCGCGGCACGTGCGCACGTTCATGCCCAGGCGGCGCGCTATCGCCTCGTCGACGTGGCCCTCCACGAGGAGCTTGGCGATCGAGTGCTGGATGTTGGTGATGCCGTCGGGCGCGGTCTCGTAGGGGGCGCCGGCGGTGAGCGGGACCGCGCGGTTCCACATGAACTCGAAGACCTTGATCAGATAGCGGATCAGGCCGGGCTGCCGCAGCTCCAGGGCCACCTGCTGGTCGTCGCGGGTGGGGATGAAGGCCACCGTCTCGTCGCAGATGATGAGCCGTTCGACGAGTTCGTCGATGGTGCGGTACTCGACCTTGCCGTTGGCGAGCTGGCCCACGTAGGCCAGCTTCTCCTGGTTGTAGCGGGCGGTGTGCTGGTACAGGGTGCGGATGCGCACGCCGCGTTCGGTCAGCGGGCGGTCGCGCTCCAGGCCGCGCAGCAGGCTGCGTTCCGAGTACCGGTCGCTGGGCTGCACGGTGAGCACCTCGGTGCGGCACTGGGTGGTGGCCAGGTTGAGGGCGGCGTTGATGCGTTCGCCGCCCTCCAGCACGGTGATCGAGTCGGTGGAGGACGCCGGCTGGGTGCTGAGCGCCATGAACGGCTCCAGCGCCTGGGCCAGTTCGACGGACAGCCGCCTGCGTTCGGTGATCTCCCGCTCTATGGGGTTGAGTTGGCGGGCCAGCGCGACCGGCGCCGGCACCGGCCGCAGCAGTTCCGGATCGTCGGGGTCCGGCTGGAGCAGGGCGAATTCCATGAGGCAGGGGGCGGGTTCGGCCGCCGAGCGGGGCACCCCTCCGGCCCGCAGCGCGAGCGCGTAGAGGCGGCTCCCGTCGCCGCACATCTCGGTCATCGCATGGGGATGTACGTCTTTAGCCCGATTCGTTGTCAAATCTCCACCCCCCAGGACCCTGAACGTGCAGGAACATGATGCATCGATTATGTGGTCACGGCGTGTCCGAATAAGCCATCGTCTTAGTCGACGGGGGAGAGGGGACCTTCAAGTGAGGACGAAGCCGACTATGGGTAAGAGATTGCTCCGCTCGGTGCTGGTAGCCGCTTTCTCCGCCGCGCTGGCGTTGGGGGCGATCAGCGGGATCTCCGGTGAGAAGACCGGAGTTCGAGCTGATACCAGTTGGCCGGGGATCGTCAAGAGTGTGAAGACGGCGAGTGACACGAGCTGGCCCGTGGCGCCTACGGACGCCGTCTCGGGGAGCTGACGTGGCCACCCCCCCGGACGACCGGTCCTTCCGCCGTGAGATGGCGACGGCCTACCGGTCCGGCTGGCACTTCATCGACCTGGTCACCGCTCTCCCCCACAACGGTGACTCCCTGATGGTGACCGTGTTCGGCGAACCGGTCGTCGTCACCAGGGACGAGGACGAGGACGTCCGGGCGTACCGGTGTCTGCGACGGCCCAGGGGCGCCCCACAGCCCGTCCGGTGCGCCGTCCGGTACGGAATGATCTTTGTGAACCTCGACCAGCGGGACCACCGCCTGGCCGACCCGGGGCCCACGGCCGCGGACGTACGAACCATCACAGCCACCCCCCGCAGCGCCTGACGCGATTCCCCCGAAGTAACAAGATCGCCCAGGCGCTCCCCCAACAGCGGCGTCACCGTGACCTGAACACGGTGACGCCGCTGTGTTGTCCGCCGCCGGCGCCGGACGTGCGCCCCGGGGGCCGCGTGTCCGCCCAGCGCGGCGGGCCACCGCGCGGGTGTCCGGAATCCGGTGAGCGGCCCGTTCCGGAGACGGCTGAAAATCGACGGGCACTCCACCCCCGCTCGTCCCTGTCCGCCCCACGCGGCGCGCTTCGCCCCGTACGGGCGGGTTCTCAGCCGTGTCCGAGCCGCCGGGTCACCTCGATCTCGATCACCACGCGGTCCGGGTTCGGGGACGGGACGCGCGTGTACCGCTCGGTGTAGCGCCGCTCCGCCTCCGCGACGCGCTCCGCGTCGGTGCGCACCCGGGCGCGCCCCTCCAGGGTCGCCCAGCGCCGGCCGTCCACCTGGCACACCGCCACCCGGGCGCCCGCCTCGCCCGCGGCCAGGACGTGCCGTGCCTTCGCGCTCGCCCCGTTGGTGATCACCCGGGCGAGCCCCGCCGCCGCGTCGTACGTGACCCCGACCGGCACGACGTGCGGGCTGCCGTCCGCGCGGTGCGTGGTCAGCGTGCACAGGTGGCGCTCCCGCCAGAAGGCCAGGTAGAGGGCGTCGGGGGCGTTCTCGGCGCCGGTGGCGGTGTCCGGGTCCGGGAGACTCGCCGCATTCGCGGTACTCGGGGTGTCCGCGGTGTTCGTGCGGTGCGCGGTGTTCATGTCCGGAATCTAGCGCTTCGGGCCGGAGCGGTACCGGGTGCTCGCTGTCGGCGAACGCGTGCGGGAACAGGCTCCCGGCACGACGTTGAGTGGAATAGACTCAACTTTGTGCACGTTGACCGAGTCAGCTGCGGGTGACGCGGCGGACAGGGCACGAGAGCCGATCGACGCAAGGAGGAGTACGCGAAAGTGGATGCCGAGCTGACCAACAGGAGCCGGGACGCGCTGAGCGCGGCCACCAACCGGGCCGTGACCGGGGGCCACCCGGACCTGACCCCCGCCCACCTGCTCCTCGCGCTGCTTGAGGGCCAGGACAACGAGAACATCACCGACCTGCTGGCCGCCGTCGAGGCCGACGCCCCGGCCGTGCGCACCGGCGCCGAGCGGGTGCTCGCCTCCCTGCCCAGCGTCACCGGCTCCACCGTCGCGCCGCCCCAGCCCAACCGCGATCTCCTCGCGGTCATCGCCGACGCGGCGGACCGTGCCCGGGACCTCGGCGACGAGTACCTGTCCACCGAGCACCTGCTGATCGGCATCGCCGCCAAGGGCGGTCCGGCCGGCGACGTACTCTCCCGGCAGGGGGCCGGTGCGAAGCGGTTGCAGGAGGCCTTCACCGAGGCAAGGGGAGGACGACGGGTGACCACACCCGACCCGGAGGGTCAGTACAAGGCGCTGGAGAAGTTCGGCACCGACTTCACCGAGGCGGCGCGCGAGGGCAAGCTCGACCCCGTCATCGGCCGCGACCACGAGATCCGGCGCGTCGTGCAGGTGCTCTCCCGGCGCACCAAGAACAACCCCGTCCTCATCGGCGAGCCCGGCGTCGGCAAGACCGCCGTCGTGGAGGGCCTGGCCCAGCGCATCGTCAAGGGCGACGTCCCGGAGTCGCTGAAGAACAAGCGGCTCGTCTCGCTCGACCTCGGCGCGATGGTCGCGGGCGCCAAGTACCGCGGCGAGTTCGAGGAGCGGCTGAAGACCGTCCTCGCCGAGATCAAGGAGTCCGACGGGCAGGTCATCACGTTCATCGACGAGCTGCACACCGTTGTGGGCGCGGGCGCCGGCGGCGACTCCTCGATGGACGCGGGCAACATGCTCAAGCCCATGCTGGCCCGCGGCGAGCTGCGGATGGTGGGCGCCACCACCCTCGACGAGTACCGCGAGCGCATCGAGAAGGACCCGGCGCTGGAGCGGCGCTTCCAGCAGGTGCTGGTCGCCGAGCCGACCGTCGAGGACACCGTCGCGATCCTGCGCGGCCTCAAGGGGCGCTACGAGGCGCACCACAAGGTGCAGATCGCGGACAGCGCGCTGGTCGCCGCCGCGACCCTGTCCGACCGCTACATCACCTCCCGCTTCCTGCCCGACAAGGCCATCGACCTCGTCGACGAGGCGGCCTCCCGGCTGCGCATGGAGATCGACTCCTCGCCCGTCGAGATCGACGAACTCCAGCGCGGCGTCGACCGGTTGCGCATGGAGGAGCTGGCGCTGAGCAAGGAGACCGACGCGGCCTCCCGCGAGCGCCTGGAGAAGCTGCGCCGCGACCTCGCCGACCGCGAGGAGGAGCTGCGCGGCCTCAACGCCCGCTGGGAGAAGGAGAAGCAGTCCCTGAACCGGGTCGGCGAGCTGAAGGAGAAGCTCGACGAACTGCGCGGCCAGGCCGAACGGGCCCAGCGCGACGGGGACTTCGACACCGCGTCCAAGCTGCTGTACGGCGAGATCCCGGACCTGGAGCGCGACCTGGAGGCCGCCTCGCAGGACGAGATGGCCGCCGCGAGCGACACGATGGTCAAGGAGGAGGTCGGACCCGACGACATCGCGGACGTGGTGGGCGCCTGGACCGGCATCCCGGCCGGTCGCCTGCTGGAGGGCGAGACCCAGAAACTCCTGCGCATGGAGGAGGAGTTGGGCCGCCGCCTGATCGGCCAGCAGGAAGCCGTGCGCGCGGTGTCCGACGCGGTGCGCCGCACCCGGGCCGGCATCGCCGACCCGGACCGGCCCACCGGTTCGTTCCTCTTCCTCGGTCCGACCGGTGTCGGCAAGACCGAACTGGCCAAGGCACTGGCCGACTTCCTCTTCGACGACGAGCGGGCGATGATCCGCATCGACATGTCGGAGTACGGCGAGAAGCACAGCGTCGCCCGGCTGGTCGGCGCCCCGCCCGGGTACGTCGGCTACGAGGAGGGCGGCCAGCTCACCGAGGCGGTCCGCCGCCGGCCGTACAGCGTCGTGCTGCTCGACGAGGTGGAGAAGGCGCACCCGGAGGTCTTCGACGTCCTGCTCCAGGTGCTGGACGACGGCCGTCTCACCGACGGCCAGGGCCGCACGGTCGACTTCCGCAACACCATCCTGGTCCTCACCTCCAACCTGGGCAGCCAGTTCCTCACGGACCCGCTGACCGGCCCGGACGAGAAGAAGGCGCAGGTGCTCGACGTCGTACGGGCGTCCTTCAAGCCGGAGTTCCTCAACCGGCTGGACGACCTGGTGGTCTTCTCGGCGCTCGACGAGGGCGAGCTGAGCCGTATCGCCCGGCTCCAGACCGACCGTCTGGCCAAGCGGCTCGCCGAGCGCAGGCTCACCCTGGAGATCAGCGACGAGGCGCTGGCGTGGCTGGCCCGCGAGGGCAACGACCCGGCCTACGGCGCCCGTCCGCTGCGCCGCCTGGTGCAGACGGCGATCGGGGACCGGCTCGCCCGGGAGATCCTGTCCGGCGAGGTCAAGGACGGCGACACGGTGCGGGTGGACGTCTTCGGCGACGACCTGATCGTGGGCGCGGCGGCGAAGGACGCGGCGGCCCCCGTGGAATCGCCCGCGGAGCCGGCGGCTCCCGCGGACACGGGCAAGACGCTCTGAGGCGGGGGCGGGGCCGCCCCGCCCGCTTCCGCGCCCCTCCCCGAGGGCCCGTCACCTGCGAGGTGACGGGCCCTCGGGCTGTCCGGGGCCCGCCGTCGGCCATCTCCAACAGGCAGGCCCCGCAAGGCTTTTGGGAAACCCACAACCCTCGGAGTCCTTGACACCGCAAATGGTCTAGTCCAAATATGGGTGCGTCCCACCGAGGTACCGATCACCGCTGTCCCGGGCGCGCCCCCATCGCCATCCCGGACGCGTTCACCTGCCGTTTTCCTCCGCCCGGGAGCACGCATGCGCCGATCGTCCAGCCCCTCCAGACGACTGCCCGCCCTTCTCACCAGCCTCGCCGCCACCGTCGCCGCCTCCGCGGGGCTGCTCGCGGGCGGCGCGGGAACGGCCGCGGCGGCCGAGCACGTCAACCCCGTGCCCGCCCACGTCTACTCCCCGTACTTCGAGGCGTACAACGGCGACGACCCGGCCGCGCTCGCCAAGGCGTCCGGCGTCCACTACGAGACGCTCGCCTTCCTCGGCACCGACGCGCCGGGATCGTGCACCGCCTACTGGAACAACGACACCACCACCCCGATCGGCTCGCCCGCCTACCGCAGGGCAGCCGCCACGATCCAGCGCGGCGGGGGCCAGGTCATCCCGTCCTTCGGGGGCTACGGCGCGGACACCACCGGCACCGACATCGCCGACAGCTGCACCGACGTGCACGCCATCGCCAAGGTCTTCGAGGACGTCCTCACCACGTACCGCACCGGCCGCATCGACCTGGACGTCGAGGCCGACTCGCTCAACGACACGGCCGCCGTCACCCGCCGCAACCAGGCGGTCGCCGAGGTCCAGGCGTGGGCCCGGCGCACCGGCAGGCAGGCCGAGTTCGTCTACACCCTGCCCACCACCACGACCGGGCTCGGCGCGACCGGCGTCGCGCTGCTCCAGGACGCGGTGCGCCAGCACGCCCGTATCGACGTGGTCAACGCCATGGCCTTCGACTACTGGGACGGCGCCACCCACGAGATGGGCACCGCGGCCGAGACCGCCGCGAGCGGCGTCTACGACCAGCTCCACGCGCTGCTGCCGAACCGGTCCTCCCGCGAGCTGTGGGGCTCGATCGGCATCACCCTGATGCCCGGCATCGACGACTACGGCCCCGAGGAGACCACCACCCTCGCCGACGTGCGCACCTTCGAGACCTGGGCGTCGCGGCACGGCCTCGCCGAGGTCTCCGTCTGGGCCCTCCAGCGGGACAACGGCGGCTGCCCCGGCACCAAGGGCGCCGGCACCTGCTCGGGCATCGACCAGCCCGAGTGGGCCGCCAGCCACATCCTGGAGCACTTCACCTCCGGCGGCCGCGACTCCGGTCCGGGCCGCCACTGACGGCACGGCCCCCGGCCCGCCCGCACGACCCCCGGGCCCTCCCCGCCCGGTCATGTCACGGCCCCGGCTCCGCGCGAGCCGGGGCCGCGGCGCGTCCCGCCGGGGCCGCCCGGCGCCTCCCGTCCGTTCCGGCTCTCCGATCATCGGCCCTGGCTTGCCACTACCGGTCCGGCATAGGGAGGATGGGCAGATCCGTACGAAGGGAAATTCACGGTGACCATCGACCCGTCCTCGATTCCGAACTTCGGGGGCCAGCAGCCCGAGCCGCAGCCCGAAGGTGGCCCGGCAGGCCCCGTCGTTCCGGATCAGGACCTCGTGAAGCAGCTCCTCGAACAGATGGAGCTGAAGTATGTCGTCGACGACGAGGGTGACCTGGCGGCTCCGTGGGAGCAGTTCCGTACGTACTTCATGTTCCGCGGTGAGGACGAGCAGCAGGTCTTCTCGGTGCGCACGTTCTACGACCGCCCGCACCAGATCGAGGCCAAGCCGCAGCTCCTGGAGGCCATCGACGACTGGAACCGCCGCACCCTGTGGCCCAAGGTCTACAGCCACACCCACGACGACGGCACGGTCCGCCTCATCGGTGAGGCGCAGATGCTCATCGGCACCGGCGTCAGCCTGGAGCACTTCGTGTCGTCGACGGTGAGCTGGGTGCGGGCCGCCATCGAGTTCGACAAGTGGCTCGTCGACCACCTCGGCCTGGAGCAGGACATCGACGACGCGGACAAGCCGCAGGACGACGACGAGTAGGCGAAGGCGCTCATGACGGCGCCCTACAGCGGTGTGCGGGCGACCAGCACCACGTAGGCGCCGTACGCGAACGAGAGCCCGGCCAGGGCCGCGACCACCACGGTCGCGTGCCAGGGCCGGGCTCTCGCCGTCCGCACCAGCGCCCGCGCGAGCGGCAGCAGCAGCGGGAACGCGGGCAGCAGGAACCGCGGCTTGGACCCGAAGAACCCCGAGCCGCCCAGCACCACGAGCAGCAGCACGCCGCTGTAGACCACGAGCGGCAGCGGGGCGCGGTCGGCGACCAGCAGCGCGTACAGCACGACGCCTGCCGCCACGATGACCAGGACCATCGGGAACACGAACCGGTCGCCCTGGAGCAGCAGGTGCCGCACGAAGCCCAGCGCGCCCTGCCCGAGGTCGAAGCGCGAGCCCCACAGGTCCTGCACGCGGAAGTAGCCGCCGAACAGGTCGCCGGTGCGCCGGCCCACCCACAGCACGTACGCGGTCCAGCCGAGCGGCGCGAGCGCGGCGCCCGTCCACAGCCTGTGGGAAACCCGGCCGCGCCGACGCCACGCCTCCCAGGCCGCCGCGACGATCACCGCAGCGGCGACGGCGAACCCGTTGGGCCGCGACAGTCCGGCGAGCGCGGCCAGCGACCCGGCCCACACCCACCGCCCGCGCAGCACCGCGTACAGCGACCAGGCGGCGAAGGCGGTGAGCACCGGTTCCGTGTACGCCATCGACAGCACCACGGAGTGCGGCAGCAGGCCCCACAGCACGACCAGGGCGGTGCCGACGGCGCGGCCGTGCAGGTGGGCGCCGATCGCGTAGATGCCGCACGCGGCGGCACAGGCGGCGAGCCAGGACACCGCGAGTCCCGCGGCGTCGTCGCCGAGCGGGGTGATCGCGGCGACGGTCCGCACGAGCGCCGGGTACAGCGGGAAGAACGCCAGGTCGCTGTGGACGACGCCGGGCCGGAAATGCTCCGTACGGCCGTATCCGTGCGCGGCGATCCCGAGGTACCACATGGAGTCCCAGGACCGCCCGAGCACGGCGAGCGGCTCCCGCCCGAGGGCCCAGGCGGCCATGGCGAGCACGGCGGCACCGGCCAGCCGCACCGCCGCGAACAGCCCGAGAGCACCGCCGACCGCCGCGAAGGGGGAGAGCCGCGACCGGGCCCGGCTGACGACGCCGGACTCCGCGGCGGCGTTGGGAACGAGGGTGGAGGCATGCATCACACCCCGCACAGTGCAGGTCCGCCGCCCCGGACGCGAACGATGAGCGTCCGTGCGGGTACGGATGCGAGGGACCCGGCGTGTCGGCGTGACGGGGCGGGGCGGGGGCGCGTAGGGCCGCCGGTGGCGGTGCGTGGATGCGGCCTCAACGGCCGTGCTGGACAAGGGGGTTGAGGCCTCGCTCGGCGGTCAGTACGGACTGTCGGCCAGGACCCAGGGGTGCCGGCGTACCGGCTGCGGGCTGCCCGGACTGCCCGGCCTTGTACTCAGATCGTGGTCTGAGTAAACTCTGATTATGTCTACCGCGCGCCTGGAAGCAGAAACGGAATCCGTCTCCTTCACCGACCTCTCCCGCAATCCCAAGGGTGTCGCGGCCAGGGCTGCTGCCCTGGGGCGGCTTCGGGTCACGCATCGGGACGCGCCGGACATGGTTTTGACCACGGCCGTGCGTGCGGAGGGCGTGGAGGAGAACCTGACGACCGCGTCGCGGCTCTTCCTCGCCCTGATGAAGCAGGACGACGGTGCCAGGGCGCTCCTCCTCGCCCTGCCCGAGGTGTTTCCCTGGGCGCGGCACTTGGACGCGGAAGAGGTCCGGGCCTTCACCGTCGAGCTTCTTGAAGCACTGTCGGACGCCGCCGAACTGGGGGCGGGAGAGGCCGTGCACCGGGCGATCGTCTCTTGGCGCGCCACGGCTCGCATCAACGCCGATCCCGAGCAGCTCAGGGAATCACTCCGTCCGCTCGACGGCGATGACCTCGGCCAGGTCGAGGTGCGTGGGTGAGCCCGAAGAAGGGGGATCGAGTCAGCGTTCCGCCCCTCAGCGGGTGGAACGTCGTCTTCGGGACCACGGAGGCGGTGACGGGCTGGGAGGAGCTGTGCCGCGTGGCCCTGCCGAGCGCGCATCGCTGCCTGGACGCTCTCCGCAGTGACCCCCTGACCCGGTCCAACTGGAATCGCCAGCACCAGTTGCGCGGCAGGCACGCCACCAAGGTCTGGAAAGGCTCCGACCTGGAGCAGTGGGAGTACGAGGTCACCAGCGGCGGGCGGGTGCGCTACCTGGTCAGCGCGGAGACTTCCACGGTGATCCTCGTGTACGCCTCGCCGCGGCACCCCAAGGACACCGAGTGAACCGGCGGCGCCTTTCGTGCCCTGTCAGACCGCCAGTCGCTTGAGGCGGGTCGTCGCCTCTTCCAGCACGCCCTTCCGTTTGCAGAACGTGAACCGCACCTGGCTGCGCCCCGCCTCCGGGTCGTCGTAGAACACCGAGTTGGGGACCGCGACGACGCCGCAACGCTCGGGCAGGGCGCGGCAGAAGGCGTAGGCGTCCTTCTCGCCGAAGGGGGCGACGTCCGTGGTGACGAAGTACGTGCCCTGCGGCAGGTAGACCTCGAAGCCGGCCGCGGTGAGGCCGTCGGCCAGCAGGTCGCGCTTGCTCCGCAGGTCGGCGCGGAGGCCGTCGAAGAAGGAGTCCGGCAGGCGCAGCGCCTCGGCCACGGCGTACTGGAACGGGCCCGCGCTGACGTAGGTCAGGTACTGCTTGGCCGTCCTGACGGCGGTGACGAGCGGGGCGCTCGCCGTGACCCAGCCGACCTTCCACCCCGTGAACGAGAACGTCTTGCCGGCGGAGGAGATGGAGACCGTGCGCTCGCGCATGCCGGGGAACGCGGCGATCGGGACGTGCGCGGTGCCGTCGAAGGTCAGGTGTTCGTAGACCTCGTCGGTGACGACCAGCAGGTCGTGCTCCACGGCGAGCGCGGCGATCGCGCCCAGTTCGTCGCGGGTGAGGACCGTGCCGGTCGGGTTGTGCGGGGTGTTGAGGAGGAGCAGGCGGGTGCGCGGGGTGATCTTGGAGCGGAGTTCGTCGAGGTCAGGGCGGAAGGACGGGGCGCGCAGGGTGAGCGGGACGCGCGTCGCGCCGGCCATGGCGACGCAGGCGGCGTAGGAGTCGTAGAACGGCTCGAAGGCGATCACCTCGTCGCCGGGCTCCAGAAGCGCGAGCATGGCCGCGGCGATCGCCTCGGTGGCGCCCGCGGTGACCAGGACCTCCGTGTCCGGGTCGACGGTCAACTCGTAGAAGCGGCGCTGGTGTTCGCTGATCGCGGCGCGCAGCTCGGGGACGCCGGGGCCGGGCGGGTACTGGTTGCCCCTGCCCTCGCGCAGCGCGCGGACGGCTGCCTCGCGGACCGCCTCCGGGCCGTCGGTGTCCGGGAAGCCCTGCCCGAGGTTGATCGCGCCCGTCGCGGTCGCGAGGGCCGACATCTCCGCGAAGATCGTCGTCCCGAGCCCGTCCAGCCTGCGGTTCAGCAGCGGCCTGGCGTCCATGTCTCCACCGTTCCCACTCGGTACCCGTCGAGTCTGCGGAGACCATCCTGACCCATCACACCCGGGATCGGCACAGGGTGATCAGGATCCCCGGAGCCCGTCGAGCCACGCGTAGAGGTCGCTGAGCAACGGGATGTGCGGCACCTGCGCCGAGGACACGGCCATGATGCCGAGCATCACGACGATGAACAGGCAGCCCCCGCACGAGAAGCAGGAGCAGCAGCTCTCGTCGGAGCCCGAGTCGGAGCGGCGGGTACGCGGGCGGGACACCTGGTTCCACCGGTCGGAGTCCGGGTCGGGGGGCCGCTGCGAGCCGCTCGCGCCCCACCACGGGTCGCCCCCGCTCACGAGGCCGCCCGGGTCGTGATGCCGTGAACCCTGCCGCCGAGCACGTGTCTGTCCGTCATGGTGTGCCTCCCCCTGGCCGTTCCACGGTAGTCAGCGCGGGACCGGCGGCCGGGGAAACGGCCGGAACTACGCTTTCTGGACGATGTGCCGCCCGCCCCTGCCCCCGGCCCCGGGCTGCCCCGCCGCCCGGCGGAAGTCTCTGAAGTTCCTCAACTCCGCTTTGGCGCGCGTCGGCTCCGGGCATCCCCGTTCCACTCGGGTCACTCGTCGAGAAGGGGTGGTCACGACCGGCCGCCCCGGGGGAATCGAAAGGGAGGGTGACGCCATGTTTCCGGGCTTCGTTCTGACGGTGGTGGGGATCTTCTTCGTGGTCTGGCTGGTGTCCCTGGCCGTGTCGCGCGGCAGGGGCCGGTCCGGGCGGTCCCGGCGTTCCGGCTGGTCCTCGGGGGCCTACGGGGCCGGCGCCTCGGGAAGCGACAACAGCTGGTGGACCGGCGACAGCGGATCCTCCTCCGGCGGCGGGCACCACGGCGGCCATCACGGCGGGCACTCCTGCGGTGGCGGCGGCGGCCACTCCTCGTGCGGCGGCGGCTCGTCCTGCGGCGGCGGTTCGTCGTGCGGCGGGGGCGGATCCTCGTGCGGGGGCGGGAGTTGAGCGGCTGACGCCGCGGGAGAGGGCGGGCAGGCGTGCCGGCGGAGATCGGGGGTACCCGCAAAGCCGCCGTACGTCTGTCCGCCGCGGGGCTTCGTTTGAACAGTTGAGCTGTGGGGCCCTCTGAGGGATGGAAACGGCGCGAAATTGGGTAAAAACGCTGTGGCGGCGCCACAGTTCATGATTCCCTCTAAATCGCCGAAGCAGCCCCTCGCCAGCCACCGCCCCCGGAAGTCCCGCAGTCGCCAGCTCCCCGAACCCGGCGGGGCTCCCGACCGGGCCGTCCGGGCCGAACTCCCGGAGTCGACCGGGGTGCGCCGGATCCACACCTCTCCTCCCCCCTTTCGCGTGCTTGCGGAGCCGACCCATGCTCACGACCCTGAACACCGCCTACACCGACACGCGTGCGGCCGACCTGGCCTGGACACTCGGGCGCGAGCCCCTGCCCGCGCTGGCGACCCTCGACCTCGAACTGGCAAGGGCGAAAGTGCAGTTGAGGCTGCTGGGTGCCTCCCACCAGGTCATCCTGGAAGAGGACGGCGGCACCTGCTCGGAGACCGTCGCCTGCATCCCCGGCTCCCGCACCCCCCTCCCGCTGGGAGTCTCCAAGCGGGTGGGTGACTGGGAGTACGAGTTCGCCGCCCGGGTGGAACTCCTCTCGCCCGGCTCGTTCGCCGGCCGTGCCCAGGAGTTGCTCGCCCTCGTGGCCGACCATCCCAACGGCCTGGCGGGCGTCTTCCCCGGCAGTCCGCACGCCTTCACCGCGCTGCTCGCCCAGTGGCACGAGGGCCAGGTGCTCTGGCGCACGTGGCACGCGTACCCGCAGGACGGTCAGTTGGTGGCCACCCGTACCAAGGTGGGGGCCCGGATCCCGGCCGCGGCCTCGCACTGAGGATCGTCCGCCACGGCAACCTCCGTACCGTAAACGCCAGTTGGGGGTGGCCGGTCGTGTCCGTCCGCCGCTTCGTCAAACACCGGCGCGCAAACGCCCGTTGACGCCCCGCCCCCAGTTCCACACGTGTGGGTGACGAAGCGTGCACTCCCCGTGACGTAACGTCGCTACGTGATCGAACCGCACGCCCCTGCCCCGCCCGGCGTCCCGCCGTCCTGGGGCGGCCGGGACCGGGCGTGGCTGCCCGTCCGGCCGCGCACCGGCAGGTTCCTCGTCCTCGCGTGCGTCTTCGTCTGCGCGGCCTGCGGGCTCGTCTACGAGCTCGAACTCGTCGCCCTCGCCTCCTACTTGATCGGTGACACGGTCACGCAGGCATCCGTCGTGCTGTCCGTCATGGTCTTCGCGATGGGCATCGGCTCGCTCGCCGCGAAGGGGCTGCGGGGCAGGGCCGCCGCCGGGTTCGCCGCCGTCGAGGCAGCCCTCGCGCTCGTCGGCGGATGCAGCGCCATGGCGCTGTACGCGGTGTTCGCCTGGACCGGCGGCTGGGGCGGGCTGTGGGTGAACGGGCCGCGCTGCCTGCTCGTCGCCTTCTCGCTGGCCATCGGCCTCCTCATCGGCGCCGAGGTGCCGCTGCTCATGGAGCTGATCCAGCGCATCCGCCGCCAGGACGCGGGCGGCGCGGTCGCCGACCTGTTCGCCGCGGACTACGTCGGCGCCCTCGTCGGCGGCCTCGCGTTCCCCTTCCTCCTACTGCCCTGGCTCGGCCAGCTGACCGGCGCGCTGGTCACCGGCACGGTCAACGCGTTCGCCGGCGGCGCCCTCGTCCTCGGCCTGTTCCGCCGCGACCTGACACCGCGCGGACGGCGGCTGCTGCTCGCCGTCAACGTGCTCGTGATCGGCCTGCTCGCCTCCGCGGCCGTCCTCGCCGACGACTTCGAACGGGCCGCCCGCCAGGCCGTGTACGGGCCGGGCGTACGGGTCGCCGTGCAGACCGACGTGCAGGAGATCGTGCTGACCGGCGGCACCCGGGGCCGCCCCCTCGACCTCTACCTCGACGGCCGGCTGCGGGTCGGCGGACGGGACGAACGCCGCTACCACGAGGCACTGGTGCACCCCGCGATGAGCGGCCCGCACGCCCGCGTCCTGATCCTCGGCGGCGGTGACGGCCTCGCCGCCCGCGAGGTCCTGCGCACCCCCGGCGTACGGCGCGTCGACGTCGTCGAACTCGACCCCGACGTCGTGCGGCTGGCCCGCGACGACCCGGCGCTGTCCCGGCTCAACGGCCACGTGTACGCCGACCCGCGCCTGCACGTCACCACCGAAGACGCCTTCGCCCGGCTGCGCGGGGCGCCGTCCGCCGCGTACGACGTGGTGATCTCCGACCTGCCCGACCCCGGCATCACCGCGAGCACCAAGCTCTACTCGCAGGAGTTCTACGGCCTGGCCCGGCGGGTGCTCGCCCCCGGCGGGCGGCTCGTCGTGCACGCGGGGCCCGTCAGCTCGCGGCGCCGCGCGTTCTGGACGGTCGGATCCACCCTGCGGGCCGCCGGTCTGCGCGCGGTGCCCTACCGGGTGGCCGGCCGCGACCCCGGGTTCGCCGAGGGGCCCGACCGGACGGCGCGTTCCGCGCGCGCCCCGCAGGACTGGGGGTTCTTCCTCGCCGCTCCCGGCCGGCACCCGCCGCCACTGCGTCTCGGGCGCGGCCGGCCGCCGCTGCGGACCCTGGACCCCCGGTCGCTGCGCGCGGACCGGCGCGCGGCCGTCCGGATGCGGATCCGCGGGCTGCCCGCCTCGACACTCGTACATCCGCGGTACTGAGCCGTCCGCCCCGCGGCGGTGCGCGGCGGCGTGCCCGTCCGGAGCAGTGCGCGCGGGGCGGTGCCGCGCGTGCCGGGAAGGGCGGCGGGGGCGTACGCGCGCGGTGCGGACCATGTACGAATCCGGTGGGAGCCGGGTGCGGTTCCCGGTGTGCTGGGTAGGCTCGGCTGACATGGAGCATGAGGTGTACGTCCCGGTTCCGGCGGAGCGGCTGCGCGAGGCGCTGGCCGAGCCCGCGCGGGTCGCCCGCGCGGTTCCCGGGCTCCAGCAGGACGCGGGCGGAGCGCCGCTCTCGGGGCGGCTCAAGGTCCGCTTCGGCGGCACCTCCGTCACCTACCGCGGCACGGCACGGGTGGCCGTCCGCCCCGACGGCGGCTACACCGTCGAGGGCGACGGCGCCGAGACCCGCGGCACCGGCAAGGCGGTCTTCGCGCTCACCCTGCGGCTGCGCGCCACCGACGCGGGCACCACCCTCGCCTTCGAGGGCACCGCGACGGCCGACGGTCGGGTGGCGGACCTGCCGGCCACGACCGTCGTCACGGCGGCGACCCGTCTGCTGAACCGTTTCGCGGAGAACCTGGCGGCGGTGGCCGTGGAGCCCCGCGACGAGCCGGGCACCCCGGAACCCGCCGCCGACCCGGAGGTGGGCGAGGGGTCCGACGCCCCCGAGGCCGCCGCCGACATCGCCAACGCGGCGGACGACGCGGAGGCGGCCGACGCCGACGGCACCGACGCCGAGCAGGGCGACACCGCCGAGGCCGGCACCGACACCGGGGCCGGGGCGCCCGCGGCGGCGGACGACGACTTCTCCGACCTGCCCGAGGTCCACACCTCGATCTTCGACACGGAGGTGCCGCCCCCCTCCCTGGATGCCGACGCCGACGTGCCCGTCCGGGGCGGCGACACGGACAGCGCGGACGACGCCGACAGCGCGGACGACGCCGACAGCGAGGACGACGAGGACGCCGTCGACGACGACCCCGGCGAGATCGGCGTCCCCGCGTCGGCCCCCCGGGGCGGTCCGGGCGAGCCCGTCGCGGAGGCCGCCCACGCGCGCCGCACGATGATCGGCCGCAGCGCGGAGGAGGTCGACCACGCCCCGCCGCGCGGCCGGTACGCGCCCGTGCCCGCACCGCAGTCCGCCGCCGCCAACGCCACCCTGCGGTGGGCCGCCCCGGCGGCCGCGCTGGCCCTGGCGTCCGCGATCGTCGTGGGACGGGCACTGCGCCGACGGCAGTGACACGGTCCCGGTGCGGGGCGCGGCGTACCCGTGCGCGGGGGCCGGCCCCGCGCACCCGCGCACCCGGCCTCGGGCCCGGAAGCCGCACCCCCGCCCGGGGCCCGCGCGGTCCCGTTAGGGTCGTGCCGTGAGCAACGAAGAGATCACGCTGACCGCGGGCGACGCGGAGGCAACGGTCCAGCCGGGCAACGGCGGCCGCATCGGGGGGCTGCGCATCGGCGGCGTGGAACTGCTGCGCCAGGGCGAGCGCTTCGGCTGCTTCCCGATGGTCCCGTGGTGCGGGCGCATCCGCGACGGCCGGTTCCGCGACGGCGGCACCGTCCGGCAGATGCCGCTCAACGCGCCCCCGAACGCCATCCACGGCACCGCCCGGGACGGCGTGTGGAAGACCGCCCGCACCACCGAGGACGGCGCGGTCATCACGTACGACCTGGTGGAGCCGTGGCCCTACAGCGGCCGGGTCACCCACCGGATCGCGCTGACCCCGCGGTCCCTGACGCTGTCGCTCGCCGTGGAGACGTACGAGTCGTCGTTCCCGGCGCAGGTCGGCTGGCACCCGTGGTTCCACCGCAACCTCGGCGGCGAGGACGTCCGGGTGGACTTCGCGCCCGAGTGGCAGGAGGAGCGCGGGCCCGACCACCTGCCCACCGGCAACCGGATCGCCCCGGCGCCCGGCCCGTGGGACGACTGCTTCGGGATGCCCGGCGGTGTGGACGTCACGCTGACCTGGCCCGGACAGCTCGAACTGAAGGTGGCCAGC
Source organism: Streptomyces sp. NPDC008150 (assembly GCF_042956945.1). NCBI lineage: Bacteria > Bacillati > Actinomycetota > Actinomycetes > Kitasatosporales > Streptomycetaceae > Streptomyces > Streptomyces sp. NPDC008150. The sequence continues at coordinate 77,027 of NZ_JBIBHJ010000003.1, read as the reverse complement.
CGCGAGGAGTGGGTCGTCGTCTACGACGAGCAGGAGGCCGCCGTGTGCGTCGAGCCGCAGACCGGCCCGCCGGACGGTCTCAACACGCTGCCCCGCCTGGTCACCCCGGTGGAGCCGCTGGAGGCCACGACCACGTGGACGTGGCGCACGCTCGGGGCGCTCTAAGCTGGGCGTATGACGAAGGACGACGTGCGTGGCGAGCTGCTGCGGCAGATCAAGGACAAGGCCGTGGTGCACGGCAGGGTGACCCTCTCCTCGGGGCTGGAGGCCGACTACTACGTCGACCTGCGCCGCGTCACCCTCGACGGCGAGGCGGCCCCGCTCGTCGGCCAGGTGCTGCTGGACCTGACCGACGGCCTCGACTTCGACGCGGTCGGCGGCCTGACCATGGGTGCCGACCCGGTCGCCGCGTCGCTGCTGCACGCGGCCGCCGCGCGCGGGCGGCGGCTCGACGCGTTCGTCGTCCGCAAGGCCGCGAAGGCGCACGGGCTCCAGCGCCGCGTCGAGGGCCCGGAGATCAAGGGCCGCCGGGTCCTGGTCGTCGAGGACACCTCCACCACCGGCGGCTCGCCGCTCACCGCGGTCGAGGCCGTGCGCGAGGCGGGCGCCGAGGTCGTCGCGGTGGCCACCATCGTGGACCGCGCGACGGGTGCCGCCGAGAAGATCGAACAGGGCGCGGGCGTGCCCTACCTGTACGCGTACTCCAAGGACGAACTCGGCCTGGACTGAGGCCCGTTCGCGGCTGGTGCGCGGCCCCGGCCGGGCCCGCGCACGAGCCGGCCGCCGGGTCGTCCGCCGAACCGCCGCGCCCGTGGCGTCCAGCCCGTGGACGCCACGGCGGGGCCGACGGGTCGCGTCTGGAAAGATGGGGCCGACGATGACGTCATTCCCTTGGTCAGGGCCGTAAGGACAACGTCAACCCGCACAACAAGGAGCGGACAGATGCCCATCGCAACCCCCGAGGTCTACAACGAGATGCTCGACCGGGCGAAGGCAGGCAAGTTCGCCTACCCGGCCATCAACGTGACCTCCTCCCAGACGCTGCACGCGGCCCTGCGCGGTTTCGCGGAGGCCGAGAGCGACGGCATCGTCCAGATCTCCACGGGTGGCGCCGAGTTCCTGGGCGGCCAGTACAACAAGGACATGGTCACCGGTGCGGTCGCGCTGGCGGAGTTCGCCCACGTCGTCGCGAAGAAGTACGACATCACGGTGGCCCTGCACACCGACCACTGCCCCAAGGACAAGCTCGACGCGTACGTGCGTCCGCTGATCGCGGTGTCCGAGGAGCGCGTGGCGCGCGGCGAGAACCCGCTGTTCCAGTCGCACATGTGGGACGGCTCGGCGGAGACCCTCGCCGACAACCTGGAGATCGCGCAGGAGCTGCTGGCCCGCGCCGCCGCCGCGAAGATCATCCTTGAGGTAGAGATCACCCCGACCGGCGGCGAGGAGGACGGTGTCTCGCACGAGATCAACGACTCCCTCTACACCACCGTCGACGACGCGGTCCGCACCGTCGAGGCGCTCGGCCTGGGCGAGAAGGGCCGCTACCTGCTGGCCGCGTCCTTCGGCAACGTGCACGGCGTCTACAAGCCGGGCAACGTCGTCCTGCGCCCCGACCTGCTCAAGGAGCTGAACGACGGCATCGCCGCGAAGTACGGCAAGCCGGCCGGCAGCCAGCCGTTCGACTTCGTCTTCCACGGCGGGTCCGGCTCCAGCGAGCAGGAGATCGCGACCGCGCTGGAGAACGGCGTCGTCAAGATGAACCTCGACACCGACACGCAGTACGCCTTCACCCGGCCGGTCGTCGACCACATGTTCCGCAACTACGACGGCGTCCTGAAGGTCGACGGCGAGGTCGGCTCCAAGAAGACCTACGACCCGCGCACCTGGGGCAAGGCCGCCGAGGGCGGCATGGCCAAGCGTGTCACCGAGGCATGCAACCACCTGCGCTCTGCGGGCACCCGCCTGAAGTAGCGCTCCCGGCACGGCGGTTGACACCGCCGACCGCGGTCCGGTCCGTACGGAGGCCCGGCGTCCCCCCGACGGGGATGCCGGGCCTTCGCCGTACGGACGCACCCCTTCCGGCCCGCCGGGTGGCCGCGCAGCTATGGCCCGGCGCGGGTCCGCACGGCATGATCCCTGCATGGCCGTTTCCGTGCCCGTGCCCGAGAACAACCCCGCAGGGACCGTCCGGATCGGCGCCCGCGCCGGTCGGTGGATCCTGCTCACCACCGTGCTCGGCTCCAGCATGGCGATGCTGGACTCGACGGTGGTGAACGTCGCGCTCCCGCACATCGGCCGGGACCTGGACGCGGGCCTCGCCGCCCTCCAGTGGACCGTCAACGCGTACATGGTGACGCTGGCCGGGCTGATCCTGCTCGGCGGTTCGCTGGGCGACCACTTCGGGCGGCGCCGGGTGTTCGTCGTGGGCGTGGTGTGGTTCGCCGTCGCGTCCGCGCTGTGCGGCCTGGCGCCGTCGGCCGAGGTGCTGATCGCGGCGCGGGCGTTGCAGGGCGTCGGCGGCGCGCTGCTGACGCCCGGTTCGCTCGCGCTGATCCAGGCGTCGTTCCACCCCGACGACCGGGGGCGCGCGGTCGGCCTGTGGTCCGGGTTCGGCGGCATCGGGGCGGCGGTCGGACCGTTCCTCGGCGGCTGGCTGGTGGACGGGCCGGGCTGGCGCTGGGTGTTCCTGCTGAACGTCCCGCTGGCCCTGCTGTGCGTGCCGGTCGCGCTGCGGCACGTCCCGGAGTCGCGGGGCGACGAGTACGTCGCGGGCGCCCCCGCGCGGGAGGGGAAGCGGCGCTTCGACGTGCTGGGCGCCGTACTGGGGGCGCTGGCGCTCGCCCTGGTCACGTACGCGCTGATCGAGGCGCGGAGCGGGTCGCCCGCGGTGTGGGTGTGCGCGGCGGCCGGTGTGGCGGCCGGGGTCGCGTTCGTGGTCGTCGAGAAGCGGCGGCCCGACGCGATGATGCCGCCGGCGATCTTCCGCTCGCGGCAGTTCACCGCGGTGAACCTGGTGACGCTGTGCGTGTACGCGGCGTTCGGCGGCTTCTTCTTCCTGGCCGCGCTCCAGCTCCAGGTCGTCGCGGGCTACTCGGCGCTCGGCGCGGGTGCCGCGATGCTGCCGACGACCGCGCTGATGCTGCTGCTGTCGGCCCGCTCCGGCGAACTCGCCGACCGGATCGGCCCGCGCATCCCGCTGACGGTGGGCCCGCTGCTGTGCGCGACCGGGATGCTGCTGATGCTGCGGGTCGGCGAGGACGCGTCGTACGTCGCCGACGTGCTGCCCGCGCTGCTGGTGCAGGGCCTGGGCATGGTCACGCTGGTCGCCCCGCTGACGGCGACCGTGCTGGCGTCCGTCGACGCGGGGCGGGCGGGCCTGGCGAGCGGCATCAACAACGCGGCGGCGCGGGCGGCCGGCCTGATCGCGGTGGCGGCGCTGCCGCTGCTGGCGGGGATGGGGCCGGAGGCGTACCGCTCGGCGGCGGCGTTCGACTCGGCGTTCCGGCGGGCGATGCCGATGTGCGCGGCGGTGCTGGTGGCCGGCGCGGTGGTGGCGTTCGCGACGGTGCGGCGCCCGCCGCCGGGCTGCCGGCGTCCGGAGTGCCGCACGCACGGCGGTGTGACGGCGCCGCCGCTGGAGGCGGTGCGGCACCGGCGTGTGGCGGGCGGCGCGGCGGGGGAGTCCGCCTGACCCGGGGCGGCCCGGCCGGGCGGTGGGCGCGAGGGGGCAGACTGGGGGCATGACGATTCACGAGAACCTTCTCGGGGGGCCGCCCCCGACCCACCTGCCCGACGACCCCGAGCCGCGCGAGCTGCTCGCGGGAGGTGCGGAGCCGGCCGACGTCGCCGCCAAGTACCCGACCTCCTCCCTCGCGTGGGCCCGTCTCGCCGACGAGGCCTTCGAGCGGGGCTCGGTCGTCGAGTCGTACGCCTACGCCCGTACGGGCTACCACCGCGGCCTCGACTCGCTGCGCCGCGCCGGCTGGAAGGGCCACGGCCCGGTCCCGTGGAGCCACGAGCCCAACCGCGGCTTCCTCCGCGCGCTGCACGCCCTGGCCCGCGCGGCCGGTTCGATCGGCGAGACGGCGGAGTACGAGCGCTGCACGCAGTTCCTGAAGGACTCGTCGGAGGAAGCGGCGACGACGCTGGGCTGACCCGGCGGCCCGGGAGACGTGCGCCGGCCGGCGGTACCGCCCCGACGAGGGCCGTACCCCGGCCGGCGCGGTCGTCCCGCCGGGCGCCGCACCGGCCCCGTCAGTCGCCCGACGCCGAGTGCTTCACGGCCCAGACGATGCCCGCGATCACGAGCACGACCACCAGGACGATCACGGCGGTCGTGACGCTGCCGCCGCCCGAGCCGCCGCCGTAGTGGTGGTGGGTCCGGCGTCTCCCGAGGGCCAGCAGGTGCACGTCGTAGAGAGTCATGCACGGGACCCTAGGGGCCGTCCGGCGGGTCGGGGTTGTCGTGTGCACGGTCGTATCAGGGCTGTGACAGGACCGGGGCGGGTGCGGCCCGCGGGTGTGACGAGGCGGACCTTGCCGTTTTGGGCGACCATTGGTGAGGATTGCCCGCGGGGACCGGGGCCCCCGTGCCGGAATTCGGCAGGGGCGGACCGCTACCCGGATGCACATCAGGAGACAGCGATGTCCCACCAGGCTCAGGAATCGCGCCGTGAACCGGCGGCGCAGGGGCCCGAGACGCCGTATCTCGACTTCGAGGGCACGACGCCGTACGAGGACTACGTCAAGGCGGACGTGCTCACCCACCTCCAGCACACCCTCTCCGACGATCCCGGCGAGATGGTCTTCCTGGTCACGACCCAGGTGATGGAGCTGTGGTTCACCGTCATCGTCCACGAGTGGGAGACCGCCGCACGCGCGGTCCGCGCGGACGACGTACCGACGGCCACCGCCGCCCTCAAGCGCTCGGTGCGGGAACTGGAGGCGCTGAACGCCTCGTGGCGTCCGCTGGCACAGCTCACCCCGGCGCAGTTCAACGCGTACCGCTCCGCCCTCGGCGAGGGCTCCGGCTTCCAGTCGGCCATGTACCGCCGCATGGAGTTCCTGCTCGGCGAGAAGTCCGCCTCGATGCTGGTGCCGCACCGCAGCACCCCGCGTGTCCACGCGGAGCTGGAGAAGGCCCTGCACGAGCCCAGCCTCTACGACGAGGTGCTCGCCCTGCTCGCCCGGCGCGGTCACGCCGTGCCGCAGTCGGTGCTGACGCGCGACGTGTCGCAGAAGTACGTGCCGTCGCCCGAGGTGGAGGCGGTGTGGACCGCCCTCTACGCCGGGGACGAGAGCGACGAACTCGCCCGTCTCGGCGAGGCGTTGACGGACGTCGCCGAACTCGTGTGGCGCTGGCGCAACGACCACCTCGTCGCCACGCGGCGGGCGATGGGCTCGAAGACCGGCACGGGCGGTTCCGCCGGTGTCGCGTGGCTGGAGAAGCGCACGCAGAAGAACGTCTTCCCCGAGCTGTGGACGGCACGGTCCTATGTCTGAGCGAAGCGAGGTCAGTGGGTTGAGCGGGACCGGTTTGAGCGGGACCAACGGGAGTGCCGAGTACGTGCGGCGGGCCGAGAAGCTCGACGCCGCCGACGAACTGGCGCCGCTGCGCGGGCTGTTCACGCTCGACGACGCGGTCTACCTGGACGGCAACTCGCTGGGCGCGCTCGCCGCGCACGTGCCGGGGCGCGTCGAGGACGTCGTGCGGCGCCAGTGGGGCGAACTGCGCATCCGCTCCTGGGAGGAGAGCGGCTGGTGGACCGCGCCCGAGCGGATCGGCGACCGCATCGCCCCGCTCGTCGGGGCGGCGCCGGGCCGGATCGTGGTCGGCGACTCCACCAGCGTGAACGTGTTCAAGGCGCTGGTCGCGGCGGTCCGCATCGCGCGGGGCGAGGACGGCGGCACCCCCGCCGACGGCGCCACCGCGCACCCCGTGCGGGACGAGATCGTCGTCGACGCGTCGACCTTCCCCTCCGACGGGTACATCGCCGCGTCCGTGGCGCGGATGACCGGCTGCACGCTGCGGCCCGCGCCCCCCGCCGACGTGCCGCAGGTCGTGGGCAAGCGCACCGCCGCCGTGCTGCTCAACCACGTCGACTACCGCACCGGCCGGCTGCACGACCTGCCGGCGCTGACGGCCGCCGTGCACGCGGCGGGCGCGCTCGTGGTGTGGGACCTGTGCCACAGCGCGGGCGCGCTGCCGGTCGGCCTCGACGAGCACGGCGTCGACCTCGCGGTCGGCTGCACGTACAAGTTCCTCAACGGCGGCCCGGGTTCACCCGCGTTCCTCTACGTGCGCGGCGACCACCAGGACCGGTTCGACTCCCCGCTGCCGGGCTGGAACTCGCACGCCGAGCCGTTCGGGATGCGCGGCGACTTCGAACCGGCCGAGGGCGCTCCGCGCGGGCGGGTCGGCACCCCCGACATCCTCTCGATGCTCGCCCTGGAGGCGGCACTTGAGGTCTGGGACGGGGTGTCGGTCGACGCGGTGCGGGCCAAGTCCCTCGCGCTGACGGACTTCTTCCTGGAGTGCGTCGGGGCGTACGTGCCGCCGGGCCTCGTGGAGTCGCTGACCCCGGCCGCCCACGCGGAGCGCGGCAGCCAGGTCGCGCTGCGGTGCGCTCCCGGCATCGACGCGGGCGCCGTGATGAAGCTGCTGGTCGAGCGGGGCGTGGTGGGCGACTTCCGCCAACCGGACGTGCTGCGCTTCGGGTTCACCCCGCTGTACGTCGGCTTCGCGGACGCGGAGCGGGCGGCCCGGGTGCTCGCGGGCGCGCTCACCGCGTGACCCGGCCGTAGGACCGCCGCGGTCGTGCCCGGCGCCCCCGGGTGTCCGGGCACGACCGGCGGTTCCTCACGGTGCGTCACATCCGCGTGTCGGCGCACGTCACCGGCCTGATACCGTCCCCGCCAGCGGCCGATCGAACCCCGGTACCGCTCCGGTGCCGCCACATCCGTTTCGTCGCTGAGAGGTTGGAGCATGCCGGACCACGCCGCAGCACGCGACGCAGACGCGGGACGGGACCCCGCCGCCCGCACCCCGGAGGCCCGCTCGGCCGCCGAGGAGGAGTCGGCGTTCTCGCACCCGCCCGTCGACCCGGACGCCACCGCCGCCTACGGCGAGCACCCCGACCAGGTGATCGACTTCTACGCGCCGCGCGGCGAGGCGCCGTTGCCCGGTGCGGGCTCCGCCGTCGTCGTGCTGCTGCACGGCGGTGCCTGGCGCCACCGCTACGACCGCCGGCACGTCACGCCGTTCGCCGAGCACCTGGCCCGGCGTGGTTACGCGGTCGCCAACGTCGAGTACCGGCGCGGCGGTTCGGGTCCCGACGCGGCCGACGGCACCCCCGAGGCGGGGCGTTGGCCCGACACCTTCGACGACGTCGCCGCCGCTCTGGACGCGCTGCCCGCGCTGCTGCGCGAGAAGCTGCCGCAGGCCGACCCGCGCCGCACCGTCCTCACCGGTCACTCGGCCGGCGGCCACCTCGCGCTGTGGGCCGCCGCCCGGCACCTGCTGCCCGCCGACGCGCCCTGGCGCACCGACGCCCCGCCGAGGCTGCGCGGTGTGGTCGCCCTGGCGCCGGTCGCGGACTTCGAGGTCGCCCGCAAGCTCGGCGTGTGCTCCGGAGCGACGGTCCAACTGCTGGGCGGAGACGACGAGTTCGCGTCCCGTCAGCCGTATGCCGACCCCGCCCTGCTGCTGCCGACCGGCATCGCCACCACCCTCGTGCAGGGCCGCTGCGACCTGGTCGTGCCGGAGGCGGTCGCCGAGGCGTACGCGGACGCGGCGGCGCGGGCCGGCGAGGTGGTCGGGCTGACCCTGCTGGAGGATGTCGGCCACTTCCCCCTGATCGACCCGGCGGCGGACGCCTGCGCGGTGGTGGCGGAGGAGATCGCCCAGCTCGCCTGGTGAGGCCGGGCGGGCCGCCCGCGCCGTACCGTCCGCGCCCTGCCGCCCGTGCCGTGGGGTGCGGCGCCCGGCCGTGTGGTGCGATCGTCGTCCTCGGCCCCTGGTGGGAGGGGGTGCGGGCGGGCTAGCGTCGGGCATGGCCGATTCCACGATTCCGCAGACGTTCGACCCCTGGGACCCGGCGTTCCTGGCGGACCCGTACCCCGCCTACGCCGAACTGCGCGAGCGGGGACGGGTGTTGCACTACGCGCCCACCGACCAGTGGCTCGTCCCGCACCACGCCGACGTCTCCGCGCTGCTGCGCGACCGCCGCCTCGGCCGCACCTACCAGCACCGGTTCACGCACGAGGACTTCGGCCGCACCGCGCCGCCCGCCGAGCACGAGCCGTTCCACACCCTCAACGACCACGGCATGCTCGACCTGGAGCCGCCGGACCACACGCGCATCCGGCGGCTCGTGTCGAAGGCGTTCACGCCGCGCACGGTGGAACGTCTCCAGCCGTACGTGCGCGACCTCGCGGGCGAACTGGTGGACCGCCTGGTGGCGAACGGCGGCGGCGACCTGCTGGCCGACGTCGCCGAGCCGCTGCCCGTCGCCGTGATCGCGGAGATGCTCGGCATCCCCGAGTCCGACCGCGGCCCGCTGCGGCCCTGGTCGGCGGACATCTGCGGGATGTACGAGCTGAACCCGTCCGAGGAGACCGCCGGGCGCGCGGTGCGCGCGTCGGTCGAGTTCTCCGCGTACCTGCGCGAACTGATCGCGGCCCGCCGCGCCGACCCCGGCGACGACCTGATCTCCGGGCTCATCGCGGCACACGACGAGGGCGACCGGCTCACCGAGCAGGAGATGATCTCGACCTGCGTGCTGCTCCTGAACGCGGGCCACGAGGCCACGGTGAACGCCACCGTCAACGGCTGGTGGGCGCTGTTCCGCAACCCCGCCCAGCTCGCGGCCCTGCGCGCGGACCACTCGCTGGTCCCGACGGCCGTGGAGGAGCTGATGCGCTACGACACCCCGCTCCAGCTCTTCGAACGCTGGGTCCTCGACGACATCGAGATCGACGGCACGGTGGTCCCGCGCGGCGCGGAGGTCGCCCTGCTCTTCGGCTCGGCCAACCACGACCCGGCGGTCTTCGCGGCCCCGGGCGAACTGGACCTGGCCCGCGCGGACAACCCGCACATCTCGTTCTCGGCGGGCATCCACTACTGCATCGGCGCACCGCTGGCCCGTATCGAGCTGGCCGCGTCGATGACCGCCCTGCTGGAACGGGCCCCCGGCCTCACCCTGGCGGCGGACCCGGACCGCAAGCCCAACTTCGTCATCCGGGGCCTGGCGGGTCTGCCGGTGAAAATGTGACGCCGTGGTCCAACTGCTGCGGACAGCAGGTCAGTTCAGCAGCGTGACGGTGTAGTCGAGCGTGGTCCCGCTGACGGTGTACGTGGCGGTCTGTCCGTTGTCGCAGTAGGAGACGTACGAGTTGCCGTACGCGGAGGTGCCGGCGACGGCCTGGACGAGCGGGCGCACGTCGGTGCCCTCGGGGAACGCGGTGGTGTTCAGGTCGATCGTGCGGGTCTGGTTGACCGGGTAGGCGTCGGTGGACGCGGACTGCTCGCCGGTGCGGGTGGCGGCCGACCAGGACAGCACGAACGCCGCGTTGTTGACCACGGCGATCTTCTGCACGCAGGGCTCGGCCTGGGCGGTGGCGGCGTGCGCCGTGGTCAGGGGCAGCGCGACGAGCGCGGCGGCACCGGCGAGGGGGAGGGCGGCGCGGCGCAGGAGTGAGCGGTACATGGGTCCTCCGGACGGTGTGGCGGGTGTCCCGGCACCGGAAGGCGGCGGGTGTCCCGGCCGACGGGCGACTCCCGTCGGCGGCGAGCGGGCCGGGTACCCGAGACACCGTCAGGAAACGTACGGGGCAAGGGAGTTGACGGTTTCAGGCCAGCCGCGAGGGGCTCGCCGCCCGGCCGGTGACGGAAGGGACCGCCACCTCGCCGCGCCGTTGCGGTCCCGGACCGGCCGCGGGCGACCCGTCCCGTGGTTGGCCGAACGCCGACCCGTGGGACACCTGTGCCGCCGGGGGCGCGGGGGACCGTGCGCCGGGTCCGGGCGCCCCGGTCTGGGTGGCGGTGGCGCGGGTGTCCGTGGGTCGGTCCGGGTGCCCCCGGTGCGGGTGGCGGTGGCGCGGGTGTCCGTGGGTCGGTCCGGGCGCGCCCCTCACCGCGGCAGCGTCAGCCCCCAGGCACCTTCCCGGACCGTCCACGTCCGCGTGCGTACCGGCCCGGTGACCACGGCGTCGGCCCGGTAGCGGAAGTCCGGGCCGGAGACCGTCACGCGGCCGCCGAGCGCGCGCAGGGTGTTGACCTCGCCGTCCAGCGAGACCGGGCGCACCTCCACCTCGGCGGCGCCCGCGTGGCCCGGGGTCACGGAGACCGTGGTCACCGGCTGGTCCAGGTCGACCAGGGTGCGGCCGTCGACCTCGACCCGCAGCCGGGCGGACGCCGGGCCGCCGTGCTGCGGCACGGTCACGCGCGGCGGGCGCGTGGCGAGGGTGCGCACCAGCGTCTGGCAGGTGCGCAGCCACGGATGGTTCCCGGGGCCGCCCGCCGCGGCGCCCCACACGCCCCGCGCGCCTGCCGGGCCGCCGGGGCCGCCCTGTCCGCCCCGTCCGGCCGGTCCGCCCGGGAGGATCTCGGGCACCCCGTTCAGCGGCGGGATGCGCAGCGCGCCGAGGACCACCCCGTCGCTCTCGTCCACCAGGAGGTCCAGACGGCGCTCGGCGCCGTCCAGGACCGCACGTGCCGCCGCCACCGCGCCGCAGGGCACCCCCAGCGAGCGGGCCAGCGCCAGCGTGCCCCCGACGGGGACCACGCCCAGGGCGCATCCGGCCAGCTCGCGGCGGTGGTGCAGGAGCGCGACGGTGCGCAGCAGGGTGCGGTCGTCACCCACCACGACCAGTCGCCGCGACCCCCTGCGCTCCACCGCGCGGGCGAATTCGGCGGGCTCCTCGGGCAGGCACACCTTGGTGGCCGCACCCGCTCCGAGCACGTCTTTCGCGATCCGTACGGACTCGCCGTCCGTCCTCCGGGCGACCGGGTCGATGACCACGAGGAGCTGGTCGGAAGTCGCCACCTCGGTCCTGCCTCGCTTCCTCGGGTAGCATCTCTGTGCAAGAGCCCCTTGCGCTGTTGCGCCAGGGGCTTCGTCTATTCCGGGGCATCCGGTCCGACGGGTCGCGGCCGACGAGGGCCGCCGGTGCACGTGGCGGAACCACCGTCGCGTACGCCTCTGACCTTGGACATGCCCCGCCCGGAAGGGGTGTACGCGCGTGCCCGCACTTGTGCTGCTCGGTGCTCAGTGGGGTGACGAAGGCAAGGGAAAGGCCACCGACCTGCTCGGTGGTTCGGTGGACTACGTGGTCCGTTACCAAGGCGGTAACAACGCCGGCCACACGGTGGTCGTGGGCGACCAGAAGTATGCCCTCCACCTGCTCCCTTCCGGAATCCTGTCCCCAGGCTGTACGCCGGTCATCGGCAACGGCGTCGTCGTCGACCCGTCGGTCCTGCTCTCCGAGCTGAGCGGACTCAACGAGCGGGGCGTCGACACGTCGAAGCTCCTGCTCAGTGGCAACGCCCACATCATCACGCCGTACAACGTCACCGTGGACAAGGTGACGGAGCGCTTCCTCGGCAAGCGCAAGATCGGCACCACCGGTCGCGGCATCGGCCCGACGTACGCGGACAAGATCAACCGCGTCGGCATCCGCGTCCAGGACCTCTACGACGAGTCGATCCTCAACCAGAAGGTCGAGGCGGCTCTGGAGGTCAAGAACCAGATGCTCACCAAGCTCTACAACCGGCGGGCCATCACGGCCGACCAGGTCGTGGAGGAGCTGCTGGGCTACGCGGAGCAGCTGCGGCCGTTCGTCGCGGACACCGTGCTGGTGCTGAACAAGGCGCTGGACGAGGACAAGGTGGTCCTCTTCGAGGGCGGCCAGGGCACGCTGCTCGACATCGACCACGGCACCTATCCCTTCGTGACCTCCAGCAACCCGACCGCGGGCGGCGCCTGCACGGGTGCGGGCGTGGGTCCGACGCGGATCGGCCGGGTCATCGGCATCCTCAAGGCGTACACGACGCGCGTCGGTTCGGGACCCTTCCCGACCGAGCTGCTCGACGAGGACGGCGAGGCGCTGCGCCGCATCGGCGGGGAGCGCGGTGTCACCACCGGCCGCGACCGGCGCTGCGGCTGGTTCGACGCGGTGATCGCGCGTTACGCGACCCGGGTCAACGGTCTCACCGACTTCTTCCTCACCAAGCTCGACGTCCTCACCGGCTGGGAGCAGATCCCGGTGTGCGTGGCGTACGAGATCGACGGCGAGCGGGTCGAGGAACTGCCCTACTCGCAGACGGACTTCCACCACGCGAAGCCCATCTACGAGTACCTGCCGGGCTGGAGCGAGGACATCACGAAGGCGAAGACCTTCGGCGACCTCCCGAAGAACGCGCAGGCCTACGTGAAGGCGCTGGAGGAGATGTCCGGCGCCCCGATCTCCGCGATCGGCGTGGGTCCGGGCCGGGACGAGACGATCGAGATCAACTCGTTCCTCTGACGGACGGGAGCGCTCCGCACAGCGGGCGCACAGCGGTGACACGGGCGCCGCCCGGCAGCAACTGCCGGGCGGCGCCCGCTTTTTCCGGTATCGGACGGACGGTGTGTCCGACAGGTTCACATCGCGCTTCCGAGACGTGAACATGCTCAACTTTGATGCGGCAGAGGGTTGTCGGTGGGGCCCCGGTGCCCGACGATGGGCGACGTTCACGGTGTTCTACGCGTGTAGTTCCCCGTAGTCACCCGCAACACCCCCCGTCATCGGCACGGACCACCCAACTCCCGTGCCGCCGCAGCCTCTTCGGGAGCCCTTTGATGCCCGCCAGTCCTCGGAACCCCATGAACCGCCGTGACTTCGTGCAGAAGTCGGCCGTCACCGGTGCCGCGGTCGCCGCCGCCGGTGCGCTGTCCGCCGTGCCGGCGGAGGCCGCGTCGAAGAAGAAGCCGGGCAAGCACGAACCCAAGCCCCGCACCTGGTCGTTCTCCATCCTCGGCACGACCGACCTGCACAGCCACGTCTTCGACTGGGACTACTACACCGACGCCGAGTACACGGACAGCAAGGGCAACTCGGTCGGCGTGGCCCGGCTCGCCACGCTGATCAAGCAGCAGCGGGCGGCGAAGGGCAAGGACCGCGTCCTGCTCGTCGACGCGGGCGACATCATCCAGGGCACCTCGCTGGCGTACTACTACGCGCGCGTCGACCCGATCACCGGCGGCGAGGGCCACAAGGCCCCCAAGCACCCGATGGCGATCGCGATGAACGCCATGAAGTACGACGCGGCGGCGCTCGGCAACCACGAGTTCAACTACGGCATCGAGCTGCTGCGCAAGTTCGAGAAGAGCTGCGACTTCCCGCTGCTCGGCGCCAACGCCCTCGACGCGAAGACGCTGAAGCCGGCCTTCGAGCCCTACACCGTCAAGTACATCAAGGTGCCCGGCGCCCCGGACATCAAGGTCGGCATCCTCGGCCTGACCAACCCGGGCATCGCGATCTGGGACAAGGACAACGTCGCGGGCAAGCTGGCGTTCACCGGGCTCGTCGAGCAGGCCAAGAAGTACGTGCCGCGGCTGCGCGCGCTGGGCTGCGACGTCGTGTTCCTCACCGACCACTCCGGCCTGGACGGCTCCTCCTCGTGGGGCGACTCGCTCCCCTACATCGAGAACGCCTCCAACCTGGTCGCGCAGCAGGTGCCCGGCATCGACGCGATCCTCGTCGGCCACACCCACGTCGAGGTGTCCTCGTACACGGTCACCAACGAGGAGACCGGCAAGGACGTCGTGCTGTCCGAGCCCTACTGCTACGGCATGCGCCTGACCGTCTTCGACTTCGAACTCGAACTCGTCCGGGGCCAGTGGAAGGTGACCGACGTCGCCGCCCAGACGCTGAACCCGAACGCGCTGGAGGAGGACAAGGAGATCACCAAACTCCTCAAGGCGGACCACGAGTTGGTGGTCAAGTACGTCAACACCCCGGTGGGCACCTGCACCGAGGAGCTGTCCGGCGCGGAGGCGTGCTGGAAGGACGAGCCCATCATGGACTTCATCCACGAGGTCCAGATGAAGACGGTCGCCGCCGGCCTGTCTGCCGCGGACGCCGCGCTGCCGCTGATCTCGGTCGCCGCGCCGTTCAGCCGCACCGCCGACATCCCCGCCGGTGACGTCACGATCCGCGACATCGCCGGCCTCTACATCTACGACAACACCCTGTACGGCAAGAAGCTCACGGGCGCGCAGCTCAAGGACTACCTGGAGTACGCGGCGAAGTACTACGCCCTGGTGCCGAGCGGCACGGCGGTCGACACCGCCACGCTCACGAACGCCAACAGCTTCTGGGACTACATGTACGACACGGCGGCCGGTGTCTCGTACGACATCGACATCGCGGCGGCCGAGGGCTCGCGCATCAAGAACCTCAGCTACAACGGCACGGCGGTCGCCGCCGACCAGGTCTTCGTGGTCGCGGTGAACAACTACCGCGCCAACGGCGGCTCCGGCTACCCGCACATCGCGACGGCCGACATCGCGTACAGCTCCACCAACGAGATCCGCCAGCTCATGATCGACTACGTGACGACGACGGGCACGCTGGACCCGGCGGACTTCGCCGCGCTGAACTGGCGCCTGGTGCAGGGCTCGACGCCGGTCTTCTAGACCGGGGCGAGCGCCCTGCCGGTCAACTCCCGCCGCCCGCACCGCCGTCGAGGCGGTGCGGGCGGCGGCGCGCTGTCCGGCTCGCGCCGGGGCGGTCTTGTGCTCTTGAAGCGGGGGCTGTCACCGTCTGGTTGCGCGGGTGCCGTGACACGGGGCGAGCGGGCGGGGGCGCGTTGACTGCGGACGAGTTGGACGGGCTGGAGCTGGGGCAGGCGATCGAGGCCGTGCGGAAGGGGCTGGCCTGGGCCGCCGACCAGGGGGGCAGCAGCTCCGTGCGGTTCCTCGTGGACACGGTCACGCTCGAACTCACCGTGGAGCTGCGGCACACCGCGTCCGCGGGCGGCGGGATGCGGGCGTGGGTTGTCACGGCCGAGGGGCGCGGGGAGCGCGCCGCCGCCAACACTCAGCGGATCACGGTGGTTCTGCGGACGCCGCAGTCCGTGGAGATCCGCAGTGAGGGCAGTGAACGCTTCGGGCCGGACGCTCCGGCCGGGGACTACATCCGCTGACCTACACGTCCCGGGGGGCAACTATGCATCCTTTAGCGCGAGTTGCGGCGGTCGGGCCGGCTCGTGTCGGTAGCGCGGGGTTTTACGCCACCGGCTACCGGATCACCCGTAGCCTCGTGCTGACGGTTGCCCATGTCCTGACGGTGGACGGACACCAGGCCGAGTGGGCGTGGGTGATCCTCGCTGATGCCCTCGAGGTCCGGTACATCGCCGAGGTCGTGTTCAACTCCCGTGCCACGAAAGCCGCGAGCGAGGACCGCGGACTGGACGTCGCGCTGCTGCGCCTGCCCGCCGAGTGCGTCGACCGTCACCCCGTCATCCCGGTCCGGTGGGGTGTCTACCGGACGGGCGGACGGCACCGGGTGACCGGCGTCGGCTTCCCCGCCTTCGAGGTGGAGCGAGGGGCCACTGCACCGCGCACTGTGACCGGCGCCATCGACGTCGTCCGCGAGCCGTGGCAGCAGGTCTTCATGCTGGAGCGCGACGACGGCGGACCACGCTTCCACGACGGCATCCGGCGGGCTGCGGGGCTGTCGGGGACCGCCCTGCACAGCGAGGATCGTTCGTTGCTGGTTGGTATGGCCTTCCAACTGGAACGTCAGGACGCCCGGTTGGCGATCATGCCTGCTGCGCGCCTGCTCCGCAGTGTGGCGCTGACCGAACTCGTCCAGGAGGACGGTGGCAATGACATCACGTCCCCGGTGCTGCTGGACGCCTTCCTCGTCCGCCCCGCGCCCGCCGCCGCCACTCCCGCGGGGCTGCTGGATCCAGCCCGGCGCACGGTGCCGCTGCTGGGTCCCGCGCGGGACACATTGGACGAGCTTCGGGCCGCCGTGGACGCAGAGGGCGGGGCCGCCGCCACTCTGCTTCACGGTCCTCCTTCCTCCGGCAAGACCCGGACGGCGCACGAACTCGTCCACGATTTGCGAACTGCCGGTTGGAACGCGGGATTTGTCGCCCGCGTGCCGTCGCCCACCGGGGGCGGCGGGGAGCCGTCGTCCCTGCGGGCACTGCTCTCGCAACTGGAACGGCGGACGCTGCTCGTCGTCGACGAGATGGAGACGAGACACGCGGAATGGACCGGGCTGATGGCCGCCGTCCGTGACCTCGACGGGGCGGCGCCGCGCCTGCTCGGCATCGCACGGTCACCGAGATGCGGCATGGAGAACGTGTCCCAGGTGGGTGCGCACGCAGTCGCCGCGACCGCTGCGGAACTCGTGCCCCACCTCGTGGAACCCCTGCGCCGCCTTGTCGGTCCGGACGTTCCCCCCGCCGCTCAGGATGCATGTCCCAACCTTGCGGATGGGCAGGGGACGTCTGTCGTCGCCGCCCAGATCCGGGCCCTGGCCCTGCTCCTGCAAGGGCGCAGACCATGGGCGTACGACCCGACGGAGGCGTACCGTCTCCTGCTGGCCCACGAGCACCGCTACGCCACGGCCGCCCTCCAGTCCGCCCTGCCGTGGCTCGATGACGAACTGTGCCGGGCGCTGCTGACCGCCCCCGCGCTCTTCCCCGCCGACGACCCGACCGAGTCGGTCCTCGACATCCGCATCACCCTCCAGCGCTACCTGAAGGCGGTCCCAGGCCTCGACCTGGAGCACCCCGCGCTGGTGGACGCGGTGTTCCTCCACGGCATCAGCCAGTGCCTCGCGCAGCTCTACCCCGCCGAGGACGGCGCCCACCGCGGACGCCTGCCCCAGGCTGTCCGGGGGATGCAGACCGCGTATGCCCAGCAGCACGAGGAGGGGCTGGTCGACGCCCTGCTCTGCGACGACGCCTCCGTGGGCCGGAGATATGTCCACGACTACGAGACGGCGCCGTCTGCTGCGGACTTCTGGGCCCAGTGGGACCTGGAAGCGGGCGGGGACTACCGCTGGGAGGCGGACGAGGCGCTTGCCTCGCCCCTGAGACAGGCCTCGCCCCTGAGACAGTTCTCGCGCCGGAGACCGACCCCGGACCCGGCACCGACCCCGGCACCGACCCCGGACCCGGCACCGAGACCGGAGAGGATCGACCCGGACCACGGCGGACCCGATCTCGGGAGAGGGCTCTTCTGAGGATCGCGCCTTCGCCCGGCGCCCCACCCGCCGTTCGGCCGCCCCCCGCGGGCGGTGGCGGGCGCCCCGCGGTCGAATCGGGGCATGACCATGGACGACCGTGACATGCGCTGCCAGGGTCCCTACGGCGAGGGCAACGGGGTGGACTGTCCCGACCCCGCCCGCTTCGACGTGAGCCGCCACGGAGCGCCCCCGCTGCGGGTGTGCCCGGTGCACCTGGGCCCCTCGCTGCTGCTGGCGGCGGGCGTGCTGTGGCCGCCGGGGATCTCGCTGGTGGGGTGACGCGGGGGCACGCTTCTACGTCCCCAGGATCAGCGCGTCGCGCAGCGGTCCGCCCCACTGCGTCGCGGGCCCCTCGGCGTCGCCGGTGCCGTCGGCGCCCCCGTCCTCATCGCCCCCTTCGTCCTCGTCGTCCTCGTCGTCAGGTTCGACGAGCAGGGCCCGCAGGGCGGAGAGCGGGAAGACCCGGGGGGTCTCCACGCCGGGGCCCAGGGCGACGCGCGGGGTTCCGGTCCAGACGCTCTGGCAGGATCCCGGGGCCCCGGCGGGTGCGTCGGGGTCGGCGGCGACGCAGTGCCAGGCGGCTCCGTTGACGCGCCGGGCGACCTCCCCGAGGTACCAGCCGGCGACCTGGACGAAGGTGCTGTCCCGGGCGGCGTCGAAGGCGTTCGTGCCGGCGTACTCCGCGCGGACCGCCGCCTCCAGGGCGTCGAGCGAGCCGGGGGAGAAGTCCCAGGTCCCCGGTGTCCCGGTCGCCTCGGCCCAGGCCGGGAAGTCGGCCTCCCGACGGGCGAGCCACGTTGCGAGTCCAGGGTGCGTCCGAGCCATGGGCGCCACTGTAGGAGGCGCCGGGGGCCGGCGGCGCCGACACGGCCGGACCGCCGGTGCCACCGGCGCGTCCGGTACCGTGCGCGACGGTCATCCCGCCCCACGCGCCGGTCAATTGCGACCATGCGGCCCCAAATCGACCCAGGTGAGGGCGACTTCGGCACCTAGGGTGAGGCCCGGCAGTGCCACGCCACGGGGCCGCGACGCCGCGTGACGGGCAGTTCGGGGCCTTCGGGGGGACACACGCGATGAGTGGTGCGACGAGTGGTGCGGCGGATGCGGGCAGCGGCACGACGCGCAACGGCGGTACGCGCGGGGGGAGTACCCACGACGGCACCTCGTGCGCAGGCCCCCCGCGCCGGGGCGTCCCGCGGGGGAGGGCGCGGCGCTGGACCGCGACGCGCGTGGTCGTCGTCGCGCTCGGCGCAGGACTGCTCGCGGGCGGGCTGCCCGCGCTCCAGCCGGGGGCGGAGGCGGGACCCGTCTCCGGGCCGTGCTCGGAGGTCTTCGGCACGCCCGACAGGAACCCGGCGGTCGGCGATCTCCCCGGGTCCGACAAGTACCCGAACGGATCGCCGGACGACGCGAGCCGCACGTACACCTACCAGAACCCCAAGCGCACGGTCTCGGGCATCGACCTGCCCGCCGGCATGACCGCGACGGAGCTGGTGGCGAAGTACGGCACCAGCACCAAGGGGCTTGCCGCGGAGTCCCCGGAGCGGGCCTACGCGGCGTGGAACCGCAACCAGGCCAGTGCCAAGAGCCCCTGGACCGGCAGCTTCCGTACCTGGCTGGTCAATCAGTACATCGGCAACGAGGCCGGCCGTGAACGCGGTGACGCCTTCCACAGGAGCGTCGCGCGGGCCTTCGGCATCGGCGGCTCCGAGTGGGACTGCGAGCAGCGGGTTCCCGGCACGCGGCGCAGGGGCGACTTCGTCAACCAGCGGCGGCGGATCCTGATCGAGGTCAAGTCCAACGGGAAGCTCCGCAAGGACCAGTTGGAGGAGGACCGCAAGCTGGTCGAGCAGGGCTGGGACGTGCGGTACGTCTTCGGCGAGGAGCCCGACGGGAAGACGCTCGCCCTGCTGCGCGCGGCCGGTATCCGGGTCCACCGATATGTGTCCACGTCGGTACCGGTGTTCACGGTGAACGAGCACACGTCCCCGGAGGACCTCCAGCTCTTCAGCCCCGATCCGCATGCGGCCCCCTCCACCGGGGACGGCGTCAGCCTGATCCGCGGGTCCGCCGACACCGAGGAGGAGGCGCGCGCGAACCAGCGGCGGCTCGGCGACGCGGCGGACCGCTCGCGTGGTGCCGGGGGCGTCGACTTCACGGATCTCCGGCTCAGTTACGTGGGCGCCTCCAAGGACGGCAAGGGGCTGGACTACTCCTTCAAGGCCGCCCGGAACCCGGACGAGGACACCAACCCGTCCTGGGGCGGCATGGCGAAGGCGCGCCTCGCCTCGGACGCGTTCTTCACCTGGCTGGCGCTCACCCCCGACACGTTCTGGGTGAACCTCAACCCCACCGAGCCGGACAGGATCATGGACAGCGGGTTCGCCCGGACGGACGCCGGGCGGGTGCTGCTGGAGGCGGACCTGGCCATGAAGCACGACTTCGCGAAAACGCTGAACCCCGGCACCGCGCTGGGTGCCCGCTTCTGGAAGGGCATCACCCGCGCCGGCGGAGAACCGTCGTGCATGCCGGTGATCCGCAACTGGATCGTGCCGTCGACGGCCAGGGTCCGCGAGCAGGACGGCGGCCTCTACATCCTCGACGCCCCGCTGAAGGTCAACTCCGTGCCCTACGAGGGAACCGTCCCCGGCGCCCAGTGCCACAAGACGCGGGAGCAGAGCGAGCACGACCAGCGGCTCATGGACACGATGATCCGCCCGGTGGTGGAGAAGCGGGTCAACACCGCGCCGGAGTACGCGGATCTGCGGCGCGTCTACGCGAGCAGGGTGGCCGCGCAGTGGGTCGCCTCCCAGGACGCGGTGCGGCCGGGGCCCTACCACGACATCATCGGGAGCGGCGACGTCTCCCGCTGGCCGCTGCGCGAGGACACCTCCTGGTCCGAACAGGACACGTACCGGCGGTACTTGAAGTCGTTCAAGGAGGGCGACTACACGTTCACGCGGCGGTCGGGGAACTGGCTCTACACGTACTCCGTCGGAGGCGTCGACTTCTCCAGGTCGCCCACGCGCGACCTCACCGCGGCCCAGTTCACCCGTGAGGCACCGGGTGTCGCGGGCGCGGCCGCCAACTCCCGCGCCCAGGTGGCGGACTCCCGGGGCGGCGACACCACCTGGCTCGGCGGCAGCACCTCCCCGGCCTCTGCGTTCGGCCGGGACCTCGTCCCGGCCGCGGAGGGTGCCCGCGACGCGGCCGTCGTCGACGCTCCGGCCCTCCGGGTCGCGGCCCTGGCCGCGCTCCTCACCGCGGTGGCCGGCGCGGTGGTGTGGCGGAAGCGGCGGCGCGAGCGCGGCACGGCGCGGGCCCGGTGACGCGCGGCGCCGCCCGGACGGAACACCGTCCGGGCGGCGCCGACGGCGAACAGCGGGAATCCCCTTTCCCCCTTGTCGTAGGCATGGCATACGCTGCGCAGGCAGCCGCGCCCCGCGTGTCACCGCCGTCGGCGGTGGTTCCGGGTGCCGCGCGGCGCCTACATCAGCAACTCCCGGCCCGCGCCGGGGATTTCACGTGGGGGGAACCACGCCTGTGCGCACGCGCAGAAGCATGTCGACCGCGACGGCGATCGCGGTACTCGTCGGTTCGGCGGCCCTGAGTGTCACCGCCGCCGGCACCGCCTCGGCGGCGACCGCCGCCTCCGTCACCAGCCCCGGCGGCATCGCCCCCGACGGCCCGCTCCAGCGGGTCTTCGTCGGCGACGCGGACAAGGGCATCGTCGCCTCGGACTACGCCGGCAACCTGATCGGCTCGGTGAGCCTGGAGGGCGTCACCGGGGTGACCATCTCGGACGACGGCGCCACCGTGTACGCGGCGCGCGCCGCGTTCAACGAGATCGTCGCCGTCGACGCGGCCACCCTGGCCGTCAAGGCCCACTACCCCGTCGCCACCGACACCGGCCCGCGCCACATCGCGTTCTCCGCCGGCAAGGTCTGGTTCACCTACGGCGACCAGTGGAGCGGCAACCTCGGCTCCTTCGACCCCGCCGTCGACCCCGCGAGCGGCACCGACCCGGTGACCCTCGGCCTCTTCCCCGCCGGCAACCTCGGCATCTGGGGCCAGGGCCTCCTCGACACCGACCCCTCGCAGCCCGGCGTCCTCGCCGTCGGCGAGACCGGCGTCTCCACCGACTCGATGGCCGTCCTCGACGTCTCCGGCGCCGCCCCCGCCCTCACCGCCTACTACCAGGGCGACTACAGCCTCAACAGCGGCATCGGCGACATCGACCTCGTGCCCGGCGGCACCCAGGTCATGGTCAACGGCGCGCAGCTCGACTCGTACGCCGGCGGCAAGTTCAGCGCGTCCACCACCTACCCGGCGGGGCAGCGGGCCGACATCGCCGCGGACGGGCTGGTCGCCCAGGCCAACGGCGCCAAGGTGGCCGTCTACAAGGCGGGTTCGGTCAAGCCGCTGCGCACCTTCACCAACACCGCGGGAGTGGTCGACCTCGCCTGGGCACCGGACTCCTCGCGGGTCTTCGCCCTCGTGTCGAGCGGCACCAAGTACGTCGTCAAGGCGCTCACCGACCCCACCAAGAACGTCCCGACCCTCACCGTGAACGCCCCCACCAAGGGCATCCGCGCCAAGAAGCTCACCGTCACGGGCAAGCTGTCCGCGTCGGTCGCGCTGCCCGCCGGCGTCAAGGTGAAGGTCACCCGCACCGACTTCCTCTCGCCGAGCGGCAAGGCGTTGGCCGACGTCACGGTCACGTCGGACGGCACGTTCAGCTTCACGGACACGCCCCCGTCGGGCGGCATCGTCACCTACAAGGTCACCTACGCGGGCGACGCGGCACACGCTGCGGTCTCCGCCTCCGACAAGGTGACGATCCCGCGCACGATCCCGTCGATGACGCTGAACCACAACGGCGCCGTCTACACGTACGGCACCGACGCGACCTTCACCGCGCACCTCGGCACGACGTACACGAACCGCACGGTGGCCCTCTACGCGGACCCGTTCGGCGCGGACAAGCCCAAGAAGCTGCTGAAGACCGGCAAGGTCAACTCCGCCGGGAACATCTCGGTCAAGGTGGACATGACCCGGGACACCACGGTCACCGCCGTCTTCGCGGCCGACTCCCGCTACGCCGGCCGTACGGTCAAGTCGGTGGCGGGCGCGAAGGTGAAGGCCTCCGTCGCGATCACCAAGCAGTACAAGACGGCGAAGATCGGCTCGACGTCGTACTACTGGTTCCACAAGAAGACCGCGCCGATCGCCACCACGACGATGACCTACTACAAGGGCCGCGAGCAGCGGACCGACGTCCAGGTCTACTACCAGGGCAAGTGGTACTCGTCGGGCTCGCAGTACTTCGCCCTGGGCACGTCGGGCAAGTGCGCGGTGAACCTGGGCGCACCGGGCGAGTCCGGTCTGCGCGCGCGGGTGCGGGCGGCGTACATCAACGGTTCGTCGGGCGACACGGTCAACTCGACTACGTACAGCTCCTGGAAGTACCTGTACTTCACCAACTGAGCCCATTACGCGTGAGTCGGGGCGGGCCTGCCGGATCGGTGGGCCCGTCTCTCTCGTCAACTCAGCAGGTTGAAAGAGTGGTTGAGGAAAGCGGTCCAGGCTGTCGCTGACACGGTGACCGTGGCGCGGTCGGGGGCCTTGGAGTCGCGGAGGTGGACAACGGGGTGGTCGGCGGCGGCTTCAAGGCAGTTGCCACCACTGTCGTTGCTGTAGCTCGACCTGAGCCAGTCGTGCGCCGCCTCAAGGCAGTTGCCGCCACTGGAGTCGCTGTAGCTCGACCTGATCCACCGCCGGACGCTGCTCATGTCCCTACCTCTTCCGCCAACTGCTCGATGAGCCGCACAGAATCATCAGGGCTCAGGGTCTGCGTGCGGATCTTTGCATACCGGTGGGAGAGCCGAGCGACCTTCGTCGGATCACTGACGAGGATGCTTTCGTCCTCGACCTCCATGTAGACGACGTGATGGTGCTCCTGCGTCTCCACCAGCTTCATTCCTCCCTGCGCGCCCGCATGCTGACCTCGCAGCCCGCGTTCGAGCGGGAGGATCTGCACGCTCACGTTGTCCCGCCGGGCGTCCTCCGCCAGTGAACGCAGTTGGCTCCGCTGGATCTCCCAGCTTCCGAAGGGCCTGCGCAGTACGGACTCGTCCAGGATGAGTTCGATGAGCGGGAGGGAGGGCCGGTCGAACAGCGTCCTTCGCTTCCTTCTGAGGTCAACCAGCTCGTCGACCTGCTCGCTCGGCAACGCCGGGTACCCACCGCCGATGAGGGCGCGGGCGTAGTCCTCCGTCTGGAAGAGGCCGTCGATCACGACGGTCTCGTACGAAGACAACGTCACCGCCGCCGCCTCCATCGGCACGAAATCCTTGAACTGCGGGGGATACCGGTCCAGGCGGATGAACTCCCGGGCCTTCTCGAAGACGCCCAAGCCGCCGCCGATCGTCTTCTCCAACATCACGAGCATGTGGTCGCTCGCGGGCTGCGCGCACGTCTCCATCGCGCTGATCGCCAATGCCGTGTAGCCGATGAGCTTGCCCAACTCCTCCTGGGAGAGACCCAGTTGCTCGCGGAGCGACTTCGCGAGGGCGGCCACCATGCGGGCGGTGCCGCCCGCTTCCGTCTTGTTCGTCGTCCGCGCCATTGCGGTCACTCCCGGGCTCAAGTGAACTCAACCGATCAGCACGACCGGCGCCGCCCGCCGTACCGTCACCCACGGTCGACGCAGAGTCATGGAAAACGGTAGTCCCGCCTGCGAAGACTGGCTGCGTGAATACGCGAAGTGACGAGATTCCCGGGTGGATTCCCGAGTCGGGCTTTCAACTCCGCAGGGCCGGTGTGCGGTTCGACGCGGTCCGGATCGACGGGGACGCCGGTCGTGAACTGGCGGACGCGCTGGCCGAGTTGACCGGTGGCGACCCCGGTCCCGTGGTCGAGGAGGCCACCGGGCGGCGCGGGGTGTACTTCCTGGTGCCGGTCGGGACCGCGTCGTACCGGCCGTGGCCACCCGGCGTCGGGCGGCTCACCGCCGGGCCGGGGCACGTGTCGTACATCCCCGTCCCGGCCCTCGACGGCGCGACCTGGCCGCTGTCCTGGCGCTACCGCCCCTCCGGGCCCGACCGGTTCGTGCACACCCTGCTGCTGCGCAACGTGCTGCGGTGCGAGGAGTGGGAGACGGCGGGGACGGCGGGGGTGCCGGACACGGCGGCGGACTGACCGGTCACCCCGGCCCGCCCCGCGCAGCGCTCACGCGGCGGTCGACCACGGCTGCCAGGACCGCCGACGCCACCACGATCGCGCCCAGCGCCAGGGCGAGCCGCGGTCCGAGGCCGACGAGCGTGCCGGCCAGCGCCGTACCCGCCGCCCCGGAGGCCATCTTGGCGCAGGCCATGGTCACGAAGACCTGGGCGCGGGCGGCCGGGGGCGAGTACACCGAGCGCACCGCCAGGGTGGCCGTGAAGAGCACCGCGCTCGTGGCACCCGCGAGGGCGAAGGCGAACAGGGCGACGACGTAACCGGGGGAGAGCGCGCACAGGCCGATGGCGAGCGCGTTCACCGCGACGAGCCGGACCGTGCGGCGCTCCGGCTCCCCGGAGGAGGGAAAGACGCCGGTCAGCAGCGCGCCGCAGAGGTTGCCCGCGCCGTAGACCGCGCCGAGTGTCGCGCCCGCGCCCGGGGAGTGGCCGAGCGAGCCGCCGAGGACGACCGCGACCACCAGGATGCCGCCGGTGCTGACAGAGGTGATCGTGGTCGCCGCCATGACGCGGCGCAGCGGCCCGGTGCGCAGCACCACCCGCAGGGCGTCGCGGACGGGCATCGACTCCCCGTCCGCGCCCGTGGCCCCGCCCCGGGGCAGCAACGACAGCAGCAGGCCCGCCAGCGCGGCGGCGGCCCCCAGCGCGAGCACGGCGGGCAGCGGGCCCAGGGTGCCGGCGAGACCGGCCACGACGCCGGGACCGGCGATGTTGCCGACGCCGTAGGTGGCGGAGTCCCAGCCCTCCGCGCGGCGCCGGTCGCGGTCGTCGCCGCCGACGAGGAGCGCGAGGCGGCTGCTGAGGCCGCCGGTCATCAGGGGGCCGGCGAGGCCGCCGAGGACGATCACCGCGGCGACGGCGGCCGTGGTGACGTGCCCGAGGGCCAACGCCGCGCCGGCCAGGGCGATGCCGTACGCGGCGAACGCCCCGGCGAGCACCGGGCGGGTGTCGCGGGCGCTCTCCAGCCACCGGGCCGTCCAGGGGCCCGCGAGGTTCGGCGCGGTGAGCAGGGCCGCGAGGAGGCCGCCGAGCGCGGCGCCGCCGTGTCCGTACCGGTCGAGCGTCAGGGACACCAGGCCGACGGGCGCGCCGCCGCTCGCGGTGCGGACCAGGGCGGCCGAGGCGAGATACACGGCGAGGGCCCGGCCCCGGTGCGGCGGAGCGGGGGAGGACGGGCCGGGATCCGGGTCGCCGTGCGGCGAAGTACCGCCTGCGGGAAGGGGGTTGGCCGGTGCGTCGGGCACCCTTCCCGGAGCCCTTGCGGACGACCTTCCCGAGGGCCCTCCCGTCGGCTTTTCCGACGGCCTTCCTGGCGAACTCCTGGTGCGGCTCACGTCTTTCCGTCTCCCTGTGCCGGTGTCCGCTGTCGTGTCCCGGGGCGCGTCATGCCTTCAAGGTATGATTTCCCGGGTCGGTGCTTTCATGCGGGGACGGCGCGACGCGGGGGCCGCGACAGGGAGGGATGTGGGTGTGCGATTCCAGTTCCTGGGCGACCACTTGGGGCTCGACCTCGCGGCCACCGTGTCGTGGCGCGAGACGCGCCCGGTCGACCTGCTGGCCGAACCGGCCGATCTGCGCGAGTGGTTGACGCTCGCCGGCCTCCGTCCGCACGGCGCGGTCACCGCCGACAGCCTGGCGGCGGCCGTCGACGTCCGGGAGGCGGTCTACGGGGCGGCGTACGCGTGCGTGGCCGGGCGGCCGGTGGGCAGCGCGGATCTCGCCCTGCTCAACGACTTCGCCGGGCGGGAGCCGATGCGGCCCGTCGTCGTGCGGGCGGGCGTCATGACCTGGTCGGGCGGCGTGGAACAGGCCCTCGCGACGGTGGCGCGGGAGACCTGCCGGCTCGTCGGATCGCCCGAGCACGCCCGTGTCCGCAGGTGCGAAGGCGCCCCCTGCACGCGGTTGTTCCTCGACAACTCGCGTGCCGGAGGGCGCCGTTGGTGCGACAAGCGGGCGTGCGGCAGCCGGGTCAACGCGGCGGCCTATCGCGAACGCCGTGCCGCACGCGGGGAGCGGGCGGAGCCGGGGCTCAGCTGAAGACGATCATCGAGCCCTGTGCCAGGCTCCGGGTCGCCGCCGCGTGCAGGCCCAGCCAGACGTGGCGTTCGCGGGCGAAGGGGCTCGGGTCGAAGGGGGCGGACGCCGCCGGTTCCTCCAACGAGGTGGGCGCGGGCGGAGGTTCGGGCGCCGCCGGGGGGTTGGCCGGGTCGATGCCGATCGCCGGGGCCACCGCCTCCAGTTCGCGCAGCAGGCCCTGCGAGGAGCCCAACGGGCCGCCGCCCGCGAGCATGTCGTCGTTGGACAGCGGGTGCGGGAAGTCGAGCGGGACGTAGGCGCCCGCGTGGTCGTAGTGCCAGACCAGGTGCGACTGCTGTGCCGTGGACTCGAACATCTCCAGCAACTGCTCGTAGTCGCCGCCGAGTTCGTCGACCGGGGTGACCGGGAGGCCGCAGAGCTGGAGCAGGTGGGCGCGGCGCAGGAAGTGCAGCGCGTCGTAGTCGAACCCGGCGACCGGGGCGACGTCCCCGGACAGTCCCGGCATGTACTGGTACACCGGGACCGGCGGCAGACCGGCCTCCGCGAGCACCTTGTTGTACTGGGCGAGTTCCTCGGCGAACGGGTTGTCGGGGGTGTGGCACAACACGTCGACGAGCGGTACGAGCCACAGGTCACAGGCCAATGGAGAACTCCTCGCTCAACACGGTGGTCAGGGAAGAGTAGTCCGTACCGTGCGGGACCGGGCCCTCTTGCACGGGTTCCGCGCGACCCCCGGCCCCGTCCCGCCGGGCGGCGCTACCGGACGTCGTCCGCGAGCCGTTCCACGACGGCGAGGGAGTGCGCGGTGTACGCCATCACGATCGCGCGGGCGCCCATGGTGTCCCGTCTGCTCAGCGCGTCGACGAGTTCCGTGTGCCCGCACCACAGGTGCCCGCGCAGGTCGGTCATCCGGCGCAGGTGCTGCACAGCGCACACCCAGGACTGCACGCGCAGCCGGTGCAGGAAGTCCGTGAGGTACGGATTGCCGTACAGGGAGCTGAGCTCGCGCCAGAACCGCAGGTCGTAGCCGATGAGGACGGTGAGGTCGCCGGCGCTCGCCGCGCGCTGCGCCTCCTCGCCGCGGCGGCGCACCCCCGCGAGGGCGGCGACGGCGGCGGCCTGGGTGCGCTGCGGGACGCCGTCGTGACCGGCGGCCAGGGCGTGGAACATGCCGTCGCTGATCAGGCTGCGGGCCTCCACGAGGGAGCGGAAGTCGGCGAACGTGAACTCGTGGACGCGGAAGCCGCGGTGCTGGTCGGCCTCCAGCAGGCCCTGCGCGGCGAGGTCCACCAGCGCCTCGCGGACGGGGGTGGCGGAGACGCCGTACTGGTCGGCGATCTCCTTGACGGTGAACTCCTGCCCCGGCCGCAGCCGCCCGGCGAGCACCTCGTCCCGCAGCGCGTCCGCGATCTGCTGCCGCAGGGTGCTGCGGGTCACAGCGCCGCTGCCGCTGCCGCCTGTGCCGGGCATGCTCGGGGACTCCTCGTCGGACGGGCGGTCGAGCCGGCCGGCGGTCCTCGGTTCTTTCGAACTGCTCGAACTCGGCGAACTCGTCCACTTCTGGGTGTGTGTACGAGCACGCCACCTTACGCGTTCGGGTTCCCGGGGCGCCCCGCCCGTCGTGCGCGGGACGTGGGGGTACGGCACCGCCCCGCGCCCCGGGCGGAACCCGGGAGGCGGGGCGGACGCGGGGAAGCGGGCCGTGCGGCCGTCAGACGGTGAACGTGTCGGCCACCGACAGCGCCGCGTCGAGGGCGGCGAAGCCCTCCTTCAGCTCGGCCTCGGTGACGTTGAGCGGCGGCACGACGTGCGTGCGGTTCATGTTCACGAAGGGCCACAGGCCGTGCGCCTTCGCCTCCGCCGCGAAGGCGGCCATGGCCCGGTTGTCGTCGCCGGTCGCGTTGTACGGCACCAGCGGCTCACGCGTGGCGCGGTCGCGCACCAGCTCCAGCGCCCAGAACATGCCGACGCCGCGCACCTCGCCGACCGAGGGGTGCCGCCCGGCCAGCTCCCGCAGGGCGGGGCCGACCATGTCGGCGCCGAGGCGCTTCGCGTTCTCGACGATGCCCTCCTCGGCCATGGCGTTGATCGTCGCGACGGCCGCGGCGCAGGCCAGCGGGTGGCCGGAGTAGGTGAGCCCGCCGGGGTAGGGGCGCTTGCCGAAGGTGGCGGCGATCTCGGCGGAGATGGCGACGCCGCCGAGCGGCACGTAACCGGAGTTGACGCCCTTGGCGAAGGTCATGAGGTCGGGCACGACGTCGAACAGGTCGGCCGCGAACCATTCGCCGGTGCGGCCGAACCCGGCCATCACCTCGTCCAGCACGAAGACGATCCCGTACTTGTCGCAGATTTCGCGCACGCCCCGCAGGTAACCGGCGGGCGGGACCATGATCCCGGCGGTGCCGGGGATCGTCTCCAGCACGATCGCGGCGACGGTGGCCGGCCCCTCGAAGGCGAGCGTCGTCTCCAGGTGCTCAAGCGCCCGCGCGCACTCCTCCTCCTCGGTCCCGGCGTAGAACCGCGAGCGGTAGGGGAACGGCCCCCAGAAGTGCACGACCCCGGCCGTGCCGCTGTCGGAGGCCCAGCGCCGCGGGTCGCCGGTGAGGTTGATCGCCTGCTGGGTGCCGCCGTGGTACGAGCGGTAGGCGGAGAGCACCTTCGGGCGGCCGGTGTGCAGCCGGGCCATGCGCAGGGCGTGCTCGACGGCGTCGGCGCCGCCGTTGGTGAAGAAGATCTTGTCGAGGTCGCCGGGGGTGCGCTCCGCGATCAGCCGGGCGGCCTCCGAGCGCGCCTCGACCGCGAACGCGGGCGCGAACGTCGTCATCCTCGCGGCCTGCTCCTGGATCGCGGCGACGACCTTCGGGTGCTGGTAGCCGATGTTGGTGAAGACCAGACCGCTGGTGAAGTCCAGGTACCGCTTGCCGTCGAAGTCCCAGAAGTACGATCCCTCGGCGCCGGCGACGGCGAGCGGGTCGATGAGGTCCTGGGCGGACCAGGAGTGGAACACGTGCGCCCGGTCCGCCGCCTTCACGGCGGCTCCGGTCTGGGGGCTGGGCTGAGGGGTCATGCGGTCGAGGGTAGATCGCGGGCGGTGTCCCGCGACATCGTCGTCCTGTCCGGTGTGCGGGGCATTCCGCGACAGAGTGTCGACGTCCCGGTTGAACGTCGGGCGAATTCCCGTGAACGGAACCGGGGAGCGCCCCCGCCCGCCCGTACGGTGACCCCACGATCCGCCGCGGGGGCGCGCGGCGGTGGTGCACGTCGGCGCGCGACATGTGGTGGGGGCACCGCGGTGGACTGGCTGAGCACGGAGAACGTGGTGGCGGTCGGGACCGCCCTGCTGGGCATCGCCGCCTCGGGCGTGATGCTCTGGTACGAGCGCAGGGTGCCGCGCCGCAAGCGGGTCGGCTACCGCGTGCAGATGGACAACGCGATCGGCGACGACGCCAGTTCGGGCCGCGCGAACCGCCGCCTCGGCCTCTTCGACGAGGCGCCGGTGATGTCCGACGCGACGCTCGTCCTGCTGCGCATCGAGAACGACGGTTCCCAGGGCATCGCGGACAACGACTACACGGGGCGTGAACTGCACGGTCTGACGGCCGAGTTCACCGACCGCACGGTGCGCGGCGTCTCGGTCACCCAGCCCGCGGGCAGCGTGCACCTGATGGATCACTTCACCCCGGCGGCCGGGTTCGGCTACACGGGCAACACCCTGCGCATCCCGCGCGTACCGCTCAACCCGCGCGAGCACTTCAAGCTCCTGGTGCTGCTGTCGGGCGGGGACGTGGGCCGGCCGATCCGCATCGTCGGCGGCATCCGCGACGGCGAGGTGCACCCCAACCGCAGCGCGACCCCGGACGACAAGCCACCGCTGTTCAGCCGGGCGGCCCGCACGATCACCGTGGTCCTCACGGTGTGCGTCCTCACGCTCGCGGTCCTGGTGGTGGCCCGCGACGACAGCCCGCCCCCGATCGGCTGCGCCAGAGGCACCCTGACGGTCACCGGCTCGACCGCGTTCGCCCCCACCGTGCGGGAGGCGGCGGCCAAGTACGAGCGGGACTGCGGGGGATCGACGGTCACCGTGGACGCGCACGGTTCCACGGCGGGCGTGCGCGAACTGGCCGGCCTCGGCGCGCAGGCGAAGCGGGGCTCGCCCGCGGTGATCGCGGTGTCCGACGGGGCCAAGCCGCCCGGCCTGCCGGACCTGGCGGAGAACCGGGTCGCGGTGGTGGTGTTCGCGCTGGTGGTCAACGACGACGTACGGCTGAGGAACCTGTCGACGGCCGACGTGCGGCGCCTGTACCGGGGGCAGATCACCAACTGGCGGCAGCTCGGCGGTCCGGACCTGCCGGTGCGGCTGGTCAGCCGGGACGCCAACTCCGGTACGCGGCAGGTGTTCCAGCGCCGGGTACTGGGGCGCGGCGAGATCGCCAACTCCTCCCGCGACTGCGTGCACAAGGACGACGCCACCGCGCCCGTCGTGCGCTGCGAGCTGGACGCGACCGAGCAGGCGCTGTCCACGGTGGCCCAGGTGCCGGGCGGGGTCGGCTACAGCGAGCTGACCCTGGCGGAGGACGCGAAGGGCCTGCACCTGCTGAAGCTCGACGGGCACACCCCGTCCGTGGAGGCGCTGGAGCGCGGGGACGGCGACTACCCGTACCGCGAGATCGAGTACGCCTACACGTACGGCAGGCCCCCGGCGGACACGCTGGTGTCGAGCTTCCTCACCTACCTCTCGCGGGGCAACGGCCTGGACGTGGTCCGCACGCACGGCCACCTGCCCTGCGAGACCCCGGAGGGCCTGAAACTCTGCGCCCCGAACGAAACCGACACCTGACGACAGCCACCGCGGAAACGCACCCGAACCGGAGACGGCGCGGCAGCCGGGTACGGCGAGAAGCGGAGTCTGAGCCGCACGAGAACGTCGGGTCGGCCGGGTACGGCGAGAAGGGGACGGGACGGGGGTGTGCGCCCGGAGAACCGGTGCGTCCGCCACCGCCCACCCCTCCACCCGACAGCTCTCGCACCGGTTTGAGGACGTACACCCGCGGCGCGGCCCCGCCCCCCGTGCAACCGCCCCCGCTCCGGCAGCCCGCCGCCCCGAGGCGATCAGCGCGGCTCCGGCGGCCGCTGCCGCGGCATGTTCGGCCGGCTCCCCGGCATGGACGGATGCCGCGCGCCGGGGACCCCGCCGTCCGCCCGGGACGACCCGGGTCCGCCCACCGCCTGCTGGAGCCCGAGCGGAGCCGCCCCCGTACGGAACTCGACCATCCAGTCCGCGGTCTCCGTGCGCACCAGCTCGGTGACGTCCTCGGAGAAGCGCCGCAGCACGGCGAGGCACCGCTCGGCGGCCTCCCCCGCGGTGCCCTCGGTCGGCCCCAGCACCTCGCGCACGCTCTCCGCGGCCCAGTCGAACTGGAGCACCTGGAGCCGCCGCTGCACGGCCTGAGCCGTGGCCACGTCGCGCATCCACCCCGAGGTCACGCCGAAGAACCGGTCGGCGGCGACGCAGGCCGCGCCCAGCAGCAGCGGCAGATAGCCCCAGGAGGCCACCCACACGGCGTCGGCGGCGACACCGGCCAACGGCACGACCGCAGCCCCCAGCGCACCCGCCGCGGCCCCGCAGCGCAGCACCCGCGCGGCCCGCCGCTTGCCCGCGCGGTCGGCGAGGTACCAGGAGGCGGCGTCCAGGGCGCCGCGCTCGACCCACCGGTACAGCTCCTCCAGCCGTTCGGCGGGCTCGGCCCAGTCCCCGGCGGGGAAGGCCCGCCCCGCCAGATCTCCCGGCAGACCGCCCGGCAGTCCGCCCGGCAGACCCGCCGCCGGATCCCCCGGCAGCGGCCCGGCCGCCCCCTCGCCCCGCCCGTCCTGAGGCGGACCCTCGGGCTGCCTCTCCGGCTGACCCACCCGGCACTCCCTACTGATCCCTACCGATCACGGTCCGTGATGCCCCGTACGAGTACGCGGGCCGGCGTGACGCCTGATGCTGACGCGCCGGAACCTTTCCTACCGCCCAATGGGTGGCGAAGAATCGCGTTTCGCCGCTTTTCCGACTGGAAGTGGCCCTTGATCAGGTAGGGGTCTCCGGGCCGACTCACTCGAAAGAGTGCTGGGGCGACGGCCGCCCGGAGCACGTAGGCTCGTGCCAGGCGGACTCCTCCGCCCAGGTCCGCCCGGACCGTGATACCGGATGCCCGTACGAACCAGGAGCTGATCGTGATTCCCGGTGGTGGCCAGCCCAACATGCAGCAGCTGCTCCAGCAGGCCCAGAAGATGCAGCAGGACCTCGCGAACGCGCAGGAGGAGCTGTCGCGCACCGAGGTCGACGGCCAGGCGGGCGGCGGTCTGGTGACGGCGGTCGTCACCGGTTCCGGCGAGCTGCGCTCGCTGCGCATCGACCCGAAGGCCGTGGACCCGGAGGACACCGAGACCCTCGCCGACCTCGTCGTGGCGGCCGTGCAGGCGGCGAACGCCAACGCGCAGGCACTCCAGCAGCAGAAGCTCGGCCCGCTCGCGCAGGGGCTGGGCGGCGGCGGCATCCCGGGCCTGCCGTTCTGAGACACGACGGCCGGGACACGGCGCGCTGAGACACGACGCGGACTCTCCGTCGTAACGCTGTTCCGCCTTCCTCACAGGGGCGGCGCGCAACTACGGTACGTACGGAGAGTCCGCAACCAGGAAATCCAGGAAAGGTCGGTCCGTTGTACGAAGGCGTGGTCCAGGACCTCATCGACGAGCTGGGACGGCTGCCCGGCGTCGGTCCCAAGAGCGCGCAGCGGATCGCCTTCCACGTCCTCCAGGCGGAGCCGACCGACGTACGGCGCCTCGCGCACGCGCTGCTGGAAGTGAAGGACAAGGTCCGCTTCTGCTCCACCTGCGGCAACGTCGCGCAGGAGGACCTGTGCGCGGTGTGCAGGGACCCGCGGCGCGACCCGTCGGTGATCTGCGTCGTGGAGGAGCCCAAGGACGTCGTCGCCGTCGAGCGGACCCGTGAGTTCCGCGGCAAGTACCACGTGCTGGGCGGCGCGATCAGCCCCATCGAGGGCGTCGGCCCGGACGACCTGCGGATAAGGGAACTGCTGGCCCGCCTCGCGGACGGCACGGTCACGGAGCTGATCCTCGCCACCGACCCCAACCTGGAGGGCGAGGCGACAGCGACGTACCTCGCCCGGATGATCAAGCCCATGGGCCTCAGGGTCACCCGCCTGGCCAGCGGCCTCCCGGTGGGTGGAGACCTGGAATACGCGGACGAGGTGACCCTCGGGCGCGCCTTCGAGGGGAGACGACTCCTAGATGTCTGACGCCACGCTGCACTCCACCACCCAGGACCCCGACGACTTCGCGGTCCACATCGCCGACCAGATCGGGAGCTTCCTGGTCGCGGTCTCCGAGGTCGCCAAGGGCGACGAGCCGGACTCGGCCGTGCCGTTCCTCCTCCTGGAGGTCTCCCAGCTGCTGCTGGCGGGAGGCAGGCTGGGCGCCCACGAGGACATCGTCCCGGACGAGCGCTACGAGCCCGACCTCGGTCCCGAGGCCGACGTGGACCAGCTCCGCGAGAACCTCGCCCGCCTGCTGGAGCCGATCGACGTCTACTCCGAGGTCTTCGACCCGTACGAGCCGCGCCGGGCCCCGGTGCCGGCGCGCATCTCGGACGACCTCGCGGACGTCATGGCCGACCTGCGGCACGGCATGGCCCACTACACCGAGGGCCGGGTCACCGAGGCGCTCTGGTGGTGGCAGTTCTCGTACTTCTCGAACTGGGGCTCCACCGCCTCGGCGGCGCTGCGCGCGCTCCAGTCGCTCGTGGCGCACGTACGGCTGAACCAGCCGCTGGAGGCGCTGGACGGCCTCGACACCGACCAGGACCTCGGCGAGGACGCGCTCGCCGCGGAGGCCGGCAAGGTCATGGTCGAGGAGATCGCGGGCCCGCTGGGTCTGCGCCCGGTCAAGTAACTCCCGTACACGACAGGAGTGTTGGGGGCACGGCCGGCCGTCGTGGTCTGCCCCGCGCGCTGTTCCGCGCTGCCGTGCGCCGCTGTGAGGAGACCCACTTTCCCGAGTGGCGGCATGTCCGGTGGGCAGGGTGACGTCGGAGCGGGCGGCCGAGGACTCCCCGGGGCGATCTCACGATGCGATATCGCGGAGGGGTTTTTCGGACGCTCGTTAGACTGAGCCGACCGCAGTACATATGCGTATGTGCGGGAACAGACGGATTGAGCGAGGAGCGCACGTGGGCCTTGTCGTGCAGAAGTACGGAGGCTCCTCCGTAGCCGATGCCGAGGGCATCAAGCGCGTCGCCAAGCGGATCGTGGAAGCGAAGAAGAGCGGCAACCAGGTGGTTGTCGTCGTTTCCGCGATGGGCGACACGACGGACGAGCTGATCGATCTCGCCGAGCAGGTGTCACCGATGCCTGCCGGGCGTGAGTTCGACATGCTGCTGACCGCCGGAGAGCGGATCTCCATGGCGCTGCTGGCGATGGCGATCAAAAACCTGGGCCACGAGGCCCAGTCGTTCACGGGCAGCCAGGCCGGCGTGATCACCGACTCGGTGCACAACAAGGCCCGGATCATCGACGTCACGCCGGGCCGCATCCGCACCTCGGTGGACGAGGGCAACATCGCGATCGTCGCCGGGTTCCAGGGTGTCTCGCAGGACAAGAAGGACATCACCACGCTCGGCCGCGGCGGTTCGGACACCACGGCGGTCGCGCTGGCCGCGGCCCTGGAGGCCGACGTCTGCGAGATCTACACCGACGTGGACGGCGTGTTCACCGCCGACCCGCGCGTGGTGAAGAAGGCGCAGAAGATCGACTGGATCTCGTTCGAGGACATGCTCGAACTGGCCGCCTCCGGCTCCAAGGTGCTGCTGCACCGCTGCGTGGAGTACGCGCGCCGCTACAACATCCCGATCCACGTGCGCTCGTCCTTCAGCGGGCTGCAGGGCACCTGGGTCAGCAACGAGCCGATTCAGCAAGGGGACAAGCCGGTGGAGCAGGCCATCATCTCCGGTGTCGCGCACGACACCTCCGAGGCCAAGGTCACGGTCGTCGGCGTGCCCGACAAGCCGGGCGAGGCCGCCTCGATCTTCCGCGCGATCGCCGACGCCCAGATCAACATCGACATGGTCGTGCAGAACGTGTCCGCCGCGGCGACCGGTCTGACGGACATCTCGTTCACGCTGCCCAAGACCGAGGGCCGCCGCGCCATCGACGCCCTGGAGCGCTCGCGCCGCACCATCGGCTTCGACTCGCTGCGCTACGACGACCAGATCGGCAAGATCTCGCTCGTCGGCGCCGGCATGAAGACCAACCCGGGCGTCACCGCCGGGTTCTTCGAGGCGCTGTCCGACGCGGGCGTCAACATCGAGCTGATCTCGACGTCCGAGATCCGCATCTCGGTGGTCACCCGCGCCGACGACGTGCCCGGTGCCGTGCGGGCCGTCCACACCGCCTTCGGGCTCGACTCCGACAGCGACGAGGCGGTCGTCTACGGGGGCACCGGGCGATGACCGGCCGACCGACGCTCGCGGTCGTGGGAGCGACCGGGGCCGTCGGCACGGTACTGCTCCAGATCCTCTCCCAGCGCGCCGACGTCTGGGGAGACATCCGCCTGATCGCCTCGCCGCGCTCGGCCGGCCGCAAGCTGGTCGTGCGCGGCGAGGAGGTCGAGGTGACCGCCCTCGCCGAGGACGCCTTCGAGGGCGTCGACGTCGCGCTGTTCGACGTGCCCGACGAGGTCGCCGCCCGCTGGGTGCCGGTCGCCGCCGCGCGGGGCGCCGTGGTGGTCGACAACTCCGGCGCGTTCCGCATGGACGCCGACGTGCCGCTGGTGGTGCCCGAGGTCAACGCGCGCGCGGTGCGCAACCGGCCGCGCGGCATCGTCGCCAACCCCAACTGCACGACCCTGTCGATGATCGTGGTCCTGGGCGCGCTGCACGCCGAGTTCGGGCTGCGCTCCCTGGTCGCCTCGTCGTACCAGGCCGTCAGCGGGGCCGGCCGGGACGGCGTCGAGACGCTGCGCCGCCAGCTCTCCGTGGTCGCCGGCACGCGGCTCGGCACCACGCCGGGGGACGTGCGGCGGGCCGTCGGCGACGACACCGGGCCGTTCCCGGACCCCGTCGCCCTCAACGTCGTCCCGTGGGCCGGGTCGTTGCGCGAGGACGGCTGGTCCTCGGAGGAGATGAAGGTGCGGGACGAGTCCCGCAAGATCCTCGGGCTGCCCCGGCTGCCGGTCGCCGTCACGTGCGTACGGGTGCCGGTGGTCACCGGGCACTCCCTCAGCCTGCACGCCTCGTTCGAGGACGAGGTCACCGTCGACCGGGCCCGCGAGATCCTCGCCACCGCGCCCGGCGTCGTGCTGTGCGACGAACCGGCGGCCGGTGAGTTCCCCATGCCCGCCGACGTCGTGGGCACCGACCCGACGTGGGTCGGCCGGGTGCGCCGGGCGCTCGACGACCCGACGTCGCTCGAACTGTTCGTGTGCGGCGACAACCTCCGCAAGGGCGCGGCCCTCAACACCGCCCAGATCGCGGAGCTGGTGGCGGCCGAACTCGCCTGAACCGCCGTGCCCGTCGGTCCGCGACGGCCCGGTGGAGTGGGCGGTACGCGGGCGGTTGCGCCCAGGACGTGTGCCGTCGTCCCGATCCGTGCCGCCCCCGCATGTGCGTATGTGACGCACGCGGTGCCGGATATTGGTCAGGACCACTTGTCTCGGAACCCCCTTACGACCGAAGATTTGCTTTCCGCTCCGCGCAACCGTGCGTCGAGCGGGCGGCGTCTACGCGAACGCCCCAACGGGGCACGGACACGGTCCGGTTACGCGCGTCACACCGCTGCCGGGCAGGGGACGCCCGCTTACAGGGACATAGGGGATGAACAGTACGCATGGGGGAGTTTGAGACGGCGTCGTGGGAGCGCTCCGACCACGCGGACGGCGCGGCCGGGCCTGTCATCGCCAACGTGACCGGTCGCACGTACAACCCCGACGGGGGGATACGGGTCCAACTGGCGTGGCAGAGGTTCTCGAATTCACCGCGGCAGCACGCGTCACGGCCCTACGGCCGCCCCGCCGGCCCCGTGCGCCCGGCGCGGCCGGCGGCCTGCCGGTGATCGCGCCCATGCCCGCAGCGCGTCCGGCCCGCCTGCCCGACCAGCGCGACGGCGTCGACGACGCCGTCGTCGCCGGCACCACTGTCGACCACCTGACGGAGACCTACCGGGCGCACTACCGCTCGCTGCTGGGCCTCGCCGCGCTGCTCCTCGACGACACCGCGTCCTGTGAGGACGTCGTGCAGGAGGCGTTCATCCGCGTCCACTCGGCGCGCAAGCGGGTCCGCGACCGGGAGAAGACGCTCGCGTACCTGCGCCAGACCGTGGTCAACCTGTCCCGCTCGGCGCTGCGCCGCCGCATCATCGGACTGCGGCTGCTGCCGAAGCCGATGCCCGACATGGCGAGCGCCGAGGAGGGCGCGTACGACCAGTTGGAGCGCGACTCGCTGATCACCGCCATGAAGGGCCTCCAGCGCCGCCAGCGCGAGGTCCTCGTGCTGCGGTACTTCGCCGACATGACGGAGGCGCAGGTCGCCCAGACGCTCGGGATATCGCTGGGCTCGGTGAAGGCGTACGGCTCGCGCGGCATCGCGGCCCTCCGCGTCGCCATGGAGGAGCCGGCATGACCCACGCCGAGGGAGGCGACTCCCGTGAGCGTCACGAGCCCTACGAATGGCACGAGCCGACGTGTCTGTTCGGGCAGGACCACAAGCCAACGCACGCAGGGAACGGAACTGTGAACCACGGCCCGGACGACGACGACCGGAAGCCCGACGAGCGCGGCACCGGAGTACGCGACACCGACGAACTCGGCACCGGCGAACCGGAGTCCGGTGGCCCGACGCCCGGCGACCCGGAGTCCGGTGGCCCGGAGTCCGGTGGCCCGAGGCCGGGCCGTCCGAAGGCCGGGGACCTGTTCGCCGAACTGAAAGCCGGCGGCCCGAGGTGGGGCGGCGCGAAGGCCGCGGGCCGCGGGTCCGGCGGACCGACGTCCGGCGACCCGGAATCCGGTGCTCCGGAATCCGGCGACGCGACGACGGACGACGCGAAGCCCGGTCGCACGAAGTCCGGCGCCGCGACGTCGGGTGCCGCGCGGGTCGGCGGGGTCCCGGAGGCCGGGCTCGGCGCGGACGAACTGGACCTGCGGAGGCTGCTGCACCGGGCCGTCGAGGACGTCGAGCCGCGCGACGGTGCGCTGGAGCACCTGCGCCGGGCGGTGCCCGCGCGGCGTACCCGCAAGCGCCAGGCGGCCGTCGGCATGGCGGCGGCGGCCCTCTTCGTCGGCACCGCCGTCCCCGCCCTGCTGCACGTCTCGAACTCCGTCGGCTCCACCGCCGACCCCTCCATCGCGGGCAACGCCTCGCAGGCACAGGGCGGTTCGGGACAGAACGCGGGCTCGGACAGCGGCAGGAGCAACAGCGCCACGTCCTCCGGGCAGGCGTCCGAGAAGGGCGCCACCGGCGTCACGAAGGACCCCAAGGACCCGCCCAGCGGCGCCGGCAGCACCACCGACGACGGCAGCGACCCCTCGTCCGCGGCGGCCGGCGTCGCCGACTGCACGGCGACCCAGCTCGGCTCCGGCACGACGACACTCGGCGCCCCCGACTCGGTGGGCACGGTCTACGGCAGCTTCCGCGTCACGAACATCTCCACCACCGGGTGCACGGTGACCGACGCCGGCAGCGTGACCGTCCTCGCGCAGGGCGCGGCGGACGCCGCCAAGGTCGGCGTGGCCCAGCACGTCGCGGGCGACCCGGCGACCGGGCTGTCCGACACCGCAGGGGCGCCCGCCCGGCTGCTGTTGCTGCCCGGTGCCGCGTACGAGGTGAAGTTCGCCTGGGTGCCCTCCGAGACCTGTCCGACCAGCAGCGGCACCGTCGGCGGGGACGACAGCGGGACGGGCGGAGCCTCGCCGGCCCCCTCGCCCAGCGGGGACGACACCGCCACGACGGGTACGTCTACCGGCGGGGACACGGGCCTCACCGAGCAGCTGATGCCCGAGGACGGGACGGCGGACGGCAGCGTCGTCGTCTCGTACACCCCGCAGGCCGGGGCGCCGGCCGTGACGGTGACGGTGCCGAACGCGTGCGCGGGCACGGTGTACCGCGCCGGGGTGGCCTCGGAGTCCTGACGGGGTGCCCCCGCCCGGTGCGGGGGCCGGTGCCCCGCGGGGATCAGCGCGTCGCGGGGGAGCGGGAGGCGTCGTCCTCGTCGGCACCCTGCCCCGCGGGGGCGGCGGCGGAGTCCGGCTCCGCCTCGCCCTTCCCGTCCGCCGGGTCCGTCGCGTCCGTCGTGTCGGTCGCGTCAGCGGGCACCAGCCCCAGTGCCGCGTCCCGGGCGAACTCCGCCTCGCGGCGCACCAGCCGGAACCACATGAAGACGACGAAGCCGGCGAAGACGAACCACTCGCAGAGGTAGCCGAGGTTCTGGAAGGCCTGGAGGTCCAGGCCGGTGTTGGCGGCCGCGGTCGCCGGGACCGCCGTCATCCCGGAGTCGGCCCTGTCGAGGGTGATCCAGGCGTCGTAGAGGTGGTCCGGGACGATGTTGACCAGGGTGGCCGCGCTGATCGCGGCGGTCTGGCCGGCGGGCAGGCCGCCCTTGGTGCTCACGCCGTTGTCGCCGGGCGTCTCGGACGCCTGGAGCGCACCGGTGACCGTGACCTCGCCGGCCGGCGGTGCCGGTGCCTTCGCCGCGTCGGCCCTGCCGGGCAGCCAGCCGCGCACGACGGGCAGCGACTTGCCGGTGTCGGTGCGCAGCAGCGTCAGCACGTAGAAGCCGGTGCGGTCGTCCACCGTGCGGTCGGGGACGAGGAGCTGCTTGCCGTACCGGCCGGTCGCGGTGACGCGGTCGCCGGAGGTGTCGGTGTCGACGGGCAGCGCGTCGGCCAGCGGACGGGCCGGTGCGGTCCGGTCGGCGGTGGCCTGCGCGGTCGCGGTGCGGTGCTGGTCGACGCGGTCCTGGAAACGGCTGAGCTGCCAGATCCCCATGAAGATGCAGAAGGGGATGGCCAGCAGCGCGAGGACGTTGATGCCCCACCAGCGAGGTGTCAGCAGAAACCGGTACACCCTTCCCACGGTACGGGCCGCCCGGGAGCGCCCGGACCCCGGGTCGGGCTTCCGCGCGCGGGAGTTTTCCACAGGGTGGGGATCCCGTCGGCGCAATGCCCGGAGGTGCGGGCACTATGGGGTCATGACTGAGAGCAACGGGTCCGCTCCGACGGAGCGGAACGAGGACATGCCGGACTGGGAGAAGCGCTTCCGCGCGCCCCGGGTGTCACTGCCGGACTGGGCGGAGGACGCCCCGGACCACTCCCTGTTCGTGTCGAACGCGACGGGGACGTACGAGCTGTACGCCTGGGACCGGTCGACGGGCGAGCAGCGCCAGGCGACGCACCGGCCGAACGGCACGACGGACGGCGTGCTCTCGCCCGACGGCGCGTGGATCTGGTGGTTCGACGACAAGGACGGCGACGAGTTCGGCGTGTGGCGCCGGCAGCCGTTCGGC
This sequence comes from Streptomyces sp. NPDC008150, assembly GCF_042956945.1. Classification (NCBI taxonomy): domain Bacteria; kingdom Bacillati; phylum Actinomycetota; class Actinomycetes; order Kitasatosporales; family Streptomycetaceae; genus Streptomyces; species Streptomyces sp. NPDC008150. Next base: position 35,950 of record NZ_JBIBHJ010000003.1, on the reverse strand, counting down.
GGCGGCCCCGACGAGCCCGCGGCCCCGGGCCTGGAGCCCTCCTACCCGGCGGGCGTCGCCCTCGGCCGGGACGGACGCACGGCGGTCGTCGGCCGTTCCACCGACGAGGACGGCACGACGATCCACCTCGTGCGCACCGGCGAGGAGCCCGTCGAGATCTACCGGCACCGGGAGTCCGCCGGGGTCGGCGACCTGTCCCACGACGGCACCCTGATCGCCGTCGAGCACACCGAGCACGGCGACGCGATGCACTCGGCGCTCCGCGTGGTGCGCCCCGACGGCAGCGCGGTCGCGGAACTGGACGACACCAAGGGCGGCACCGTCGAGCTGGGCCTCGACGTGCTGGGCTTCGCGCCCGTGGACGGCGACACCCGGCTGCTCATCGGGCACCAGCGGCGCGGTCGCTGGGAGCCCCTGGTCTGGGACATCGCCACGGGCACGGAGACCGACCTGGCCCTCGACCTGCCGGGCGACGTGAGCGCCGAGTGGTTCCCGGACGGCTCGGGCCTGCTCGTCGCGCACGGCTTCGAGGCCCGCAGCGAGCTGTTCCGCTACGACCTGGCCGCGCGCAGCCTGGAGCGGATCGACACCCCGCCCGGCACGGTGTCGGGCGCCACGCCCCGCCCCGACGGCAGCGTGGAGTACCTGTGGTCGTCGGCCGCCGAGCCGTCCACGGTCCGCTCCACCGCCGGCGGCGTCGTCCTCGACCCGCCGGGGATGCGCTCCCCGGGTTCGGTGCCGGTGCGGGACGTGTGGGTGGACGGCCCCGGCGGCAGGGTGCACGCCCTGGTGCAGCGGCCCGCGGGGACGACCGGACCGCTGCCCACGGTGTTCGACATCCACGGCGGCCCGACCTGGCACGACAGCGACTCCTTCGCGGCGGGCCCGGCGGCCTGGGTGGACCACGGGTACGCGGTCGTCCGCGTCAACTACCGCGGCTCCACGGGGTACGGGCGTGCCTGGACGGACGCGCTCAAGCACCGGGTCGGCCTGATCGAGCTGGAGGACATCGCCGCGGTCCGCCAGTGGGCGATCGACTCCGGCCTCGCGGACCCCGAGCGCCTGATCCTCACCGGCGGCTCCTGGGGCGGCTACCTCACCCTGCTCGGCGTCGGCACCCAGCCGGCCGCGTGGACGCTCGGCATCGCGGCGGTCCCCGTCGCGGACTACGTGTCGGCGTACCACGACGAGATGGAGGCGCTGAAGGCGATGGACCGCACGCTCCTCGGCGGCACTCCGGAGGAGGTCCCCGAGCGCTTCGAGGCGTCCTCGCCGCTGACGTACGTGGACGACGTCAAGGCCCCGGTGTACATCTCGGCGGGCGTCAACGACCCGCGCTGCCCGATCCGCCAGATCGAGAACTACGTGAAGCGGCTGGAGGCGCGCGGCGCGGTCCACGAGGTCTACCGCTACGACGCCGGGCACGGGTCGCTGGTGGTGGACGAGCGCATCAAGCAGGTCCGGCTCGAACTGGACTTCGCCGAGCGGTACTTGAAGGGCGCGGCGGCGCGCGCCTGACACGGGGGCGCCCCGTCCCCGGCCGAGGACGGGGCGCCGGTCCGCCGACGGGCCGCCCCGGCAGGGGCGTTCAGGTCCGGGCGGCCCCGTCGCGCGGGTGGCGGCCGAGGAGTTCGGCGAGACCCCTGCGGGTCGCGGCGAGCACCACGCGGTCCTGCCCGCGCAGCACGTACGTGTCCGGCAGGTCCCACACCAGGCCGGACGGCCGGGTGTCCTCGGCGGCCTCCTCCGCCGCCGGCTCCTCGCGGCGGCCGGCGCGGGCCGCCGTGTCGAGCGCCAGCACCCGCCAGGCCCCGGCCCGGAACGCCTCGGCCAGCGTCCGCCCCTCCAACTGCGGGTGCCCGCCGACGTCCACGGCCGCGAACAGCAGCACCCGCCGCTCGACCGGGATGGCGCCGAGGATCTGCCGCCCCAGCATCGCCCCGGCGAACGCGGGCGCCGCCAGGTGGGACACGCTGCGGCTGCGGGTCAGCGCGTGCGGGTGCGCGGCCCGCAGGGTGCGGTACACGGCGGTGGCGAAGTCGTCGTCGTACAGCCGCAGCACGACCCGCAGGTCGGGCTGCACGGACCGGGCGTAGAGCACGGCCTCCAGGTTCGTGGTGTCGGCGCTGGTCACCGCGAGCAGCGAGTGCGCGCGGTGGATCTTCGCGGCCTCCAGGACGCCCTCCTGCGTCACGTCCCCGAGCACCACCGGCACCCGCAGCCGCCGCGCGGTCGCGAGCCCCCGCGCCTCCGGGTCGGACTCGACGCACACGACGGGGATGTTCAGCTCCCGCAGCCGGGTCAGCACCCGGGTGCCGATCTTCCCCAGGCCGAGCAGCACGACGTGACCGCCGAGGCCGCGCGGCGGCTTGCGCAGTCCCGACGTGGTGCGGAACGTGCCGAACGCCTCCAGCGCCGCCGCCAGCAGCACCGGCAGCAGCAGCAACCCGACGAGCAGGGACAGCAGTTGGAGGACCTGGCGCCCGGTGCTGTCGCCCACGGCCGGGTCGTTGATGGCGAACAGGTCCAGCAGGGTCAGGTAGAGCGCGCCCAGCGGATGCACCCCGGTCACCACCCACAGCGCGACGGCGAGCGCCAGCACGCAGGCCGCCATGCCCGCCAGCGACCAGCGCAGCCGCCGGGAGAACAGCGACGCGAAGCCCGGTACGCCGCTGACGCCGCGCCCGGTCGGCAGGTCGGGCCCGGCGGTGAACGACACCTGTTCCAGGACCACGGTCCCGCGCCCCGTGGCCGCCCGCACCGCCGCCGCGTCCGGCAGCAGCCGGGGCCCCTGGTCGCCGCTGCTCTCCGAACCGTCCGCCCCGGCCGGGTCGCTGCTCGTCGTCGACAGCAGCGCGAGCGTGCACAGGCCGGGGTCGGCGACCTGTCCGGGCAGCGGCGGCCGGCGTTCCACCGCGCGCAGCATCAGCCCGTCGGTCTGGACGACCTTGCTGGTGCCGGCGACGGCGGACGCGGCGAGCGCCGGGGCGGCGGTGTCGGCGTCGGAGAGCACGGTCGTCGAGGCGTCGGGCCCGGAGCCGCCGCCGTCGGTCCCGTCCGCACCGGCCGCCAACGCGGCCGCCTGGTCGAGGAGTTCCTCGACGTGTTGGCCCAGGCGCCGGTTGTAGAGCCGCAGGACGAGGCGGACGCGGGGGTTGAGCCGGCGGGCGGTGAGCGCGGCGCGGATGTTGGTCTCGTCGTCGTCGTACACGAGCGCCAGCGCGGTCGCCCGCTCCACTCCCGCCTCGCTGAGGACGGCCTCGGTCAACTGCGCCTCGTGGAGCACCCGTTCGGCCGGGGCGGCGGGCGGGGGCGTGGCCGGTGCGGCAGCGGCTCCCGCCCCGTTGCCGGAGGCGCGTCCCACGGCCGCGGTCACCCGGTCCCGCAGGGCCACCGACGCGGCACGCGCCCGCCCCACCGCCGGGCGCAGCGGGCCGCGGTCGGCGGGCGGCACGACGAGCGTGACCACCTCGCCGTACACACCGCGCAGTTCGGCTGCCAGGCGGTGCGCGAGACCGTCGTCCCCGCACACCACCATCGTCGCGGCCCCGCCGCCCGGCTGACCCTGATACGGAACGCTGCTGCCCACGAGAGGACAGACTGCCCCAGCGGGACGGGTGGTTCCAGACCCGACCACACCCGACGCCCGCCTCGCGGCACGGTGCCCCGGTTCGTCCCGGGCCCGTACCACCCCGGCGGGGCCGCGCCGGGGGCGGCGCGGGGCCGCCGGGTGCCGACGGCTGCGGTTGGCTCCGCCACGGGCTCACCGCCCGGTGCTTGCGAGCCGCCGAGGGGGCACGCACCGAACCGCGGTCCGGCTACCGCCGGGCCGTCGGGCAGTCGCCGCGGGGCCGGACTGGGCGACGTCGGGCCGCAGTTGGGCTGCGGCCGGGCTGCTGCTGGGCCGTCGTGGTGTCTGCGCGGTGTTGCCGCCGGGCCTCCGGGCCGCTGTGGAGTCACTGCCGGGCCGTTGCGGGGGCGGGCCTGGCCGTAGTGGGCCGCTACTGGGGAGCGCATGGCCGCAGTTGGGCTGCGGCCGGGTTGCTGCTGGGGTGTCGTGGTGTCTGCGCGGTGTTGCCGCCGGGCCTCCGGGCCGCTGCGGAGTCACTACCGGGCCGCTCTGCCCCCGTCCGACCGCAGTTGGGCCCCGCCGGACGGCCGCCGTGTCTGCGCAGAGTTCCGCCGGGCCTCCGGGCCGCCGTGATGTCTGCGCGGAGTTGTCCCGTTGCCGATGTGGAGTTGCCGCCGGGCCGCTACTGGCCAGCTGCTGACCGCAGTTGGGCAGCTGCCGGGCACTGTCGGACTGCCGCGGTGTCCGCGCAGGATCGCCGCCGGATTGCCGACGGGCCGCGGAGTCGCCGCCGGGCCGTTACTGCCCCCCACCCGACCGCAGTTGGGCCACCACCGAACGGCCGCCGAACGGCCGCCGTGTCCGCGCGGGGTCGCCGCCGAGCCCTCGGGCCGCCGGACAGTCGCCGTGTTCGCGCAGGGTTGCCACCGGCCCCCTCCCGGGCCGCCGCCGGACAGCGCCCGTGCTGACGCCGCCCCCGCCCCCGTGGCCGGGAGCGGGACCCGGTGCGTGGGGCCCGGAGTACCGTGAAGGCACCGAGGGTTCCTCGTGCACGGCCTTCACGCCGGTGCCGTTCTCGGCGAACGACGACGCGGTGCCGGACGTACCCGGCCCGGGTAGGGCGGCTCGCCTCGTGACTGCGCATGTGCCGGCCGATCAGGCGGCCGACGGCCTGTCTCCCGATGTCCGCGCGGCCGACGCGCCCGCGGACACGTCACCCGCCGCGCACGACACGGTGACCGACGGCGGCCCCCCGAGGGACGCGGACGAGACGACGCCCCTCCCCTCCGCCGCGGGGCGCCGGGAACCGTGGCCGGGCCCCCCGTCCGGGCGCGGGCAGGGGCGCGGACAGGGCCCGTCGCCCTGGGAGGCGGAACGGGTCCGCCCGCTGAACCGGCTCCAGGTCGAGGACCGCTTCCCGGAACTGGGCGACCTGTACACGGCGACCACCCGCAGCGGCCCCGAGGGCGCCGAACCGGCCCGCGCCGCCTTCCTGCACCGCCTGGCCTGCGACGTCCGCAGGCCGGGGTTCGCCCTGGTGATAGCCGAGGCGAGAACCCTGACCGGCTGTGCCTACGGCTACCCGGTGAACGCCGACGGGCAGGGCGGCGCCGGTCCCGACGGCCGGCCGCTGCCCCGGGGCCTGCTCCGGCTCGCGCGGACCGGGCGGCTGTTCGCGGTGTCGGAGATCGTCGTCCAGCCCCGGGTGCGGACGGAGCACCTGGACCGGGAGTGGAACCTCGCCCGCCGTCTCCAGCGCCGTCTGCTCGACGACCACGGGGCGGTGGCCGGGGTCGCGATGGTGCGCGGCACCGATCTCAGGACCGTACGGGCACTGCGTTCGTGGGGCTGGAAGGACTGGCGGGACGCGGCGCGCGACGACGACACGCGCAGGTACGCCTACGGCCGCGGCGCCCGGGTGTACGGGCCGTGCCACGTCCTCACGCTGGACCTCTGACCTCTGACCTCTGGCCGCTGACCGCTGACCGGGGACCTCTGACCGGTGCCGTGAGGTGCCCAACCGCTCGGCGCGGAAGGGCGGTTCGGGGCGGCGTCACCTGGGCAGGCAGGGCGTGAGGCTTCTTCGGCCGACGGGCGGGACCGGCAACGGGTCGCGCCGGAAGGGGAGTGCGGAGTGACGGGCGTGCAGGTCTCCATCGACCCCGAGCTGTGTTACGGCTCGTGGGAGTGCGTCCACCGGGTGCCGTCGGTCTTCGCCGTCGTCGACGGCTTCGGGACGGTGCTGCCGGGGCACGAGGACGAGGGGGACGACCCCGCGGTCCGCGCGGCGGCCGAGGCCTGCCCCTCGCGGGCGATCGCGCTGGGCGGCGCCGACCCCCGGCTCTGAGCCGGGCGGACCCGCGGGCGGGCCGCAACTCCTGGGCCAGGACGGCCGATCAGGGGCTCACGCGCCCTCGCCGAGCCCGAACCCCCACCCCAGTGCGCCCAGCGCCCGCGCCCGCGCCTCGACCACGGCCGCCCGCGCCGCGCGCTCGGCGGTGTCGACGTGGGCCTGCTGGCCGGTGACCTGGCCGGCCCACTTGCGGTACAGGAGGCCGACGGGCGCCGAGAACCAGCCCCGGCTCACGGCGTTCAGCGCGAGCAGCAGCCCGGTGTCCTCGGACGCGGGCAGTGCCATCCACCCGCCGAGCGCCGACAGCAGCCCGTGCCGCACGAACAGCGTCGCGGGGTGGACCTGGGCGCGGAAGTCGTTGGCCTTCCAGAAGTCGAGGACGGCCCCGCGTTCCACGGGCCCGTGGGCGGGGTCGCCGGGGAAGCCGACCGTGGAGCCGTCGGGCAGCAGGTCGAGGGCCCGCGAGGTGGCCCAGCCGAGCCGGGCGTCGGCCTCCAGGGCGGCCAGGTCGCGCGCGAGCGCGCCGGGGGTGAGCCGGTCGTCGGCGTCCAGCACCTTCACGTACTCGCCCTCCGCCCGCGCGAGCGCCATCGTCCGCGCCACACCCGGGCCGCCCGCGCGGCCCTGCCGGAAGGAGATCCGGTCGTCGTCCGGGACGTGGGGGCGGACGGCGTCGCCGCGGCCGTCCTCCTGTATCAGCCACCGCCACTCCCAGCCCGCGGGCAGCACCTGCTCGCACAGCGACGCGTGGGCCTCGGGCAGGAACGCGGCCGAGGGGGCGTGCACGGCGGTGACGACGACGATGCGCCGGCTCACGGCGACGCTCACCACCTCTCCGGGGCTGCGGTTCGGCACGTGCGCCACGCCTCCGTACGAAGGTGCGCGCGGGCGGGGGAACGCGAACGCCCGGCCGCTGGCGACGGGGGATGCGCCAACGGCCGGGCTATGGCCAAGACTAACAAGGACGTGCGCGAACGGAACCGGACTCCCCATCCGGTAAAGGGAGTTGTGATCCGGATCACGTGTGCACACCCTCCGCGGGGCGGCCCGCGTCACCGCTCGTGTCACCCCTTGCACGGAGGGTCGTACGACAACCAGGGCAGGTACTCCTCCCACTTCTCCCGGGTCAGTACGCCGCGTGTGGACGAGCAGATGTGCCGGATGGCGCTGTCGGCGTCCAGGTCCCACAGACGGACCGTGTCGGTGCCGCTGGAGACGCCGAGCATGTGCCGGTCGGGGCTGAACGAAAGGAAGTTGCCCGTACGGGCGTTGGGGCTCAGCGACTGTCCGATGGGGGTGGCGCGGGCCGGGTCGGAGATGTTCCACAGCCGCACCGTGTTGTCGTTGCCGCCGCTCGCCAGGGTGTGTCCGTCGGTGCTGAAGGTCAGCGACACCACCGCCTCCGTGTGACCGGTGAGCGGGGAGCCCAGCCGGGACGGCCTGCGCGGGTCGGTGATGTCCCACAGCCGCACGGTGTCGTCGTCGCTGCCGCTGGCGAGGGTGTGCCCGTCGGGGCTGTAGGCGAGCGCGTTGACCGGGCCGAGGTGCCCCGTGAGCGGCCCGCCGAGCCGCTCCGCGCGGCGCGGGTCGGACACGTCCCACAGCCGTACGGTGCCGTCGGCGCTGCCGGCCGCGAGGGTGCGCCCGTCGGGGCTGAACACAAGGGAGTTGACGTAGCCGGCGGGCCCGGTGAGCGGCTTGCCGAGCCGCCGCAGCCGGGCCGGCGACGTGGCGTCCCAGAGCTGCACGGTGTGGTCGTCCCAGGCGGTGACGAGGGTGTGCCCGTCCGGTCCGAACGCGAGCGCGCCGGGCCCGGCGAACCGGGTCCGCAGCGCGACCGGCGGCCCCCACGGGACGGGCCGGGCCGGATCGGTGACGTTCCAGAGCTGCACCGCGCGGTTGCCGGTGAGGACCGCGAGGGTGCGCCCGTCGGGGGAGAAGGCCAGCGAGCGCACGTCGCCGAGGGCCGGCCGGAAGGGGGTGCCGAGGGCGGCCGGCCGGGCGGAGTCGCGCACGTTCCACAGCCGTACCCGGGCGTCGACCGCCGCCGTGGCGAGCACCCGCCCGTCGGGCCGGAACGCGCCGATGCGGCCGACCATGTCGGACGTCGGGATGGACCACAGCCGCACCTTGCCGTCGCCGCTGCCGGTCGCGAGGGTGTGTCCGTCGGGGCTGAACCCGACCGCGTACATCTCCCCGCTGCTGCCCGCGAGGGGCTCGCCCACCTGCGACGGGTACGCCGGGTCGCTGACGTTCCACAGGCTCGCGGTGGAGTCCGCGCTGCCCGCGGCGAGCATGGTGCCGTCCGGGCTGAAGGCCACCGACCACACGGGCCCGGTGTGCCCGGTCAGCGGCCCGCCGACCTGTGCCGCGCGGCGCGGGTCGCGCACGTTCCACAGCCGTACCGTGTCGTCGGCGCTGCCGCTGGCGAGGGTGTGCCCGTCGGGGCTGAACGCGAGCGAGTGCACCGTGTCGGTGTGACCGGTCAGCGGAGCCCCGGCGGGCCGGGGCCGGCGCGGATCGGCGACGTTCCACAGCCGGACGTCGTCGTCGTCCCCGCCGGTCGCCAGTGTCCGCCCGTCGGGGCTGAACGCCACGGTGCGCACCGCGTCGGCCGAACTCCGCAGGGACGCCTCCGACTTGGGGTGCGCGGGATCGGCGACGTTCCACAGCCGTACGGTGTGGTTCTCGTTGGCGGCGGCGAGCGTGCGCCCGTCCGGGCTGAACGCGACCAGGTACACCGTGCCGTCGTGGCCCCGGAGCGGGGTGCCGATGGCACGGGGGTGGGCCGGGTCCGTCACGTTCCACAGCCGTACGGTGCCGTCGTCGCCGGCGCCGGCGAGGACGTGCCCGTCCGGGCTGAAGACCGCGCTGCTCACCCAACTGGCGTTCCCGCGAAGGGGTTTGCCGAGGGCCTTCGGCCGGGCCGGGTTCGCGACGTTCCACAGCCGTACGGTGCGGTCGTAGCCCGCGGTGGCGAGCAGCCGCCCGTCGGGGCTGAACGACGTGAGGTAGACGGCGCCGGTGTGGCCGAGCAGGGGGGTGGCGAGCGGCGCGTTCACGATCGAGATCAGCCGGTTGCGCGCTCCCTCGTCGCCGCCGCGCAACCGGTGGGCCACCAGGTCGAGTTGGGCGGACAGCGACGGGTCGGAGTACTGCACCCGGTCCGCCTCGGCGATGACCTGCTCGAACACGGCGTCGTTGCGCTGCTGCCAGGCGAACACCGCCGACCCCACGGCCAGCACGGCGAGCGCGACCAGCGCGGCCACCGCGCCCCGGCCGATCCGCACGGCGCGGCGCCGCATCCGTACCGACGCGGCCAGGAACTCGACCGCGCTGCGCGTGAGATGGGTGTCGCCGGCGGTCCTCGCCCAACTGCGGGCCTGTTCCAGGCGGGAGCCCCGGTAGAGCAGCGACGCGTCGCGGTCCGAGCCCTCCCAGGCCCGGCCGTCCTCCTCCAGGCGCTGGCGCAGCAGGTTGTCGCTGCGGTTCTCGTCGATCCAGTCGCGCAGCCGGGGCCAGGCGTGCAGCAGCGCCTCGTGGGTGATCTCGACGGTGTCCGCGTCGAGTGTCACCAGCCGTGCGCGGACCAGGACTTCGAGGGACTCCTCGGTCTTCCCCGGGTCGCTGGACTCGGTCGTGAGCTGCCGCCGGGTGCCCCGGCGGCGGGTGGCCTGCGTGTCCTCGCCGAGCCGCACCAGCCGCAGCAGCAGCAGCCGGGCGGCGGTGCGGGCGGCCGGGTCGAGCCCCGTCCAGGCCTGCTCGGCGGTCGCGGCCACCGCGCCCTGGATGCCGCCCGCCGCGCGGTAGCCGGCCAGCGTCAGACGGCCGGCCTTGCGCCGCTGCCAGGTGGCGAGCAGCGCGTGCGACAGCAGCGGCAGCACCCCGGCGTCGTGCGCACCGCGCGGCCCGTCGGCACTGACCTCCCGCACGATCAACTCCGAGAGGCCCGGCTCCAGTTCGAGGCCTACGGCCTTGGCGGGACCGGTCACCGCGTCGCGCAGCTCGGCGCCGGTCAGGGGGCCGAGCACCATGTGGCGGTGCTGGAGGGCGTCGGCGAGTTCGGGGTGGTGCAGGCACTGGTCGTAGAAGTCGGCACGGATGCCGAGCACGACGAGAACGGGCGCGGGGGCGGTCCCGGACGGGGCGGGGGAGAGGGCGGGGCCGCCATCCGGTTCGTACGGTTCGTCCGGGGTGCAGGCGGCGTGCAGAACCTGGACGAAGGTGCGGCGGGCCGTCTCGTCGGAGCAGAGGGTGAAGGCCTCCTCGAACTGGTCGACGATGACGACGGGTTGCGCGGTACAGTCCGCGCCCTCCTCGCTCCGGGCCCAGTCGGCGAAGGCGCGGCGGACGGCGCGGGCGAAGGCGGGCGAGCCGGGGGAGAGGGCTCCGGGGTCGGCGGCCTCGGGAGCGGGGCCGCCGCTTTCCGGGGCCGGCAGTACGGGCGCCAGGCCCGGTATCCGCTCGACCAGTTCCGCCACGGGGTCGGCGCCGGGTACGAGCTGGAGCACCTTGCGGGGCCGGGCGCTCTCGTCGTCGGCGCCGGGGGTGCCGTTCTCCAGGACGGGCACGAGACCGGCGTTCAGGAGGGACGACTTCCCCGCGCCCGAGGCGCCGACGAGCATGACGATGCCGCCGGTCCGCCGCACGGCGCGGAGTTGACCGATGAGGGCGTCCCGGCTCCGCTCCCGTCCGAAGAACCACCGTTCGTCCGACTGCCGGTAGGGCGCGAGCCCCCGGTACGGGCACACGCCCCCGGGACCGGCCGCCTGCCCGGCGCCCGGCACGGTGTCCTCGGCGGGTTCCGCGGTCCGTTCACCGACCGGGTCGGCCACCGCGCGCTCCCAGAGGCGCTGCCACTGGGTCAGGTCGTAGAGTCCGGGGGAGACCGCGGCGGGCCGGGCGCGCCTGGCCTCGGGTATCAGGATCTGCAGGACCGCGGCGAGGGCGCCGAACTGCGCCGGGACGTTGCGCGCCCGGCGCCAGTCGCTGATCCGCTGCACGGAGACCCGGACCGGACGGCCCCGTTCGTCGATCCGGTTGAGCCGGGCGACGGCTTCGGCCACGCTCTTGAGGGGCGGGTTGCCCGCCTCCTTGTACAACAACGCGAGTCGTTCCGCGAAGTCCGTGCGTGCCCCAGAGCCGGGACTCAAGGTCTCCACCCCTTACCTTCCGCGCAGTTGAACATCCGGACCGGAAAAGTCACTTTATACGCCTGACCTGCGATGAAGGGGTCCGCGCGGCACCGGAACCTCCCCGGTCCGGGCCCCGACTGGCAGGATCATGACGCAACCAGCACCCGACCCGGGTACGACTCGGACGGGCGGCCAGCTCAGGCCCGGACGGGCCGGTCGCGGCACCGCGTGTTCTCGGCCGGATTCAACCGGTGACAGGGACGGCGGGGTCTGCCGTCCCGACGGCGACATCCCGACCGGCGTCACGGTCCGGCGGGACGAGTCGGCCTCCGGCCTCCGCGGCGTCGACCGCGCGTCCGCCGTACCCGCACCGACGCCGCAGCACCGTTGAGCTCCGGTCCCCACGAGGGGAGGGACCGGTGCCGAACGGCGCGACGGCGACAGAACGAAGAGGTCGTCCTCCGAGAGGACGACCTCTTTGGCGTCGGCGTCGGCGTCGGCGTACGCGTGGTGGGGTGCCGGTGCCGGGGGCTAACCGATGTGCTGGGCGACCGACTTGAGCTCGCGCAGGACTTCCCGCACCAGCGTCCGCATCGGCCGCTCCTCGCCGTCGGCGCTCCAGCGCTCGAACGTGACCCGGAAGACGGCGATGCCCGTCTCGGCGGTGAGGGCTGCGGCCTGCGGGGGGACGCCGCGGTCGCGCAGGGTGGCCGCGAGGGCGGTGGTCATCGACGCGAGCTTCATCAACTCGCGTTCCTGCAGTTCGGTGTTGGCGGCGATCACGGCCCGGCGCCGGCGCGCGAACTCGCGGCGGTCGGCGAACAGCTCGGCCACGGCGTCGAGTCCGGCCGACACGGCGTCGATGGGCGTCGCCGAGGCGGGCGCGGCGGCGACGGCCTCCACGAACAGGTCCTGCAACTCGGAGGAGCCGGCGAACAGCACCTCCCGCTTGTCGGCGTAGTGCCGGAAGAAGGTGCGCTCGGTGAGCCCGGCCCGCTTGGCGATCTCCGCGACGGTGGTCTGCTCGTACCCGCGCTCGCTGTACAGCTCCATGGCGGCTGCCCCGAGGCGTCCACGCGCGTCCGGCTCCCATCTACCCATGCCGCCGATCCTACGCGATGGCAGTCTCTGACATCAGGTGCTAGCGTTGATGGCAGGAACTGACATCGATGCGGGTCGCGTGCGATCCGCTCAGTTTGGAGCTCTCCCATGCGAATCTTCGTGACCGGTGCGTCGGGCTGGATCGGTTCCGCCGTCGTTCCCGAACTGATCGACGCGGGGCACACCGTGGTGGGCCTGGCCCGCTCCGAGGCCTCGGCGTCCGCGCTGACGGCGGCGGGGGCGGAGGTCGTCCGCGGCACCGTGGACGACCTGGACCTCCTGCGGGAGACGGCCGCCGCGTCGGACGGCGTGATCCACCTGGCGTTCAAGCACGACATCGCCTTCACCGGCGACTTCAAGGGCGCGGCGGAGGCGGACCGCAAGGCGGTGGACACCTTCGGCGACGTGCTCGCCGGCACCGACCGCCCGCTGGTCATCGCGTCCGGGGTGGCGGGCCTGGCCCCCGGCCGGGTGTCGACGGAACAGACGATGCCCGAGGTCGACGGCTCCCCCGTCTCCGAACGCGCGGCGACGTCGCTCGCGACCCTGGCCCTCGCCGAGCGCGGGGTGCGTTCGGTGGTGGTGCGCCTCGCCCCGACCGTCCACGGCGACGGCGACAACGGTTTCATCGCCTCCGTGGTGGCCGTCGCGCGCGACAAGGGCGTCTCCGGCTACATCGGCGACGGCACCAACCGCTGGCCGGCGGTCCACCGCCTGGACGCGGCCCGCCTCTTCCGCCTCGCGGTCGAGCAGGCACCGGCGGGCTCGGTGCTGCACGGCACCGCGGAGGAGGGCGTGGAACTGCGCGAGGTGGCGAAGGTGATCGGCGAGGGCCTGGACGTCCCGGTCGAGTCGATCGCCCCGGAGTCCGCCCCGGCCCACTTCACCTGGCTCGCGGCCTTCCTCGCGATGGACGCCCCGACGTCGAGCACCCACACCCAGCACCTCCTCAACTGGACGCCGACGCATCCGACGCTGCTGGAGGACCTGGGCAAGGGGTACTACTTCGCCCCGGGCGCGACCGGGGCCTGACGAGCGGCGCGCCGGGGCCGGCCGCGCGGCAGCGGCCAGGCCCCGGCGGCCTCCGTGCGGGGACGATCAGAGATGCCGCCCGGCCACCTCGACGAACCGGGCGACGCCGTCGCGCGTCCGCACCCTGACCTCGTCCAGATCCTGCCGGTGGACGGCTTTGCCCAGTGCGGTGACGTCGGCCAGTACGTCCGCCGAGAAGGTCCGGAAGGCTTCCCCGTCGGCCAGCATCTGCACGCGAAACAGCGCCTCTTGGGCCGCGGACCGCAGATCGTACGCGCGTATCCGCACGGCGTCGGGATCCTCGGGCGGCGGCTCCTCGTTCTCGCAGAACCACAGATGCACCAGGCACCGGCGGTAGTTGACGAGGGCCCCGGCATAGGCGGAACAGGCGTCGAGCCGCTCCTGCCGCAACCGCTCCCGCGTACCGAGCCGATGCCCCCGCTCAAGGGCGCGCTGCTGAAAGGCCAGGGTGACCCCGGACCCGAGAAGCGTCCCGAGAACGGCGACAGCACTGGCAACGATGCTCTCCACTCCCCAACTTGACCATGCAGCACGGGAGTTCACAGGGCTGTTGCCCCAACGAGGGCCGGGCCCGCGAAGATCCTGTCGGCCGATGGCCACGCGGCACGGAAGGAAACCGCGCAACGACTCCGGCACGATGGTCAGGTGGTTGATCCGGAGCGCATCGCAGAGATCGTGGCGTACTACAGGGCACTCGACGAGAGCGCCACCCTGCGGCATCACTTCCGCCACGCCGACGAGGAAGGCGGCCTCTGGTACGTCGAGGCCGTACCCGACCGCGGCGAATTGATCGTCCTCAAACAGGCCGAGCTGACCGCGACCGGCCGACTGCACCGGTACAGCTGGGAGCACATGGAGGACCGGCACGGCGGCCTGACCGACCAGGCGATCGACCCGGAACAGGATCCGCTGGAGGCCATCCCGGCTGAGGAGTTCCAACGCGTATGGACTCGCTGACCCCGCTGGATGCCACCTCGGGAAATCAGCGCCGGCCGAGCTTTGACACCTGCCCAGCCCCCGAGGCGAGCACATGCCTCGGGGGCTGAACAGTCTCCTCCCGCGTCCCGTGCTCAACCGCCGCAGCGCCCCCGCAGGCGAATCCGGCCCGAGGCCCATTCGGGCGCCACGACCATGTACGGCATCCTCGGCACGCCGGGACAAAAACAAGAAGACCACCTAGGAACGTTCCTAGGTGGTCCACCTGCTGTTTTGGCTGTCGGGGTGGCGGGATTTGAACCCACGACCTCTTCGTCCCGAACGAAGCGCGCTGCCAAGCTGCGCTACACCCCGATCGTCTCCGCTTGCGCGGCGACGTCGTTTACTTTAGCCCACCGGTGGCTAGAGACGAAATCCGGTTTTGCCGCGGCCGCGGAGCGGGCCCGGACGGGTGTGGTCGACGGCCACGAGGAGGACGGCCAGGGCGTAGAAGGCGAGGCCCAGGAGGAGGGAGTTCGCCAGCACGCTCTTGTATCCGTGCAGGTCCACGTCGAGGAACGGGTAGAGGTAGCGCCCCGGCGTGCCCGGGTCGATCAGCTCGCCCCGGGTGAAGGAGAAGGCCAGGTAGGCCATCGGGTACAGCAGCCACGTGCTGGCCTGGCGCAGGCGCATGCGGCCCGGGGTGGTCAGCAGCAGCCAGTCCAGTGCCGCCGCGATCGGGGTCGCCGTGCACAGGACCTGTTCGGCCACCGACTGCCAGACCGTGTGCAGGTCCGCGTCGCTGGTCATCGTGTACGGCGTCGAGGCGTCCGCCAGCAGCATGTGGAAGACGAAGCCGCCGATGGCCACGTACAGCAGTGCCGCTCCCGTCACGCCGGCCGGCAGGGCCCGGCGGGCCGAGAAGGCTCTGCGGGCGGAGAGGGCGAGCACCACCGCCAGCAGGATGTTGCTCTGGACGGCGAAGTGGCTCAGAACCCTGGTCGGACTGCCGAGGGCCACCTCCACGGCGATCGCCGCGGCAGCCGCCAGGGCGATCAGCAGGCGGTACGTGGCGACCAGGGGGCGGTGGGCCGGAGCCATCACCGCCGACGCGGGGACGTGCGACGGCATCAGCACGGGCACGCCCGGAACCGGGGGGAGGTCCGGTATTTCCCGAGGTATTGGCGCGGTCATGCCCTCAAAGTAGGCAGAGCGGGCATGTCGGGCGATGCGGGCGGGCCGTACGGGTTACCCGGCCCGCACGGTGCGGGCAGCCCGGAGGGCGTGGCGGGCGGCACGCACGACGGTGCGCACGGCGATGCGCACGACGACGCGGATGCCCCGCGCCTCCCGGCCGCCGCGCCCCGCGCCCGTGGCAGCTGGCGCCCCCGCGCCGGGAAAGCCACCCCGCGCCAGCAGGACCCCCCCCGCCCGGAGGGCTACGCGCGCGTAGCCCCGTCCCGCGGGACCAGCGTCAGCAGCGTCGCCTCGGGCGGGCACGCGAAGCGGACGGGGGTGTAGCGGTTCGTGCCGCAGCCCGCCGAGACGTGCAGGTAGGCCGTGCGGCCCTCCGTCGTGTGGGTCGACAGGCCCTTCACGCGCTCCGGGTCCAGGTCGCAGTTGGTGACCAGCGCGCCGTAGAACGGGATGCAGAGCTGGCCGCCGTGCGTGTGACCGGCCAGGATCAGCGGGTAGCCGTCGGCCGTGAACGCGTCCAGGCTGCGGATGTACGGGGCGTGCACGACGCCCATCGAGAAGTCCGCGCCGCCCGAGGGGCCGCCCGCCACCTCGGGGTAGCGGTCGCGCTTGATGTGCGGGTCGTCCAGGCCTGTCAGCTCCACCGCGACGCCCTCGACCTTCAGGGTGCCGCGGGTGTTCGTCAGGTCGAGCCAGCCGGCCGCGTCGAAGCCGTCGCGCAGGCCCTCCCACGGGTTGTGCACCACGTTGCTCGCGGGCGCGTTGCCGTTCAGGCCGTGCTTGCCCTGCGTCTTCTCGATCAAGTACCGCGCGGGGTTGCGGAGTTTGGGCCCGTAGTAGTCGTTCGAGCCGAAGACGTACGCGCCCGGGAACTCCATCAGCGGGCCCAGCGCGTCCAGGACCTCGGGCACGCCCTCCGGGTCGGAGAGGTTGTCGCCGGTGTTGATGACGAAGTCGGGGCGCAGTCCCGCCAGCGAGCGCAGCCAGCGCTGCTTCTTGCGCTGGCCGCCGACCATGTGGATGTCGGAGACCTGGAGGACGCGCAGCGGGCGCATCCCGGCCGGCAGGACGGGCACGGTGACCCGTCGCAGGCGGAAGGAGCGGACCTCGAAGCCCGCGGAGTAGAGAAGACCGGCGGTCGCGACCGCCGTGATGCCCAGGGGAACTCCGTATCGCGCGCGCATGCCTCCATCGTGTCAGACCGTTGTGCGGGCCGGTCGTCCAGCCGTCTCGCACGCAGCTCGGCCCACGGTTCCCCCGCCCCGGAAATCTGCGGGCGTCCGCCCGCCCGTACCTGCGACAATCGGAGCATGACCACCCTCAAGTCCAAGCTCCAGGAAGACCTCAACTCCGCCATCAAGGAGCGTGACGAGCTGCGCTCCTCCACGCTTCGGCTGACCCTCTCCGCGATCACCAACGAGGAGGTCGCCGGCAAGCAGAAGCGCGAACTCTCCGACGACGAGGTGCTCAAGGTGATCACCAAGGAGGCGAAGAAGCGTCGTGAGGCCGCCGACGCCTTCGCCCAGGGCGGCCGTGCCGAGCAGGCGGAGCGCGAGAAGGCGGAGGGCGTGGTGCTCGCCGCCTACCTGCCGAAGCAGCTGTCCGACGAGGAGCTGGACGGGATCGTCGCGCAGGCCGTGCAGGAGGCCAGGGCCGCCGGGGCCGAGGGGCCGCGCGCCATCGGCCAGGTCATGAAGATCGTGAACCCGAAGGTCGCGGGCCAGGCCGAGGGCGGCCGGGTCGCCGCCGCGGTGAAGAAGCACCTCGCCGGCTGAGCGGTCGCGTCGCCAACCCCGGTTGTCCGCGGGTTGGTTGAGGCAGTTGCTGCAGAACGCGCTCTGTCCCCGCCCGAGTCGGGCGGGGACAGAGCGCGTTCGTCATTCGTGACGGGACGTCAGGTCGGCGTCAGTTGCGGCGGCCCCCGTTGCCGTTGCCGCCGTTCTCCTGGCCCTCGAAGAGGCCCGTCGGGAAGGAGTACGTGGGCTCGGGGGAGGTGGAGCCGTCCGTGCCGCCAGTGGTCAGGCCGGCGAAGAGGCCACCGGTGTTGTCACCGTTGTTGCCGTCGTCGCCACCGTTCCCGTTGCCGTTCCCGTTGCCATTGCCGTTCCCGTTGCCGTTTCCGTTGCCCTTGTCGGGGTCCGGGATGTCGACGAGGTTGAAGGACGGCGAGTCCTTGCCGGCCAGGGCGCCGGTCATGGCGTCCTTCCAGATCGGGCCCGGGGTGTCGGCGCCGTAGACCTGCGCGTGGTAGACGCCACCGATGGTGATGCCCTCCATCGAGATGTTCTGCATGGCGCTGCCGACCCAGACCGCGCCCGAGAGGTTCGGGGTGTAGCCGACGAACCAGGCGTTCTTGCGCTCGTCCGTCGTACCCGTCTTACCGGCGTTGTCGCGGTCGGTGAGGCCGGCCTCCTGGCCCGTACCGGAGTCGACCACGCCCTTGAGGAGGCTGTTGACCGTGTCGGCGGTCTTCTCCGACATGGCCCGCGAGCAGGTCGACTTCGGGACCGCCAGCGACTTCTGCTTGTCGCCGACCTTCTGCGTGATCGAGTCGATGGCGATCGGCGTGCAGTACATGCCGCGCGAGGCGAAGGCCGCGTACGCGGTCGCCATGGTCAGCGGGGAGATGCCCTTCGAGCCCAGCGCGATGGCCGGGACCTCGGGGAGCTTGTCGCCGTTGCCCTGCACGACCCGCAGCTTGTTGGTCATGTTGACCACGGGGCACAGGCCGATGTCCGAGATCATCTGCACGAAGTAGGTGTTGACCGACTTGGCCATCGCCTCCTTCAGCTCGTACGGGCCGTGCTCCGACTCGCTCTCGTTCTCGACCTTGGCCTTCTCCGTGTTGACCCACGGCTTGCTCCCGCACGTCTGGACCGGGCTCGGGTACTCCATCGAGTACGGCGAGGAGTACGACTGGTTCGGCGACTTGCCCTGCTCCAGCGCCGCCGCCGTCACGAACGGCTTGAACGTCGAGCCCGTCGGGAAGCCGTAGTTGGAGCCGCCCATGTCGCTGCCGACCGCGTAGTTGATCTCGGTCTGGTTCTTGCCGTAGCCGTACGGCTTCGACTGGCCCATGCCCAGGATCTTGCCGGTGCCCGGCTCGACCAGGACGGCGGCCGCGGCCACCGAGTCCGTCTTGTAGACGTGCTTCTTCAGCGACGCCTGCACCGACGCCTGCGACTGCGGGTCGAGCGTCGTGTGGATCGTCAGGCCGCCCTGGTTCCAGATCTGCTGGCGCGTCTCGCGCGTCTTGCCGAACACCGGGTCGCTCAGGAACTCCGCCTCGATGTACTTGCAGAAGAAGCCGCCGCCCTGGACCGCCGTGATGCAGCCGTTCTTCGGCTCCGTCACCTTCAGGCCGAGCGGGGCCTTCATCGCCTTGTCGGCCTCGCCCTTCGAGATGTCCCCGACCTCGGCCATGCGCGCGAGGACGGTGTTGCGCCGCTTGGTGGCCTCCGCCTCGTCGTTGACCGGGTCGTAGCGGGTGGGCGACTGGACGATGCCGGCGAGCAGCGCCGACTCCTGGAGGTTCAGGTCCTTGGCGTGCTTGGAGAAGTACCGCTGGGAGGCGGCCTCGACGCCGTACGCCTGCTCGCCGAAGAACGTGATGTTGAGGTAGTTCTCCAGGATCTTCTTCTTGCCGAGCTCTTCCTCGACCTGGATCGCGTACTTCAGTTCCTTGATCTTGCGGCCGAGGGTCTGCTGTGTGGCCTGGGCGACCTTCGTCGGGTCGTCACCGGCCTCCTCGACGAAGACGTTCTTCACGTACTGCTGCGTCAGGGTCGAGGCACCCTGGGCGACTCCGCCGCTCTGCGCGTTCTGGTTCACCGCGCGCAGGACGCCCTTGAGGTCGATCGCGCCGTGCTGGTAGAAGCGCGAGTCCTCGATCGCGACGATCGCCTTCTGCATGTAGGGCGAGATGCTCTTGAGGTCGACCACCGTGCGGTCGCGCGAGTAGACCTGCGCGATCTGGCCGCCCTCGTTGTCCAGGATGGTGGTGCGCTGGCTCAGCGGCGGGGTCTTGAGGTTCGCCGGGATCTCGTCGAAGCCCTCCACCGAACCCTTGGCCGCGAGACCGAGCGCCCCCGCCGCCGGTAGCGCGATGCCGGCCATGACGGCACCCGCGAGCACACTGACACCGAGGAACTTGGCGGCCTGCTGCGTGAGGGACAGCCCGCCGCCCGAGCGCTTCATTGGCATGGGGGCAGCCTACGTTCTCATTCGCCGGACACACGTATATGCCTTGGCCTAAGCTGCTCCCAACTGTCACAGCAGGCCGACTGTGTATCAAGACGTCCGACGACCCCGAATCGTTCCGGACGTCCTCGCAGGACCTCCGACCCGGCACGGACCGCACGTCGGTCGCATGCGCACCGGGTGCGGACCGGACGCCGAGCAGGTGTCCGAAACCGCCTCGTGCGTCACCGGGTGTCCGATGTGATCCCGCCGTACTGTCCCGCTTCGCCGGGATGGTCGCGCATGTCGCCAGGTCACTCCCCCGGGTGATCTGCCGCTTACCCATAGTCCGTTCGGGCCATTCAAGATTGGGCCCGAAGGGGGTGTTGCGCTGTCGCCACCTTCCGTAACGTCCTCAACTGGCGGCGGTGAATATGCCGCTGCCGCCGTGGGGGAGCCTCGATTCGGGAGAGGACGGCGCCGGTATGGGCTGGGTTACCGACTGGAGTGCGCAGGCGGCCTGCCGCACTACCGATCCGGATGAACTGTTCGTTCAAGGAGCAGCACAGAACAGGGCCAAGGCAGTGTGCACCGGGTGTCCGGTACGCACGGAGTGCCTGGCGGACGCGCTCGACAACCGTGTCGAGTTCGGCGTATGGGGTGGCATGACAGAGCGGGAGCGCCGCGCACTGCTGCGCAGGCGGCCCACCGTCACCTCCTGGCGCCGTCTGCTGGAGACCGCTCGTACCGAGTACGAGCGCGGGGCCGGTCTGGTGCCCCTCGACGATGACGAGGTGTACGAGAACTTCGCGGCTGTCGGCTGAGTCCGACCGCCGGGGCGGCGGCCGTGGAGGCTGCCGGAGTGGCAGCCGTTGCGGCAGGGCCCAGGGTTCGGTCCGGGCTCTGCCGTGGCCGCGGCTCCGACATAGGGCCGCGGCTCTGACTGGGCTGCGTGGCACGGCAGTTGGGTCGCTTGTGGGATACGGCGGCCAGGCCGGTCGGTCGTCCGGCTCGCTGTCCGGTTGCTGACCGGCCCCCGGGCCTCTGGCCGGCTTGGTTCCGCGGCTGCGCGCAGGGCTGCTGGTGCGGCCGCTTGTACGGCTGCGCTGTGCCCGCCGTCGGGCCGACCGGCTGCCGGCTGGACGGGCCATGGGCCTCCGGTCCGGTTCGCCGCCGGTGCGGCCCGTTGGTGGTCCGTCACGCCTCGGGGGTGGTGGCCGCCGTGTCCGGGAGTCCGGGGCGGGCCTCCGCGAGGCGTTCGCCGATGGTCCGCAGACCCGCGAGGTCGTGGACGTCGCCGGGCAGCGCGGCCACTTCGGTCACCGCCACTTCGGGGTGGCGTGCGGTGAAGCGGTCGCGCGTGCGCTGCTCGCGGGACAGGAGTCGCATCCGTTCCGCGTGCAGTCTCAGCAGACCTGCCGTGAGGTGTTCCACGCTCCGGTCGCCGGCGGGGGAGCCTGATCCGGGCGTGGTCGTCGGTGAACTGCCGTACGTGTCGGGAGAGTTACGAAGTAGTGCCTTCCCGGACGGCTGATCGACAATGCCGGGCTCTTCAAGATTTTCCGGCGTGTCGCCCGCACCGTCGTCGGGCTCCTCGTCCGGCTGGTCGAGGTTCTCCGCAGCGGCGAGCGCCCGCTCGGCCGACAGGTGCGCGGCCCCGCTGCCGTGCACGCGGTTGAGGACCAGGCCGGCGAACGGCATGCCCTCCGCCGCGAGCCGCTCCACGAAGTAGGCCGCCTCGCGCAGTGCGTCCCGCTCCGGGGCGGCGACCACGAGGAACGCGGTGCCGGGAGCCTGGAGCAGCTTGTACGTCGCGTCCGCGCGCTTGCGGAAGCCGCCGAACGTGGTGTCCATCGCGGCGACGAACGTCTGCACGTCCTTGAGGAGTTGACCGCCCAGCAGCTTGCCGAGCGCGCCGGTCATCATCGACATCCCGACGTTCAGGAACTTCATCCCGGCACGGCCGCCGAGCTTCGCGGGCGCGGTCAGCATGCGGATCAGCCGCCCGTCCAGGAACGAGCCCAGCCGCTTCGGCGCGTCCAGGAAGTCCAGCGCCGAACGCGACGGCGGGGTGTCCACGACGATCAGGTCCCACTCGTCGGTCGACCGGAGCTGGCCCAGCTTCTCCATCGCCATGTACTCCTGCGTGCCGGCGAAACCGGCGGAGAGCGACTGGTAGAAGGGGTTCGCCAGGATGGCCGCGGCCCGCTCCCGGTCCGCGTGCGCCTCGACGACCTCGTCGAAGGTGCGCTTCATGTCCAGCATCATGGCGTGCAGTTCGCCGTCGCCCTCGGTGCCCTTGACGCGGCGCGGGACGTTGTCGAGCGAGTCGATGCCCATCGACTGGGCCAGCCGCCGGGCCGGGTCGATGGTCAGCACGACGACCTTGCGGCCCCGCTCGGCCGCGCGCAGGCCCAGCGCCGCCGCGGTCGTGGTCTTGCCGACACCGCCCGAACCGCAGCACACCACGATGCGGGTGCCGGGGTCGTCGAGCAGGGGGTCGACGTCGAGCACGCGCGCGGCGGCCAGGGGGTGGGCGGACTCCCGCTCCGCCGCCGCGGGGCGCGCTGCCTGGTCCGGGTCCGGGCTCATGAAATCCCCTGCTTCCGCAGCCGTGTGGCCAGTCCGTACAGACCCGCCAGGTCCATCCCCTCGGTGAGCAACGGCAGTTCGTGCATGGGCAGGCCCAACTCGCCGAGAACTCCGCGCTGTTCCTGTTCCAGGGTGTACCGCGCCGTGTACTCGTCGGCCTGCCGCAGGAGCGGGTCCACGAGCCGCTCCGCGTGGCCGCCGCGCCGCGCCCCGCCGAGTCCGGCGGCGGACAGCGTCCGGGCCACGGCCGTACGCGGGACGTCCCGTACGAGTTCCAGGTCGTCGGCGTCCAACACCTGCGGGCGCACCATGTTCACGATGACGCGGCCGACCTGGAGGCGGGCCGAGCGCAGTTCGGCGATGCCGTCGGCGGTCTCCTGGACCGGCATCTCCTCCAGCAGCGTCACCAGGTGCACGGCGGTGCCCGACGACTTCAGCACGCGCATGACGGCCTGGGCCTGATTGTGTATCGGGCCGATCTTCGCGAGGCCCGCGACCTCGTCGTTGACGTTGAGGAAGCGGGTGATGCGGCCGGTGGGCGGGGCGTCCATCACCACGTAGTCGTAGGCGAAGCGGCCCGCCCGGTCCTTGCGGCGCACGGCCTCGCACGCCTTGCCGGTGAGCAGGACGTCCCGCAGTCCCGGCGCGATCGTGGTGGCGAAGTCGATCGCGCCCAGTTTCTTCAGCGCCCGGCCGGCGCTGCCCAGCTTGTAGAACATCTGGAGGTAGTCCAGAAGGGCCAGTTCGGGATCGATGGCCAGCGCGTACACCTCGCCGCCGCCCGGTGCGACGGCGATCTTCCGTTCCTCGTAGGGCAACGCCTCCGTCTCGAAAAGCTGTGCGATGCCCTGCCGGCCCTCGACCTCGACGAGAAGCGTCCGCTTCCCCTCGGTCGCGAGAGCGAGCGCGAGCGCTGCGGCGACCGTGGTCTTTCCGGTCCCGCCCTTGCCGCTGACGACCTGGAGCCTGCTCACGTCTTCGAGCCTAACCAGTCGGCGCCCGGCCTACGCGGGAGGCTGTGGATAACAGCGGATACAGTCGGCCGCATGACCAAGTGGGAATACGCGACCGTGCCTCTGCTCGTCCATGCGACCAAGCAGATTCTGGACACCTGGGGCGAGGACGGCTGGGAGCTCGTCCAGGTGGTTCCGGGACCGAACAACCCCGAGCAGATGGTGGCCTACCTGAAGCGCGAGAGGCAGGCGTGAGCGCCGTCGAGTCGCGTCTGGCCGAACTCGGCCTGACGCTCCCGGACGTCGTCCCGCCGCTCGCCGCCTACCAGCCCGCCGTGCTGTCCGGCAGGTACGTCTACACCGCCGGCCAGCTTCCCCTGGTCGAGGGGCACCTCCCGCTCAGCGGCAAGGTGGGCGGGGAGGTCACGGCCGAGGAGGCGAAGGAACTCGCCCGTACGTGCGCGTTGAACGCGCTGGCCGCCGTGAAGTCCGTCGTGGGCGACCTCGACCGCATCGCGCGCGTGGTGAAGGTCGTCGGCTTCGTCGCCTCGGCGTCCGACTTCACGGGCCAGCCCGGTGTCGTCAACGGCGCGAGCGAGCTGCTCGGTGACGTTCTCGGCGACAAGGGCGTGCACGCCCGCAGCGCGGTCGGCGTGGCGGTGCTGCCGCTGGACGCGCCCGTCGAGGTCGAGATCCAGGTGGAGCTGACGGACGCGTAGGGCGTTCCGCCGGCCGCGCCCGCCCGCCGCTTCCGCCTGCCGCGTCCTCGCACCGGCCCGCGCACCGGCCCGCGTCCGCCGCACGCCGGTGCTGCGGGCGGGGCGGGGCCGGGGCCGGGCCGGGTGCCCGCGCCGGACTCCGCGCGCGCTCCGGGGCGGTCTCCGCGTCGGGTCCGGGCCTGTCTCGCGTCGGCTCCGGGCCGGTGTCCTGTCCGGCGTCTGTCCCGGCCGGTTTCTGATCGGTTCCGTCGGCAGGGCGCGGCGCTGCCCGGTGCGGTGCTCCGGCCCTCGGCTGCGTCCCGTCCGTACCGGTCACCGGGGTGCGTGCGCGTCCCGGTGGCCACTCGAACATCTCGAACATCAGCGCGGTACGGGATAGCCTCCGCCCATGGCGAATGGGCAGTGGTATCCCCCGGAATGGCCCGACCGCATCCGCGCGCTCGCCGACGGAAGCCTCACGCCGGTCGTCCCGAAGCGTGCGTCGACCGTCATGCTGCTGCGGGACGGCGCGGACGGCCCGTCCGTCCACATGCTGCGCAGACGCGCCTCCATGGCCTTCGCCGGAGGCGCGTACGCGTATCCCGGGGGCGGGGTCGACCCCCGCGACGACGACCGCGGCATCCGCTGGGCGGGTCCCACGCGCGCGTGGTGGGCAGAACGGCTCGGTGTGGACGCCGCGACCGCGCAGGCCGTCGTGTGCGCGGCGGTGCGGGAGACGTTCGAGGAGGCGGGCGTCCTGCTCGCCGGGCCCACCCCCGACACCGTCACCGGGGACACCACGGGCGCCGACTGGGAGGCCGACCGCGCCGCCCTGGCCGCGCACGAGCTGTCGTTCGCCGAGTTCCTCGAACGGCGCGGACTCGTCCTGCGCTCCGACCTGCTGGGTGCCTGGACGCGGTGGATCACCCCCGAGTTCGAACCCCGCCGGTACGACACGTGGTTCTTCGTCGCCGCGCTGCCCGCGGGCCAGCGCACCCGCAACACGTCCACCGAGGCCGACCGCACGGTGTGGGTCCCGCCCGCGCGGGCCGCCTCGGGGTACGACCGCGGAGAGCTGCTGATGATGCCGCCCACCATCGCCACCCTGCGCCAGCTCGTCCCGTACGCGACGGCCGCCGACGCGCTCGCCGCTGCCGCCGGCCGGGACCTGACGCCGGTGATCGCCCGCGCCCGGCTGGTCGACGGCGACGTGGTGCTGACGTGGCCGGGGCACGACGAGTTCACCCTGTTCGTGCCCCCGGGTCCGGCCGTTCCGGAGGGGTCCTCGTGACCGGCCGGCCGCCCGCCCGTGCGGCCGGCGGGCCCGTCGTCACGTCCCGCTCGCTCACCGCGCTCATAGGGAAAGGTTTCTTCGCATGACGGACGCAGCAGCCCCGCCCGGCCGGCCGCGTGGCGAGGTCCTGTCGGGACCCGCCACCGCGCGGGCCGTCAACGTCCTGGCGCCGAACCCGTCCCCGATGACCCTGGACGGCACGAACACCTGGATCCTGTCCGAGCCGGGGTCCGGCCTGGCGGTCGTCGTCGACCCGGGGCCACTGGACGAGGGGCACCTGCGGAACGTCGTGGAGACCGCGGAGAAGGCCGGCAAGCGCATAGCGCTCACCCTCCTCACCCACGGCCACCCGGACCACGCGGAGGCCGCCTCCCGCTTCGCCGAGCTGACGAGGACGCCGGTGCGCGCGCTGGACCCCGCACTGCGGCTCGGCGACGAGGGCCTCGGCGCCGGTGACGTCGTCGACGTGGGCGGCCTGGAACTGCGCGTCGTGTCCACCCCGGGTCACACCTCGGACTCGCTGTCCTTCCATCTCCCGGCCGACGGCGCCGTGCTCACCGGCGACACGGTCCTCGGGCGGGGCACCTCCGTCGTGGCGCATCCCGACGGGCGGCTCGGCGACTACCTGGACTCGCTGCGCCGGCTGCGCTCCCTGAGCGTCGACGACGGCGTGCACACGGTGCTGCCGGGCCACGGACCGGTCCTGGAGGACGCGCAGGGCGTCGTCGAGTTCTACCTCGCCCACCGGGCCGGCCGGCTCGCCCAGGTCGAGACCGCCGTCGAGGACGGCCACCGCACCGCTCCCGAGGTCGTCGCGCACGTGTACGCGGACGTGGACCGCGCGCTGTGGCCCGCCGCCGAGCTGTCCGTGCTGGCGCAGCTCGACTACCTGCACGAGCACGGGCTGATCCTGCCGGAGTCGCGGGGGCTGTAGCCGCCCCGGGCCACCTCGCGCCCGCCGCGCGGCGCCCTGCCGGAGGGCGTCACCCCGGCTGCGGGCGCTCCGCCGGGACGCCGTGCACGCGCGCGTACTCGGCGGCCAGCCAGGGGCCCACGTCGTCCACGTACGACCGCAGTACCGCGGGATCGCCGACCGGCTCGTACCCGTACTCGGCCGCCGCGCGCACCTGGGTGGCGCGGCCCGGGTGCCCGTCGCCCGTCGCGCGTACCGGGTCTGGGTCCGGGTCCGGGTCCGGGTAGTACGTCGCGAAGGCGGCCGCCATCTCGCGCAGGTCGCTCGTCCAGCCGTTCCAGCGCGGCATCACGAGGGTGAACGCGGTGCGCACCAGGTGGCGCGACATGTACCGCACGAGGGGCCTGCGGGCGGCCTCGGAGTCCTCGGCGGCGGCGATGCGTTCACGCCAGCGCCCGAGGTGGGCCGCGAGGTCGCCGTTGGTCTCCCGGGCGAGCAGGGTGGTCGGGCGGTAGCGCGGCAGGTGGACGGCGAGATCCTCACCGAGCAGCGGCGTGCACAGGCAGGCCACGAACCACCCCAGGTCGTACCGTTCCGGCTCGCTCAGCACCTGCTCACGGCCCACGACCAGCGTGCCCACGCCGTCGATCTCGGGGAACGCGGCGTCCAGCTCGGCGTCGAGGGCGCGGGACGCGGCCATGTCGGCCGGCTGCGGCCTGTCCCGCAGAGCGATCAGCAGGTCCAGGTCGCTGCGCCCCACGCGCGCGGTGCCGCGCGGCACGGAGCCGTACAGGTACGCGCTGTGCAGCCGTCGCCCGAACACGGCGGGCAGCCGGTCACGCGCGGCGGCCACCACGGGCGCGAACGCGGCCGGGACGCGGGCGAGGGACCCCTCGCGCGCGATGTGGCCGTCCGCGTCGAGCCCGGGACGCGACGGACGCGATTCGGGGCGGGACCGGTGGTCCGGTCGGTGGTCCGGGCCGTCCCGGTGGTCCGTGTCGCGCATGGGGGCACTGTGCCCCGGCCCCGTCGTCAACCGCCAGCGGATTGATCCCCGGAGGGGCCCCGCGCGGCACGGGCACGGGTACGGGCACGGGCTACAAGGCGTCCAGCGCCGGGAGCGCCGCGAGCGGGGGCGCAGTGGCCCGGGAACGGCGGTGGGCCCCCTTCGCCGTGAAGGGGGCCCACCTCGCGGTCTTCGGGGCGGTGTACGCCCTTGTACGCCCTGCCTAGCGGGAGCGCTTGGCGAGCCGCTCCACGTCCAGCAGGATCACCGCGCGGGCCTCCAGGCGGAGCCAGCCGCGCTGGGCGAAGTCGGCCAGTGCCTTGTTGACCGTCTCGCGGGAGGCGCCGACGAGCTGCGCCAGTTCCTCCTGCGTCAGGTCGTGCACGACGTGGATGCCCTCCTCGGACTGCACGCCGAAGCGGCGCGACAGGTCCAGCAGAGCGCGTGCCACGCGCCCGGGGACGTCCGAGAAGACCAGGTCCGACATCGCGTCGTTGGTCCTGCGCAGGCGGCGGGCGACGGCACGCAGCAGCGCGGAGGCCACCTCGGGCCGGACGCTCAGCCAGGGCTGGAGGTCGCCGTGGCCCAGGCCGAGCAGCTTGACCTCGGTGAGCGCGCTGGCGGTCGCCGTGCGCGGGCCCGGGTCGAACAGCGACAGCTCGCCGATCAGTTCGCCGGGGCCAAGGACGGCGAGCATGTTCTCGCGTCCGTCGGGGGATGTGCGGTGCAGCTTGACCTTGCCCTCGGTGACCACGTAGAGCCGGTCGCCGGGGTCGCCCTCGTGGAAGAGGGAGTCGCCGCGAGCGAGGGTCACCTCACTCATGGAGGCGCGGAGCTCCGCGGCCTGCTCGTCATCGAGCGCCGCGAAGAGCGGGGCGCGCCGCAGAACGTCGTCCACGAGTTCTCTCCTTGTCGACCTGCTCAGAGGATCTGTTCCCCCGTGTGTGCCAGGGGTCCGTGTTCCCCATTTTGCCGGACGGTCCAAACAGTGTGATCTGTCACAAGGATGCCGCACGGCTGTCCGGGGGTAAGCGGCAGGGGGCCAATCGGGGGCGGATCTTCGGGGTCCGGAGCGAATGTCGGTGCCGGGCCCTAGGCTGGCCGGGTGTGCGAATCGCCGGTGGGAGCACAGGCCGAGGGGGTCGTCCGGGCGTCGGAGCGCGGCGATTGCGCCATGGGCGAACAGAGCGCGAACGGTGAAAAAAGTGACGAATACGGCAAAGGGGCCATCGGTGAAGAAGACGGCCGCCAAGAAGGTCGCGTCGGACGCGCCGGAAGCGTCTGAGGCGGGCTCCGGAGGCTCCGCGAAGAAGGTGCCCGGCCGGAAGGTCGCCGCCCAGAAGGCGCCCGCGAAGACCGTCGTGGCCAGGGAGTCGCCTCCCGCCGGAACGGCTTCCGCGAAGACCGCCGCGAAGAAGGCCGTTGCGAAGAAGGCGGCCGTGAAGAAGACCGCCGCGAAGAAGACCGCCACCGCGGAGGCTCCCGCGAAGAAGGTGCCGGCCAAGAAGGCCCCTGCCACGAAGACGGCCGCCAAGAAGCCGGCCGCCAAGAAGACGGTCACGAAGAAGGCCACCGCGAAGAAGCCGGCCACCGGTGCCGCCGCCTCGGCCGCCGCCGCGGTGGACCCCTCCACCGAGTCGCACACCGCCCTCGTCCGCCGGGCCCGCCGCATCGACCGCGAGCTCGC
Organism: Streptomyces sp. NPDC008150; assembly: GCF_042956945.1. Classification (NCBI taxonomy): domain Bacteria; kingdom Bacillati; phylum Actinomycetota; class Actinomycetes; order Kitasatosporales; family Streptomycetaceae; genus Streptomyces; species Streptomyces sp. NPDC008150. The sequence continues at coordinate 7,303 of NZ_JBIBHJ010000003.1, read as the reverse complement.
CGAGGTCTATCCGTACGCGCACCCGGAGTTGGACTTCGAGAACCCCTTCCAACTCCTGGTCGCCACCGTCCTGTCGGCCCAGACCACCGACCTGAGGGTCAACCAGACGACCCCGGCGCTCTTCGCCAAGTACCCGACCCCGGAGGACCTGGCCGCCGCGCAGCCCGAGGAGGTCGAGGAGATCCTCCGGCCCACCGGGTTCTTCCGGGCGAAGACCCGTTCGGTCATGGGGCTGTCCAAGGCGCTGGCCGAGCAGTTCGGCGGCGAGGTGCCCGGCCGTCTCGAAGACCTGGTCAAGCTGCCCGGCGTGGGCCGCAAGACCGCCTTCGTCGTCCTGGGCAACGCCTTCGGCCAGCCTGGGATCACCGCGGACACGCACTTCCAGCGGCTGGTGCACCGGTGGAAGTGGACCGCGGAGAAGGAGGCCGACCGGATCGAGGCCGCCGTCGGCGAGCTGTTCCCGAAGAGCGAGTGGACGATGCTCTCGCACCACGTGATCTTCCACGGGCGCCGTATCTGCCACGCCCGCAAGCCCGCGTGCGGAGCGTGCCCGATCGCCCCGCTCTGCCCGGCGTACGGCGAGGGCGAGACCGACCCGGAGAAGGCGAAGAAGCTGCTCAAGTACGAGAAGGGCGGCTTCCCCGGCCAGCGCCTGAAGCCTCCGCAGTCGTACCTGGACGCGGGCGGCCGGCCGGCCCCGCCGCTGGGCGCCTGATGGGGGAACGATCGCCGCGCCACCGGGCGTTGAACGTGCGCGCACCCCGAATTCCGCGAGTGCCGGACGGCCCGGGATCACCAGGGCGCGCGGTGCGCGCAGCGCAGCAGGGACAGGCGGTACGGGCGGTACGGGCGGTACAGGCGGGTCCGGAAAGACGGACAGGGCGAGTGGAGCGAGGGGGGTGCGGGTGACGCACACGGACAGTTCGCGCGGCGGCCCCGGCCCCGCTCACGACACCGCCCGCGCTCTCCCCGTGGAGCTGACGACGGAAGGCCTGCCCGCCTGGCTTGACCCGGTCGTCCGCGCCGTCGGCACGGTCCGGCCGCACCAGCTCAGCCGCTTCCTCCCGCCGAAGGACGGCACCGGCCGGCAGTCGGCGGTGCTGATCCTCTTCGGCGAGGGCGAGCGCGGCCCCGAGCTGCTGCTGATGCAGCGCTCCAGCGCGCTCAGGTCGCACGCCGGCCAGCCCGCGTTCCCCGGCGGCTCCCTGGACCCCGAGGACGGCGACCCGCTGACGGACGGTCCGCTGCGCGCCGCGCTGCGCGAGGCCGAGGAGGAGACCGGGCTGGACCCGTCCGGTGTGCAGCTCTTCGGTGTGCTGCCCCGGCTCTACATCCCGGTGAGCAGTTTCGTCGTCACCCCCGTCCTCGGCTGGTGGCGCGAGCCGAGCCCGGTCGACGTCGTCGACTTCGCGGAGACGGCCCGGGTCTTCAAGGTGCCCGTGGTGGATCTCACGGATCCCGCGCACCGGGCCACCACGGTCCACCCCAGCGGCCACCGCGGCCCGGCATTCCTGGTCGAATCCACCCTGGTGTGGGGTTTCACGGCCGGAATCATCGACCGGCTGCTGCACTACGCGGGCTGGGAGCGGCCCTGGGACAGGGAGAAGCAGGTCCCGCTTGATCGATGGTCGTGACAGGGTGGCACCCGTGCCGTGTTCTCCGGGCCGTCCGGGGGCCGTTCGGGTCGTTCCGGCAGGACGCCGTCCCGGACCCCGCCGCCGTCCCGGGCCACGACCGCGGCCGAGGTGTGCTGACCGGAACGTGACGAGGCGGGGCTTGAAGCGGTGAACGTGCTGGACATCCTGTTGCTGGTCGCCGCCGTGTGGTTCGCGGTCGTGGGATACCGCCAGGGCTTCGTCGTCGGCATCCTGTCGGTGATCGGCTTCCTGGGCGGCGGACTGGTCGCCGTGTACGCGCTGCCCGTCATCTGGGACGCCATGACCGACAACTCCGAGGTCTCCACGACCGCCGCCGTCGTCGCGGTGATCGTCGTGATCGTGTGCGCCTCCGTCGGCCAGGCCCTGACCACCCACCTGGGCAACAAACTGCGCCGGTTCATCACCTGGTCGCCCGCTCGGGCCCTGGACGCCACCGGCGGGGCCCTGGTCAACGTCCTGGCCATGCTGCTCGTCGCGTGGCTGATCGGTTCCGCGCTCGCGGGCACCACGCTGCCGACCCTCGGCAAGGAGGTGCGCGGCTCCAAGGTGCTGCTCGGCGTGTCGCGGGCCCTGCCGGCGCAGGCCGACACCTGGTTCGCCGACTTCTCCTCGGTTCTCGCGCAGAACGGCTTCCCGCAGGTCTTCAGCCCGTTCTCCGACGAGCCGATCAAGGACGTCCAGCCGCCCGACCCCGCCCTCCAGGGCAGCGTCGTCGCCGCGCGCGCCCAGAAGTCGATCGTGAAGGTGGTGGGCACGGCCTCCGGCTGCAGCAAGGTGCTGGAGGGCAGTGGCTTCGTCTTCGGCGACCGCCGCGTCATGACCAACGCGCACGTGGTCGGCGGCGTCGACGAACCCACCGTGCAGATCGGCGGCAAGGGGCGGCTGTACGACGCGCGGGTCGTCCTCTACGACTGGCGGCGCGATATCGCCGTCCTCGACGTCCCGGACCTCAAGGCGCCCGCCCTCCGCTTCACCGCCGACGACGCGGCCAGCGGGGACGGCGCGATCGTCGCGGGCTTCCCGGAGAACGGCGCCTACGACGTCCGCTCCGCGCGCGTCCGCGGGCGCATCACCGCCACCGGCCCGGACATCTACCACCGCGGCACCGTCCGCCGTGACGTCTACTCGCTGTACGCCACGGTCCGGCAGGGCAACTCGGGCGGTCCGCTGCTCACGCCCCAGGGCCAGGTGTACGGCGTCGTGTTCGCGAAGTCGCTCGACGACGCGGACACCGGATACGCCCTGACCGCCGACGAGATCCAGCAGGACATCACCCAGGGCCGCACGGCGAACCAGCAGGTCGGGACCGACAACTGTGCTCTGTGACACGGGTGTTGGGGGCAGTGCGCCAACAAGCGTGCGAACAAACGCAGTTCGTTCCGGAACCTGGAGAGAGGGTCGACCCCACGGCGCCAACTGGGCGGGTTCGCGAGGCTGTTGATGCCGGACCCGGCCCGGGTCCGTGAACAGGCGGCGCCCGATCGTCAGTTGCGGGGATGGCGCAGCTTCACCGAGACCCAGCGGGCCCGGCGGCGCAGAATGTGCGGAATCCCCACTCGCAGGTCCGTGCCCGCCAGTCGCGGGGCTGCGCCCTGCCCGGCCGAGCTCAGGCCGCTCCCGGAGCGGCGGTTGCGTGCTGCGTCACTGTAGTCGTGCGTCCAGCCCATACCCCGACGTCTGCCCCCGCCCCAAGGTCGATAACCGCGTCCGAACCCCCTCAATTGGCCTATGCGCAGGGCATGTGGCCGTTCGTAGGACAGGTGTTCGCGTCCGGATATCGGACGCGAGGAGGGGGTGACGTTACGGAGGCGACCCGATCCGCACGGTCACCGGCGACCGCCGGGCCGCGCCTCTCCGGGCCACCCGGTGCAGCCCTGCGCGGCTCTCCCTCGCCCCGTGCCGCCCTCCGCCGCCCCGTACCGACCCGCCGCGTCCGCGTCGCCGTCGCCGACCGTGCCGCCCGCCGTGCTCAGCGGTCGGGCTCGGGGTCCTTGAGCCAGCTGATCAGTTCGGTGGAGAAGGCGACGGGGTCCTCCTCGTGCGGGAAGTGCCCGAGGCCGTCGAAGAGCCGCCAGCGATAGGGCGCCTCCACGTACTCGCCCGAACCCGCGGCGCTGCGCGTGCGCATGACCGGGTCGAGCGAACCGTGCAGATGCAGCGTGGGCACCCGCACCGGGAGCTTCATCCGGCGGTTGAACTGGATCCCGTCCGGCCGGGCCAGGGACCGCATCATCCAGCGGTACGGCTCGATCGAGCAGTGCGCCGTGGACGGGATGCACATCGCCCGGCGGTACATGTCCACGGCCTTGTCGTCGGGCAGTTGGGGCCCGGACCAGTCGCGGAGCAGCCGCCCGACCAGCGCGCCGTTGTCGGCGACCAGCCGGCGCTCGGGGACCCAGGGCCGCTGGAACCCCCAGATGTAGGAACTCGCCGCGCTCTGCCGCGCGTCGGCCAGCATCGCGGAGCGCCAGCGCCGCGGGTGCGGCATCGAGGACACCGCGAGCCGCCGCACGAGCTTGGGGCGCATCACCGCGGCCGTCCAGGCCAGGTAGCCGCCGAGGTCGTGGCCGACGAGCGCCGCGTCCGGTTCGCCGAGCGAGCGGATCACGCCGGTGACGTCGAGCGCGAGGTTCGCCGGGTCGTACCCGCGGGGGGTGCGGTCGCTGCCGCCCACACCCCGCAGGTCCATGGCCACCGCGCGGAACCCGGCCTCGGCCAGCGACTCCATCTGGTGCCGCCAGGTCCACCAGAACTGCGGGAAGCCGTGCAGCAGCAGCACCAGCGGCCCGTCACCCATCTCCGCGATGTGGAAGCGGGCACCGTTCGCCGCGACGTCCCGGTGGGTCCAGGGACCGTCGAGGCGTACGACCGAGGCGGGTTGCGCCGAAGGGGTGGCGGGATCCGTCATGAGGACGAGCGTGCCACAGCCTCGACGGCTTCGGGCGACCTGTCCGCGAGCGCCGGACGCGGGTGCGGCTTCGCGTTCTGCAGGACGACCGCGGTCTCCTTCACCGACGCGGCCACCTTCTGCGGGCCCCGGCCCTTCTTGGCCTTCTTCGCGAAGACGATGCCGACCAGCGCGAACAGCACCGCCACCAGCACGTTCGCCGCGAACGACAGCACGAAGCAGATCGCCATGTTCCAGTGGCTCCACGTCCGGATGCCGTACGCGAGCGCGAAGTTCAGCATCGGCAGCGAGAACACCAGGACGCCGGCCGCCAGCGTGAACGCGCCGCCACTGGTCGCACCGCGCTTGACGTCCTGCTTGAGCTGCGCCTTCGCCAGCGCGATCTCGTCGTGCACCAGCGCGGACATCTCGGTCGTCGCCGAGGCGAACAACTGGCCGATGCTGCGTTCGGCGCCGACCGGGCTGCCGTCGGGTGCGCTCATCGCGTTCTCCCTCTTCCGACCGGGTGGGTACGGTCTCGTCTGCTGCGTCTCTTCAACTACTGCTGTTACTACCTGTTACTACCGTGCTGTTACTACCGGTACGCCGGTGCGTCTTCGTCCGTGTGCGTACGGACTCGTCACATGTTCCGTCTCGTCAGATCATGCCGGACGGTGCTTCCCGGCGCCTGCCCCGCCCTTCACTTCGGCACGCCCGAGTCGCCCCGGACCCGCTCCGACGGCGGCCCGGCGGCGGTCCGGTGACGCCCCGTTCGCCCGTACGGCGGACCGCTCGCGGTGCTACGACGGGGGAGCCGACGGCGGTACCGCGGGCGGGGCGGACGGGGGGTCCCGGTGGTCGGGGCCGGCCGGGCCGGAGGCCGCGGAGGGGCGGGCGGCGGCGCGCTCGGCGCTCTGCCGCTCGGCGGTACGGCGGTGCTCCGCCGCACGGCTCTCGTACAGCTCCGCCATGCGCAGGTGGTACGCCGGGTTGTCCTCCTCGTAGATGTCCGGGACGCCGTCGTGGTCCTCGTCGCGCTCCTCGTTCTCGCACAGGCGGCGGTACTTGGCGTTCCGCATCTTCAGCAGCACCGTCGCCAGGATCGCCGCGATCAGCGAACCGACGAGGACGGCCGCCTTGACCTCGTCCGTCAGCACCACGTCGCCGTCGAACGCCAGCTCCCCGATCAGCAGGGAGACCGTGAAGCCGATGCCGGCCACCGACGCGACCGCGAACACGTCGGCCCACGCGAGGTCCTCGCTCAGCGAGGCCCGGGTGAAGCGGGCCGCCAGCCAGGTGCCGCCGAACACGCCCACCGTCTTGCCGACCACCAGGCCCAGCACCACACCCAGGGTCTCGGGCCGGGTGAAGACGTCGCCCAGCGCGTGCCCCGACAGCGGCACACCCGCGCTGAACAGGGCGAACACCGGGACGGCCAGCCCGGCCGACCACGGCCGCACCAGGTGTTCGATGTGCTCACCGGGGGAGTGCGCCTCCCCCTCGCGGCGGGTGCAGCGCAGCATCAGGCCCATCGCGACACCGGCGATGGTGGCGTGGATGCCGCTGTTGTACATCAGCGCCCAGATCACCAGGGCCAGCGGTACGTACACGTACCAGCCGCGCACGCCCTTGCGCAGCAGCAGCCAGAAGAGGACCAGGCCGGCGAATGCCCCGCCGAGCGCGGCGAAGTTCAGGGTGTCCGTGAAGAAGATCGCGATGATCAGGATCGCGAACAGGTCGTCCACGACCGCGAGGGTCAGCAGGAACGCGCGCAGCGCGCTGGGCAACGACGTGCCGACCACCGCGAGCACCGCCAGGGCGAACGCGATGTCGGTCGCCGCGGGTACCGCCCACCCGGCGAGCGAACCGCCGCCGAGCCCGGCGGTGAGGGAGTAGACGAGCGCGGGCACCGCCATGCCGCACAGCGCCGCCACCACGGGCAGCGCGGCGGCCCGGGGGTCGCGCAGGTCGCCGGCGACCAGTTCCCGCTTGAGTTCGACCCCGGCGACGAAGAAGAAGACGGCGAGCAGACCGTCCGCGGCCCAGTGCTCCACCGACAGGTCGAGGCCGAGGGCGGACGGGCCGAGGTGGTAGTGCCCGACGGTCTCGTAGGCGGAGCTGAGCGCGGGGACGTTCGCCCACACCAGCGCGGCGATCGCCGCGATCAGGAGCAGGACCCCGCCCACCGTCTCCGCGCGCAGGGCGTCCGCGACGGCGTTCCGTTCGGGCAGCGACAGGCGGCCGAGGAACCTGCGGACGGTCCCGTCGTCGGGGCCGCCGGGGATGTCGGGGCCGTCGGTGCCGGTCGTGCGGGGCGGTGCCACGGGAGAACCTCCGGGGGGCGAGGGGAGCAGGACGGGCGGGCAGGACGAACAGACCTGCCGACCAGACTTCCCGGCACACCCTCGGACCGCGCCTCGCGCCGGTCCGCCACGCCAGCCTATGTGAGAAGGACGAGTCGTTCGGCGGGCGGCGAACGCGGGAGGGCGCGCCGGACGGTGAACTTCACCGTCCGGCGCGCCCTCCCGCGACGACGCCGCGCGACCGCCTCCGGCCGCCGCTCCCGCTTGGAACTCCGTCAGACCGCCACGGGTTCGCGGGCGTCCGCGACGGTCCGCGGACGTCCGCGATCGGGCCTCGCCTCAGTCCTCGTTCGCCGAGGACGGCAGCTTGGCCTGGATGAGGTCCATGACGCCGGAGTCGGTGAGCGTGGTGACGTCGCCGAGCTGCCGGTTCTCCGCCACGTCGCGCAGCAGGC